>JAUNVO010000023.1:3110-23228 GCA_030540695.1 Micrococcaceae bacterium | reverse complement strand
GCCAACTTTTGCTTCGGGTTCCCTTCCTCGAACAGTTCCCCGTAAAGCTCCTTGTCGTTGATGCTCTCATTGTTTTTTTCTGGCAACGGAACCTCCCTCCAGCTCTTGAGAGATGCGTTGGTTCCAGTATGTGTGCAGTATTGTAGCGCCCTTTTGTGCGTGTTGCGGCAATCCCAAGCGTGCCTACGATCGGGGCCTCATTCCATCACCGAGCTCGTCGTTCGGCAAGAGCCTGGCACGGCGTTGTCTGACTTCCACGAGTTTGGGTGCCGGTGTACATGGGTCAGGACGTGCAAGCGACCAAACGCTATGCCATACCGGTCCAGAGGCCATATCCTGATGAAAAATCCCCTCTTGGATCGCAGTCAACAACCACTCAACTGGCTTGGTCGCGAACCGGCGAGGGGGCACATTGCCACTGGCCGCTATTTCTGCCGCTAGAGCCCACCAAAGGGAGATCCGATGAAACTCGCTGTCTTGGCGCACCTTCACCACCCCATCGCCCAACCATTTGCCGGCGGCATGGAATCGCACACGGCGCATCTGGTAGCAGGTTTATCCAAGCGCGGGCACGACGTCACCCTTTTCGCTAAAGAAGGCAGTGTGTCGCGAGGTCAGGTGGAAGCAGTGCTGCCGCGCAGCTACGCCGTGCACGGCTACCCCGACAGTGAGGGGCGGCATCGCCAGCATCTAACGCTTGACTCCGCAATGGGACGGGCCATTGCCAGGATCCGTGAAAAAGGATTCGACGCCGTATTAAACAATTCCCTGAGCCCGGTTCCCCATCTGGAACTCACAAACGTCCCTACAGTGCATGTTCTACACACACCTGTTTTGCCGCGTCTGGCAGAGATCTTCGGTGCCGCAGGCTGGGAGCCGGATGCCAGGCATCGTCATGTGACGGTCTCCCACGCCAATGCCGTCCAGTGGCGGCAGTTTCTGCCGGACATCGAGGTGGCCCACAACGGCATTGTCCTGAACCATTGGCACACGGACATCCAGGTGGTTCCAGGCACAGCCGCCTGGACCGGCAGGATCACCCCTGAAAAGGGAACCCATCTGGCCATAGCGGCGGCTCGCGCCACGAACATGAAACTGCGTATCGCCGGTCCGGTGCAGGACACTGAATATTTCAGGACCCTGATTGAACCAGAACTTGACGGGCAAATCAGCTATCTCGGGCATTTAGAACAGCCCGCGCTGCGCAACATGATTGCTTCGTCGCAAATATTCGTTTCATCCCCGATGTGGGAAGAACCGTTCGGCCTGACCACACTCGAAGCGATGGCCTGTGGCGCACCCGTAGCTGCGTTGCCCGCCGGGGCCATGAAAGAGATCATTGGCTCCAGAGCCGGTGTCGTGGCCAGAAGCAGGGAAGTCGAAGCATTGGCGGAAGCCATTTTCGCGGCAAGGGACATGGATCGCAGCGAAGTCCGCCGTAGCGTGCGTGCGTTCTCCCACGAGGCAATGCTCGATGCCTATGAAGCGCAGCTGGGCTCCGTGACAGCAGTGCGCCACGATGCATCAGGGCGCAGAGCATGAGTTACAAGGTCGCCTATTACGCACATCATTTTGGCACCGGGCATCTTCGCCACGCCCAACGCTTGGCGGAGCTGGGGGGTTTGGAGGTACAGGTCGCAAGCACCGGCGAGCGCCGAACGGATCTTCTGTCCGCAGACGTGGAGTACGTTGCTTTGCCTCCGGACGCCGGGCCCGGCCAGCACCCGGGCAAGATGCGTCCAGGAGACCCGCTGCACTACGCACCGGTTGGAACATCAATCCAGCAGCGCTTTGCGTTGTTGAATCGTGCCTGGGAGCGATTCACCCCGAATGTGGTCATGGTCGATGTTTCCGTGGAAGTCGCCCTGTTCGCCAGGCTCAGTGGCTATCCCGTGGCTTTCCGCCGGATGCCCGGGGATCGAGAGGATCCCGCCCACCAAATGGCCTACGCGGTGTCCGATGTCATCTTCGCCTATTTCCCCTCCGCACTCGAGCACCCAGCACATTTGAATGCCTACGGGGCCAAGAGCCACTACCTGGGCGCTCCCATGCATGGCTGCGCCAAGCAACTTCCAGTGTCCGTGCCCTACGCGTCCGTTGACCAACGCCGCGTCGTGGTGCAGACCTCCTTGGCTTCCTCTATCCCGCTTCGGCATCTGGCCGCGGCTGCCGCGGCTTCACCGCTTTGGCAATGGCGGGTTGCCGGTGCCGTGGAGGATGACGGTTCAGTGTTGCCCCGGAACCTGCAATTGCTCGGAGTACTAGGTGATCCTGGTTTGGCGCTCCGCAATGCCGATGTTGTCATCAGTTCAGCCGGGCACAATGCTGTGGTTGCAGCTGCAGCAAGCGGACGACCTGTCCTCTTGGTCCCGGAGCCAAGGCCGCACGATGAACAGCTTGAATTCGCCAGGGCCTTGGGGCGGACTGCCGGGATCCCGCATGTGGAAACGTGGGGCTTGCACACCGACTGGGAAACCACGTTGGAACGGGTTGCCGGGTCGGTTCCCGGCGCCCTTGCCGAGTCCCTGTTCGTCTCTGAAGGACGTTTCACTGCCGCCGTGGAATCCATGCTTGCGGATTGCGTGCAACGAGCCGGTTCATGATCTTGCCTTTAATAGGGGTCGCTGCTGCGCGCAGACTCGATTTCCGCACGGGTGGGGGTCCGCAGCATCGTGAGCACGGTGCTTTCCGGGTTCCACTCCAACAGTCCCGCAGAAGCGAAGGCGCCAAGCCATCCCTCCATCGGCCAGCTACCCCATCGCTCATGGAACAGCCGTGCGTTGGCAACGATGGCTTCGAAGTGGTTCAACGGCGGCTTGTGGACCCCGTGATGCTGGTGGAACAACGCTTCGGTGACGAAGCGCATGGGTATCCCTGCAGAGCGCACACGGAAGGCAAAGTCCGTATCCTCGCCTCCATAGCCGGTGAATCCCCCATCGAAACCCCCCAGCCTGCCAAACAGTTCGGCCTTGATGGAAAAACCCAGCGACCAGAACATCTCGTGGCGCGATTCATTCCCGCCTTCGGCCAGACTTCTCCGGGCGTGGTGGGCAACGGAGGCTTCCACCAGCGAGGAATCGTCGTAGGAGAAACCTGTTTCCAACGCTGCCCGAAGATATCGCGGCTCCGCCATGGCCAGCACCGGCTTGCCCTCAATGGCGTCCACCATGGCGGTGAACAGCTCCGCGGAGGGAATGCAATCCACATCCAGGAACACCAGGTACGGAAAAGTAGCCACCGCGGCGGCCGTGTTGCGTGCCCTGGCCAGTGGGAGTCCGGTTTCCGCGCCGCCCGAAGAGACATGGTGAATCCGCAGCGGCAAGGAGCAGCTGAGCTCCTCCGGATGCGGCTCATCCATGTACACCAGGACCACCTCGCCCGGGGGCTCGAGCGACCGCTCCACACCAGTCAAAAGTTGCTGCAAATGGGCCGCCCTGCCATGGGCGATCACCAAGACAGAGAATTTTCGCTGCGGCATTATTTCCCTTTTCCAGTATTGATCCCCCGCCTGATCCCGCGTCCGAAGCACATATCACGCGGACAGGGCGCTTCACTTAGCATACGTCCAGGCCCAATCCCCGCACCTCACAGGAGCAGAGCTTGAAAAGTCCACAAATCCGGGACGCAGTAAAGGTCGCGTCCGTTCCCTGCAACCAGGTCTATATCCGGCACTTGGAGGAAGTCGCTGACACCGGGCACGCACAGGTGCTGAGATTGCCAGATCCCTTACCGGAGGAAGGTGCCCGGTCCATCGAGTCCGGATGGTGGCCACCGGTCATGCTCACACCCCAATGGATCCGCACCAACCACGACGCATTCGATTTGATGCACATCCATTTCGGCTTCGACGCTGCGGACCCGGCGCGTTTGCGCAGCCTCGTCGCTGAGCTACGTCTGCACGAGAAGCCATTGGTTTACACCGTTCACGACTTGGTGAATCCACACCAACCGGAT
Organism: Micrococcaceae bacterium; assembly: GCA_030540695.1. Taxonomy (GTDB): domain Bacteria; phylum Actinomycetota; class Actinomycetes; order Actinomycetales; family Micrococcaceae; genus Paeniglutamicibacter. Next base: position 19,274 of record JAUNVO010000023.1, on the reverse strand, counting down.
CCCGCGGCGCACCGCCTGCTACTTGATGTCTTGATCCCCCACGCGGATAAGCTCATCACCCTCACCGCCGGTGCCGCGCGAGAAATCCATGAACGTTGGGGTGTAGATGCCCTGGTCATGCCCCACCCCAAAGTCTTTGATCTGGGGTCGAAGAAGAGCATCAGGGCCGAGCGCCGATCCTGCGTCACGGATGCCGTTCCGCGCCGACCGCAAAGGATTGGTGTGCATCTGAAGGGGCTTCGTCCAAACATCGATCCGGCTATCCTCGATCCGCTGTCTCGCGTGGTGGCTCGAATGCCGGAGGCGGTGCTCCAAGTCAACATCCATGCCCAACCTCTGGACCCGGGCCATCCCGAATACCACCCGGTCCTGGCCCACAAATTACATGCCGGGGCAGCAGCGGGACTCTGGGAGCTCGAAGCACACAACTACTTCAGCGAGTCTGAGCTTTTTTCCTATCTGGCCTCGCTGGATGTCAATGTCCTTCCCTACCGTTTTGGGACACACTCCGGCTGGCTTGAAGCTGCGTTGGATGTAGGCACCCACGTGGCGGTCCCGGACTGCGGACACTACGCCGAGCAGGATTCCTCGATCGCGCAGTTCCGACTCACCGAGGACGGGGTGGACGAGGACTCGCTCGAAAAAGCCCTGCTCGGTCTTCTTGATAGAGAAGGTCTTGCGGGTCCGGAGGCCTCCGGTCGCCGGTCCCAACGAAACCACCTGGCCAAGATCCACCGCCAGATATACCGGACCTTGCTGGACCGATCTTAACAAGCATACGGAAAACAGAGCTCGTAGAATCTGCCACTGACCCGCCCCCCGGAACGATGCATAGCGCGACGTGGCCTGACCCCGTTATACCCCGCCGGCGGACAGGGCCAGGCACTGTCAAGCCAGGGATGCCACGCGCAGGGATCAAGTCCAAACACGGTGATCACGCTGTAAGGAAGCGTTCCGGAGGCGTCGGCATTCATCGGGGTTAACCCGTACCGCTTCGCTCTCCTGCGCACTTTCAGGGGCAACAGTCCCGGTGTGGACCGCTTTTCCGCTTTCCTCCGGAGCCCTTCTTGCAGTGCCTGGCTGTTCCGCCGGATGGGGGGGTGCTGGAGCACAGCCTGGACATCGGTGGTTTCCGGCGAGCTTGGGCTAATGATTCGGTAGCCGGGACATTGAGGCCGGCGTGAACCACGAACATCGCGACGAACACCGGGTCCGCACGTGGTGTACCGGCCAGCAAGTACAGTAACACCGCACCAGAGAAAGTCTCGCTGGGACGCTGGACGTGGGACGGACGGGCGAGGTGCCCATCGGTAGATCCTTGATCAGTTTTTTGCTGGTGAAGGACCCAGCATTCCCCGGATGGCTCGCCAAAGATTGTCAAATACGGGATCCACTGCTGTCAGAACTCCCAGAGGCGTCAACACCTTGACCAGTTTCGGCGCCTTCACTGATTTCCTTCATGGTTGATGCGATGACGCAGGCACGTGTCGGACTCGCGCTGGATCCACTTCGTTCGGTCACCTGCGTGACTGGATGTTCTTCGCTCGCTCACAGATATCTACTGGACGTCTGTGGTGTGGTAGGACCCAGGGAAACGCTGACATGCAATGCACCCCCCATGAGGCAGTACATCAAAGCTCCGGGTTGGGCCCCATGATTTCAGAAAACCGCGCCTCCGTGGGCCGGCGGGACCCGTACGGATTGAAGGAGGACAAGTCCGACCGAGCCGGGCACTAGCTTCGGCTGGGTAACTGCATCATAGGGGACGCGGCATGAAACCGGACATTCTTCCCGGGTCCAAACATCGAAATGTCCACAGTGATCCGCCGTTCAACAGATCCAGGTACTTCTGGCCTCGTCCATTGCCGCCTGCCGTTGCCGGGGGTAGCGTTCGTGTCCTTAGATGCACCATGAACCGTCGCGTTGCCCGCCGCCGGTCTGCGTGCGCAATGGACGGGGAAGGTGCACCGATGACCAAGACCACGGCTAAAGCCGGCTCGAGCATGCGCGGCTACTGGTGGAAGGTCTTGTTGGGCGGAGTGGTGCTATGGATTCTCACGATCTACGTAACGGTCCAAACCAGCAACACCAATCTTGTTCCCACCATCATCCTGCTGGGCAGCTTTCTGGTGCCTTTTGTCGTTGTTCTTTACGTCGGGGCACGCCAGGAAGCCACTTTGTCCCCGGTCCGGTTGTTCTCCGCGTTCTTTATCGGCGGCATCTTCGGGGTCCTGGGTGCATCCCTGCTCGAAGCCGAGATCGGCTCCTCCCTGGTGCTCTTCGTGCTGGTTGGTTTCATTGAGGAATTCATCAAGCTTTGCGTGCTGTTTGTCGCCGCCCGGGGCATCGCCAACCGCACCGCGGGCCTGGGCGCCTCCCTGGGCGCCGTCGTCGGGGCCGGGTTCGCGGCATTCGAGTCAGCCGGGTACGCCTTCAACGCCGCGCTGGGCCAAAACAGCATCAACCTTTCCGGCCTCGTCGGAACGGAAGTCCTGCGCGCCGGGCTTTCACCGGTCGGACACGTCCTGTGGACCGCCATCCTCGGCGCGACACTCTTCTCGATGAGGCGGTCACGCCGTCCCGTACTTCGGCTGGTGCTGACCTTCATCGGCGTGGCGCTGCTTCATTCCATGTGGGATCTGCTGGGCCCGTTGAGCTCGTTCTTGGCCCTCCTTTTCACCGGGACCTTCCACTTCGAGGTCACCAACGGCTATCTTCCCCCCGCTGTCGCCCCCGAGGTCATGTCGATCTCGCAAATCCTCTACTACGGGGGGATGCTCATCTTGTCCCTGATCGGGATCAATTGGCTCAGGGTGGTGCTTCGCCACTGGCGGCGAAGCGAAGCGGGCCTCGCCGGCCAGTCAGCGGACCAGTCCGTTTCGGGGCCCGGGCTCCCGGAATAAAAGTCACCGGCTTCCCGCCGGCCACACAGATCCTCCATTCGTTGACGAGCCACGAGAAAAGCGCCGCTGCATGGCGGTAGAGTCCAGAAGATGACCAAGGCATCGAATCCCGGGGAGATCGACGGCAATGACCGTCCATTGATATTGCACTTGGGCCACGAGGAACTCGTGATCCGTCAACGCTACGAGACGATCAGCATCGTGAACGACCTGCTCATCGGAGCGTGGTTCCTGGTGGGCAGTTTCCTCTTCTTCTCACCGTCCACGACCTACGCCGCAACGTGGCTGTTTGTGATCGGCAGTGTCGAGATGCTGATTCGTCCGGCGATCCGTTTCACCAGGCGTGTACACCTGCGCCGCTATCATCCCGGCATGCCCGGCATCGGTGACGGCGGCCACGACTTCTAGCCTTCACCGGTCGGTCAGGCCACGCAGGACTTCACCCTGCCCGGACAACGGCAAGGCCACATTTTGCTCATTGATTTATTTGGCGGCCTGCCCCTAGCCAGGTGATCCACGCCACGTATGATGAAGTTCCACGGACTTTTCCAGGGAAGGGACTTCGATGGGCTCCGACCAGTACCACGAACCACCAGCCGAGCTCTCTGCCCAAACCCGCACGTTTGCCCGCATGTGCGCCAACCTCACAGAGGAAGCCGAGGCAATCGGCTGGTATGAACAACGGATCTCCGTCGAGGGCGATGCAACGGCCCGCAGGATCATGGAAAACTCACTGGGCGAGGAATACAAGCACTTCAGCATGGAACTTGAATTCCTGCTGAGGTCCAAACCCCAATGGCGCCGCATTGCTCGCGGAATCCTGTTTCAGGACGGTGACATCGTCGAGAACGGCGAGGCTGCGGAGGCTGCCGCGGATTCCTCCGGCCCGGAGGCACCTCAACCGGGGGCCAACGGGAATTCGCTTGGCATAGGAAGCTTGAAGGAGCCCCGGGAATGACATCGAACCATTTGCTGCGCAGCCTTGCCCCCATCTCCGAGAAGGGCTGGAAACTGCTGGACGACGAAGCACGGGACCACTTGGAAGTCGCGTTGGGCGCCCGGCGGCTAGTCGACTTCGCGGGCCCGCTGGGCTGGGAACATTCGGCGACCAACCTTGGTCGTGTCGAACCGGTTGAGAGTGATCCGGCGAGCGGGATATCGGCAAAAAGGCGCCAAACCATGGCGATGGTTGAAGTCCGATGCGACTTCAGCGTTTCCCGGGGGAATTGCTGGACAACGACCGCGGCGCAGCCGACGTCGACCTGCAAAGCCTTGATGCCGCCGCCCTGCGCATGGCCAGCATGGAAAACACCGCAGTGCTTCACGGGTGGCCCCAGGCCTCGATTTCCGGGGTCACCGACTCCACGCCGAACCCGGGCATCCCGCGGGTCAAGGATTTCAACGACTATCCCAAGCGCGTCGCCAAGGCCGTTGCCATGCTCCTGGGAAACGGCATCGGAGGACCCTTCGCGATGGCCATGGGCCCGGGCCACTACACCGCCGTCATGGAATTCACCGAACGCGGCGGATACCTCTTGGCGGAGCATATCCGGCAGATCCTGGGTGGGCCCATCGTGTGGGCCCCGGGGGTGAGCGGCGCCATCGTGCTCAGCCAGCGCGGTGGAGACTTCCTGTTCGAGTCCGGACAGGATCTCTCCGTGGGGTACAGCCACCACGATGCGGATTCCGTCCACCTCTATCTGGAACAGTCCTTCACCTTCCGCTCCGCCACCCCGGAAGCAGCGGTGTGGCTAACCGGCTCGACAAAGGATAACGCCACCGTCTCAGCGAAGTGACAGCCCCCTTCACAGCCCCGACCCACCGAACCGGCGACGTGCGCTGAGCCAGGGGCCGCTGGATGCACGGCACGTGGCGCGCAGGCACCGTCTTGGTTGCTCAGCGGCTGCTTAGCCACGAAGTGCCCGCCGATGCGGTCAGGGTTAAGCATTGATCCCTTGGCCCATGGCCTGGCGAACACGGTTGCGGGTCCGGTTCCCCTCCGGATCCCCAGTGCTTGGAAATTCTTCAGGATCAGGGCACAACCCACCTCACCAGACACAGGTCCAAGCCCGCTCCGGCGGGTACCACGTGGTACCCGCGGCTAAGCTTGGGGCATGCTTCCCGAGAAACCCGTTTCCGTTGTGGCCATGGTCAAAAGACTGGCCACCCGACTGGTCTTGGCGTACTTGGCCGTTCAGGCAGCAGTGATCGGCTTTCTGGTCGTCTTTGACGCCATAAAGAACCGGCAGCGCAAGAAACGCTCGAACTTCCCGCATCCCGGAGTGTTCGACACTCCCGTCGCGGATTCGGAGGTGACGATCTACACCTACGGTGAAGACCTCTATGCAGACATGCTCAACGCTATTCGGAACGCCAAAAAGCGTGTCTTCCTGGAAACGTACATCTGGAAATCCGATAAGACCGGAACACGGTTCAAGGAAGCGTTGAACGAGGCTGCCGAGCGCGGGGTGGAAGTCTTCGTGGTCTATGACGGTTTCGCCAATCTGGTCGTTCCCCCGTCGTTCTTCACATTCCACCCTGGCATCCATGTCTACCGCTTCCCGGTGCTTCGACCCTCCAGGCTGTTGGCCCCGCTGCGCAGCACCGGTCTGGACCACCGCAAGTTGTTGGTCGTCGATGACGCGATCGGATTCGTCGGCGGATACAACATCGGATCGCTGTACGCCACCGAATGGCGCGACACCCACCTCCGGATCACCGGCGCTTCGGTCTGGGACCTGCGCCAGACCTTTGCCATCGTGTGGAACGCCGTGGGTGGGGTTCCGCAGATTCCCCACCATCCCCCGCACGCGTGGGATCTGCACATCCAGACCGTGAGCAATATCCCGGCCTTGCTGGTGTACCCGATCCGGGGCCTTTACCTGGACGTCATCAATCGTGCCAGCAGCCACATCTACATCACCACCGCCTACTTCATTCCGGACCAGCAGATCCTCCATGCCCTGCTGGCCGCCAGCAAACGGGGCGTCGATGTCAGGCTCATTCTGCCCCTGAACTCCAACCACGTCCTTGCGGACTGGCTCTCCCGCGGGTTCTACACCTCGCTGCTGCGCGCCGGGGTGACCGTCCTGCGCTTCCGCAACGCGATGATCCATGCCAAGACCGCCACCGTCGATGGTCTCTGGTCCACGGTTGGCACCGCAAACATCGACCGTTTGAGCCTGACCGGAAATTACGAAACGAACGTGGAGATCCACGACCACGCGTTTGCCTCGAACATGGAGGAAATCTTTGCAATCGACAGCGCAAACTGCACCGAACTGACACTTTCGCACTGGAAGGAACGCTACGTCGCGGCCCGGATCAGCGAAGCCATCCTGCGGCCGCTACGGCCCTTCCTCTAAATATCAAGCCCACCGGGCGGCACGTCCGTTCCACGAAACCCTGGCCGATCTCGGACTTGCTGGTGCGGGAAATTCAGTGGTTCGGCCGCCCCCGTGAACACACCGCTGACAGTGGCCCCGGTATGTTTCCTGACCCGGGCCGGCGCGGCCCCGCGTGAGATGTTTCCGGGATTCCCCTAGTCCCGCACCTTATCCCGAACCCGGGATCCTGAATGTGCACCTATTGCGTGTACCACCTTCCCGGGCTCGAAGGAAGCTCGATGCGGCTGCCTCGGTGACGTGGAGCGCCAGTGCCGCATTGGATGGCCCGACCCAAGGTTCCGATCCACGTGGGACCGCTCCAGGCTGATCCCGCGGCGGCTTCCCAACGGGCCGGCTCCCGCCGTTGAAAGGGCGCACCGCGCCTCGTTAGACTGAATTTCCCGATCAAAAGTGAGGCCCCATGAAAGCCATCCAGTATCGCAGCGTTGGCGGACGTCCCGAGGTGGTGCAGATCGACGATCCGAGGGTGGGTCCCGGCCAGGTACTGCTCAAGGTCACGGCCTCAGGGATGTGCCACTCGGACGAATTCGTCATGGGGCTGGGGAAGGAACAGCTGCCCTTCGCACTGCCGCTGACCCTTGGTCATGAGGGAGCCGGCACCATCGAGGCGTTGGGCGAGGGGGTTCAGGGCCTCACCCTTGGCGATTCGGTGGTCGTCTACGGCCCATGGGGATGCGGCCGCTGCATCAAGTACGCCCAGGGCAAGGAAAACTATTGCATCCGTGCCAAGGCCGAGGGCATCCACCCTCCAGGACTCGGCGCCCCGGGCGCCATGGCCGAATACATGATCGTCAACGATCCCCGGCACCTGGTGCCGCTGGGTGATCTGGACCCGGTGAAGAACGTCTCGCTCACCGATGCGGGATTGACCCCGTACTCCGCGATCAAGGCATCCCTTCCCAAGCTCGGTGCCGGCAGCACGGCCGTTGTCATCGGCGCCGGTGGCCTGGGACATGTGGGGATCCAGATCCTGCGCGCCCTCTCCGGAGCCACGGTCATCGCCCTGGACCTCAACGACGAGAAGCTCGAACTGGCCCGTAAAGTGGGGGCGCACCAGGCCCTGCCATCCGATGGAAATGCCTCCGCCGGCATCAGGGACATCACCAACGGGCTCGGTGCGGACGCCGTCTTCGACTTTGTCGGTGCCCAGCCGACCGTTGAACTGGCGGGATCCATCGCGGCGGCCGAGGGCGACGTGACCATCGTTGGCATTGGCGGCGGAGCCCTGCCGGTGGGATACGGAACCATGGCGAACAACGTCACCGTCCGGGCGCCTTACTGGGGTTCGCGTTCGGAGCTCATCGAGGTGCTGGATCTGGCCCGCAGCGGCGCGATCGACGTCGAGGTGGAGACCTACGGCCTCGACGAGGGCCCTGAGGCATACGCACGTTTGCATGCGGGGAAGATCAGCGGGCGCGGGGTCATCGTTCCGAATTCCTGAGCGTTTCCCGGCCCGGGGGCAGAACGCCGCCGGCACCGGTCGCAGCCACGGATTCGGGTTGTCGGGCCCACGTCGCCCATTTCCAGCGACTTCGCTCCAGCCCCTTGACATGTCCGGAGATCACGGTCACACTAGATCATATACGATTTCGTACACAACAGGAGGAATCCGTGGGCAACGACGCAACAAGCACCGCATTGGTCCAGGTCGACCAGTCAATCTTCGACAAGGCCGGCAAGGTTCTTGCTGTACACCTCTCCTACTCCTCGCGGGCCGCACAACGCGGACGCACCCCCGCCTTCCCCTCCTACTTCATGAAGGCCTCCTCCTCGCTGGCAGCCTCCGGTTCCACCGTCGAGCGCCCCGCCGGCACCGAGCTGTTGGCCTTTGAAGGCGAAATCGCCCTGGTCATCGGCACCGAAGCCCGCCGCGTCTCGGTTGAAGACGCCTGGGGCCACGTCGGAGCCGTCACCGCCTCGAACGACCTGGGCGTGTACGACATGAAGTACGCGGACAAGGGAAGCAACATCCGCTCCAAGTCAGGCGACGGCTACACCCCGATGGGCCCGGCACTGCTGCCGGCCGCCTCGGTGAACCCCGCCGCACTGCGCATCCGCACCTGGGTCAACGGGGAGTTGGCGCAGGACGCCAGCACCGAGGAACTGATCTTCTCCTTCGCACAGATCGTCGCCGACCTCTCCCAGCAGATGACCTTGAAGGCAGGGGACGTGATCCTCACCGGCACCCCCGCCGGCTCCTCGGTCATCGTCCCGGGCGACCTCGTCGAGGTCCAGGTCGACGACGAGGCCGCGGGCCTGTCCACCGGACGCCTGGGCACCACCGTGGTGGAGGGAACGAAGGCCTTCGCGGCCTTCGGCAACCAGCCCAAGATCACCGACGCGGATCGTATCGACGCCTTCGGCACCGCGGCGCAGGCCGGAGTCGAAACCGCGATCACCGGCAAGGAAGCACTCACCGACGAGGTCAAGGCCAAGCTGATGTCGGTGGCCACCGCCACCATCTCCGGTGCGTTGCGCAAGCGCGGACTGAACAACGTCTCGGTCGACGGGCTGCAGGCCACCAAGGGAATGACCAAGGTCATCGGCACCGCCCGCACGCTGCGCTACGTCCCGAACCGCGAGGACCTCTTCAAGTCCCACGGCGGCGGCTACAACGCCCAGAAGCGCGTCATGGACTCCATCGTCCCGGGCGAGATCCTGGTCATGGAGGCCCGCGGCGAAAAGGGCTCGGGCACCCTGGGCGACATCCTGGCCATGCGCACCCAGGTCCGCGGTGCGGCGGCCATCATCACCGACGGCGGGGTCCGCGACCTCGACGCCGTAGCGGCACTGGACATCCCCACCTTCCACAACGGCGCGCACCCGGCGGTGCTGGGTCGCAAGCACGTGCCGTGGGACTACGACGTGGCCGTTGGCTGTGGCGGAACCACCGTCGTGCCCGGTGACATCGTCATCGCCGATGCCGATGGCATCCTGGTCATCCCGCCGCACCTGGCAGCGGAAATCGCCGACGAGGTCGTGGAGTCCGAACGCCAGGACACCTTCGTGTTCCTGAACATCAAGAACGGCAACAAGATCGAGGGCCTGTTCCCGATGAACGCGGACTGGAAGGCCAAGTACAACCAGTGGGTCGCCGACGGCGAACCGGAAATCTAGGCACCCCTTGGCCCCCAGCAAATCAGAGGCAGCCTACACGCTGCTGCACGAGCGGATCACCGACGGAACATTCAGCTCCGGCTACCGGCTGGTGCTTGGCACCATCGCCGCGGAGCTTGGGTGCTCGGTGGTCCCGGTGCGCGAGGCCATCCGCAGGCTGGAGGCCGAGGGCCTGGTCACCTTCGAACGCAACGTTGGTGCCACGGTGGCCGCATCGGACACCACCTTGTACCTGCACACCATGCAGACGCTGGCGATCATCGAGGGCGCGGCCACCGCGCTGAGCGCCCCGTTCATCAACGCGGAGCAGCTCACCGCGGCACGGTCCATCAACCGGATCATGTCCGACCTGCTCGTGGACTTCGATGCCTCCCGCTTCACGGAACTGAACAACGAGTTCCACGCCGTGCTCTACCGCAATTGCCCCAACCCGCACATCCTGGAACTCGTGCACCGCGGCTGGAACCGGATGGCCGTGATGCGTTCATCCTCTTTCACCCACATCCCGGGCCGTGCCCGGGAATCGGTGGCCGAGCACGCCCGGCTGCTGGACCTGATCGAGTCCAAGGCCCCGGCCGCTCAGATCGAACAGGCAGCCAGGGCCCACCGCACCAACACGCTGAACGCCTACCTCGCGGCGGCCAACCTCCCGGCCTCCCCGCTGTAGCACGTACGGCACCGCACCTATACTTCCCACCAACAGTTCTTCCCAACCCACAAGGAGCCAGTAAATGAGCAAGCACTTCGTTCCAGAGAACCTGCCCACCAGCATCCAGCACTACATCGGCGGAAAGTTCGTCGATTCCATCGGCGGGGAAACCTTCGATGTCCTGGACCCGGTGACCAACACGACCTACACCACCGCCGCCGCCGGCCAGAAGGCAGACATCGACGCCGCTGTCGCCGCCGCCACCGAGGCCTTCAACAACGGCCCGTGGCCCACCATGAAGCCGCGCGAACGCGCCAAGGTGCTCTACAAGATCGCCGACGCCGTCGTGGCCCAGGAGGACCGCCTCGCCGAGATGGAAACCTTCGACACCGGCCTGCCGATCACCCAGGCCCGCGGCCAGGCCCAGCGTGCCGCGGAGAACTTCCGCTTCTTCGCCGATCTGATCGTCGCCCAGCACGACACCGCGCTGAAGGTCCCGGGCTCGCAGCTGAACTACGTGAACCGCAAGCCCATCGGCGTTGCCGGGCTGATCACCCCGTGGAACACCCCGTTCATGCTCGAGTCCTGGAAGCTCGCCCCCTCGATCGCCTCGGGTTGCACCGTGGTGCTCAAGCCGGCCGAGTTCACCCCGCTCTCCGCTTCCCTGTGGGCCACCATCTTCAAGGAAGCCGGCCTGCCCGACGGCGTCTTCAACCTGGTCAACGGCATCGGCGAGGAAGCCGGCGACGCGCTGGTCAAGCACCCGGACGTCCCGCTGATCTCCTTCACCGGCGAGTCCTCCACCGGCCAGCTGATCTTCCGCAACTGCGCCGAGCACCTCAAGGGCATGTCGATGGAACTTGGCGGCAAGTCCCCGGCGATCGTCTTCGCCGATGCCGACTTCGACGCGGCCATCGACTCCACCCTCTTCGGGGTCTTCTCGCTCAACGGCGAGCGCTGCACCGCCGGCTCGCGCATCCTGGTCGAACGCCCGATCTACGAGAAGTTCGTTGAGGCCTACGCGGCCCGCGCGAAGAACATCAAGGTCGGGGACCCGCACGATCCGGCCACCGAGGTCGGCGCGCTGGTCCACCCCGAGCACTACGACAAGGTCATGAGCTACGTGGAGATCGGCAAGTCCGAGGGCCGCGTCGTGGCCGGCGGAGGGCGTCCGGAAAACCTGCCCGACGGACAGGAAAACGGCTCCTACGTCGCCCCGACCGTGTTCGTGGACGTCGCCCCGGATGCACGCATCTTCCAGGAAGAGATCTTTGGCCCGGTCGTGGCGATCACCCCGTTCGACACCGACGAAGAAGCACTGGAGCTGGCCAACAACACCCGGTACGGGCTGGCGGCCTACGTGTGGACCAACGACCTGAAGCGCGCACACAACTTCGCCCAGGACGTCGAGGCCGGCATGGTGTGGCTCAACTCCCACAACGTGCGCGACCTGCGCTCCCCCTTCGGCGGCGTGAAGGCCTCGGGCCTCGGCCACGAGGGCGGATACCGCTCGATCGACTTCTACACCGACCAGCAGGCAGTGCACATCACCCTCGGTGAAGTGCACACCCCCAAGTTCGGCGCCTAGCCTTTCCCCCCTCCCCCTTTTTCACAGATTTTTTCGCGAAGGAGCGAATCATGTCGAACCCCAACACCAACCCCATCCCCACCCCCTCGGTCACCGCCCCGGACATCCTGCGTTGCGCCTACGCCGAGCTGGTCGTCACCGACCTGGCCGCATCGCGCAAGTTCTACGTCGATGTCCTGGGACTGCACGTCACCGAGGAAGATGACCAGCAGATCTACCTGCGCTCCTTCGAGGAGTTCATCCACCACAACCTGGTGCTCACCCAGGGCCCGGTTGCCGCGCTGAAGGCCATGGCCTTCCGCGTGCGCTCGAACGAGGACGTGGATGCCGCAGAGGCGTACTACAAGGAGCTGGGCTGCCGCACCGAACGCCGCGCCGAAGGCTTCGTCAAGGGCATCGGCGATTCGGTCCGCGTCGAGGACCCGTTGGGCTTCCCCTACGAGTTCTTCTTCGAGACCACCCACGTCGAGCGCCTGCACCAGCGCTACGACATCTACTCCGCCGGCGAGCTGGTCCGACTGGACCACTTCAACCAGGTCACCCCGGATGTCCCGCGCGGCCGCGCCTACCTCGAGGATCTTGGCTTCCACGTCACCGAGGACATCCAGGACGACAAGGGCGTCACCTACGCCGCATGGATGCACCGCAAGGGCACCGTGCACGACACCGCACTGACCGGCGGCAACGGCCCGCGCCTGCACCACGTCGCCTTCTCCACCCACGAGAAGCACAACATCATCCAGATCTGCGACAAGATGGGCGCCCTGCGCATGTCCGACCGCATTGAGCGCGGCCCCGGACGCCACGGCGTCTCCAACGCGTTCTACCTCTACATCCTGGATCCCGATGACCACCGCATCGAGATCTACACCCAGGACTACTACACCGGGGACCCGGACAACCCGGTCATCACCTGGGACGTGCACGACAACCAGCGCCGCGACTGGTGGGGCAACCCGGTGGTTCCGTCCTGGTACACCGAGGCTTCACTGGTCCTGGACCTCGACGGGAACCCGCAGGAAGTCATCGAGCGCACCGACTCCTCGGAGATGGCGGTGACGGTTGGAGCCGACGGCTTCTCCTACACCCGTCCGGATGCCGAGGGCGAGGACTCCAAGGGCTTCAAGCTGGGCCACCAGCTCTAGGAAACCCCCCGTCGGCGCAGCAGCGTTGAGTGCCAAAGGGCCGGTCCGTGTGCGGACATCACCACCAGATGGTGTCCGCACGGTGGGCCGGCCCTTTGGCGTGCACTGCCGCATCCCGTGGTGCACCACCGCGGAGCGCAAAAATGCCATGCCGTTTCCGAAGCCACGTCGTTCGGGTCATTCCAACCTGCGGCGCAACCCGTGCGGGACCATCGCTTTTCCTCCCTCCGACAAGCACCGCGGCGTTAAACAGCTGGCACTCGTCAATCAAGTCCGCCACCCAGGCCGCCGCGTGCGGCTCGTGCCGGATCGGTTTTCAAGGCGGCATCATCTCTTTGATCCCTCGGCCGTAGAAGGTAGGTGCCAATGCCCGCCTCAAAATCGTCGATAAAATCCAGCACCTGCCCGTCCGGTACCGCCCAGCCAAATCCCCCGGCGTGATCGGGGATGTAGCGATCCTGTGGCACGGGGAACGAATTGTTGAGTTTGGGCCTGGGGTTCCCTGTCCTGGTTCGCGCCCGGAGCGGTGCAGAGCGACAAGCCCCCACCGGGACCAAACGGTGGTAGGTTCGGGGTCAAGACAACCGGGAGGACCCGAGCATGGACCCGCTTTCGATCGTGATCATTGCCGGCATCGTGCTGCTGTGCGTGTTGCCGTTCATGCTGGGCATCTTCCGCAGCAACGACACCAAGGCCAACGACATCCAGGGGCAGGATCCCGAGGTTGCCCGTGCGTTGCGCGAAGCCAGCAGGAACATCGACCAGGGCCGGGGCTTCCGCGGACGCCCCTAGCCACGGTCAACCCGCTCCGCGGGGTTTTGGGGCGGTTGCCGGACATGCCGCAGCGCCTCCGGCACCGGGGATTGGAGCAGCAGCGCGGTGAGCACCGCGCCGGCGGCGAACAACGCCGCCTTCCACCAGAAGGCCGTGATGTAGACGGCAATTCCCGCGTGCCCCGGCACGCACCCATGCTCCGGCGGCGCCCCGTGCCGGGCAAACCCGGCGGCACGGGCCACGGAGTGCGCGCCCACCCCTTGGTCTGGCTGAAAGAATGGCCGCGCTATTCACCCCGGCGCGGAAGTCGAGCACACTGGAGAGATGAGCAGGAAAAATGCGATCATCTTCCGGGACCGGGGGCACGCCGGCCAGTTGCTGGGAGAAGCCCTGGCCGCGCGCGGGGTGGGCTCCGAGGCCGTGGTGCTGGGATTGCTGCGCGGTGGCGTGCCCGTCGCCGCGGCCGTGGCCAGCCATCTCGGGGCCGAGCTGGGGGCGCTGGCCGTGCGCAAGCTCGGCGTCCCGCACCAGAAGGAACTCGCCTTCGGCGCCACTGCGTCCTATCACTCCCACACCGGGAGGTACCTGGTGCCCTCGGTGCTCCAGCATGCCCTGGATTCCTGCCTCGCCGCGGAACTCGTGGAGGTCGAGATTGATGCCGGCGCTGCACTTGAACACCTCGCCGGGATCTTCGCCGACTTCGCGCCCGAGGTTGCCGGGCGCACCGTGGTGCTCTGCGATGACGGGCTGGCGACCGGAGCAACGATGCGTGCTGCACTGGAGGTGCTCTCGCGTTGCCAGGCAGCGGACATCATCGTGGCCGTCCCGGTGGCCCCGCGGGGATTGGCCGGCTCGATGCAGGGAGCCAGCGCAACGATCGTCCTGCGCACCCCGCGGGATTTCACAAACGTCGGGAGCCACTACGAGGACTTCGGGCAGGTGAGGGAGCAGACCGTGGAAGAGTTGCTGCGCGGCACGCGGACCGCCGGGCACTAGGGTTTGGGTGCCGGCGCACTTTCACGGGTCCGGCGGCGTTGGTCCGCGAGCGCCACGAACAGCGTGAGCAGCACGATCCCGGCAATGGACGCCAAACCCACGATCATCGCCGTGTCCCACGCCGTGGCCCGCAGTGTTGCGAAGAAGATGGCGGTCATCATGGCGATCCCCACCGCCGTGCCGATGCGCTGGGAGGTCTGCATCACTCCTCCGGCGCTGCCGGATTCCTCGGGCGGGACCTCGAGCATCGTCAGTGCCTGGTTCGGGGCAATGATCGCGCCCTGGGCGATGCCCACGAAAGACAGACTCAGCAGCAACCACCACAACCCGATGTGCCCATCGGCATGCAGCTTGATCACGGCGATGCTGGCGATAAGTCCGAACAGTGCGCTCAGGATCCCGAAGATCACGATCTTGCGCCCGTATTCCATCACCCGAAGCCCGGCCAGGTGCGAGCTCGTCGCGGCGCAAAGCGCCGCCGGGAATCCAATGAACCCGGCCTGCAATGCACTGAACCCCTGCCCATCCTGGACGTAGATGGCCGTCAGCACCCACACGCTGGTGACCCCCACGAAGTACAGCCCGGCAATCAAGGTCCCCATGGTGAAGGAGCCGATCCGAAACAGCCCCAGGTCCACCATCGGGGATCCTCCCCGGGCCGCATAATTCTTCTCCCAGCGGATCCAGCCAAGGATCACCGCCAGGCCCCCGGGCAGCAACCACCACACCCAGGCGTTCTCACGTCCCTGGACAAAGGGCAGCAGCAGCGCCAGCACCCCCAGCCCCAGCAGCGTGCTTCCAACCGGGTCCAGATCCGTGCCGTGCTTGCGGCGACGGCCCGGAACCGGCGCCGCGTCCACGGGCTGCACCCGGGCAAAGAGCGGCCGGGGGAACCAGCGCAGCGCCAGGATGATGGCCAGGGCACCGACCGGGACATTGACCAGGAAGGTGGCGCGCCAACCGGTCTCTGGGCCCAGCAGGAAGATCAGCAATCCTCCAAGCAAGGGCCCGATCGCCACGGAGAACCCCACCATCGTGCCCATTGCGCCATAGGCGCGGCCACGTTCCTTGCCGCGGAAGTAATGCTGGATCATCCCCAGCACCTGGGGATTGATCAGTCCCGAGCCCACGCCCTGGGTGAACCGGGCGATGTTCAGCCACAGCGGATCCGGAGCCATGCCGGCGGCGACAGAGGAAAGGGTGAAGACCACAACGCCCACGATGAATAGTGCCCCGCGGCCAAAGACGTCCCCGGCACGACCTGCGGCCACCAGCACCACGCCGAAGGTCAACGCGTAGCCGGAAAGCACCCACTGGATATCCGACTGCGTGGCACCAAGCCCGGATTGGATCGAGGGAAGCACGACGTTAACGATGCTCACGCCGATCAGCGACATGAACATGGTCACCAGCAGGACAGCCAGGATGCGCCAGCGTGCGGGATCCGGAACATGGCGCGCCGCCTGCGCATCCTCATCCCGCATGCTTTGCCCCCTTTGCCTGATCTCCCCCATCATTCATACGCGCATCCTCCGCACGCGGCAAAGGGACACGTCACAATGGGCTGCACCGCCCGAGACCGAGA
>JAUNVO010000023.1:0-3010 GCA_030540695.1 Micrococcaceae bacterium | reverse complement strand
GTGCCTGTGCTAGAGGGCAACCTTGGTGCGGGGCAAGGTGCCAAGCTCGTCGCCGTCCGCGTTCTTCAACAGCAGGTTATCGCCTTCGACCTGCACCGTGGTGGCCCTGGACACCCAGTCATCGACTCCCACGCACGCCATCAGCGTCATGGTCACGTTCTTCAGCTCGATCCTCGGCCCGGTTTGCTCCCAGCCGCCCAACAGCGAATTGCATCCGTCGTTGCCGTTGAACGTCCCCGAGGCGTTGAACCAGAGCACGGGGGCGTCTTCGGTGGCCCCGCCCCACTGCCCGACCACGTCTGACTCGGCGCCCGGTGACTGGCTCGGCTGTGCGGCCGAGGAGGTCACCGAGGGACCTGGCGTTTGCGTGGCATCGGGACCCGGATCGTCCTGGCCACCGCTGCAGGCAGAGAAGGCCACGGCGCATACCGGAACAAGGAGCAGGGCTGATAGTCGCTTCATGCTCCCCATGCTAGTACGCAACAATCAGCCTTTGGCCTGCAAAGGCAGCGATGTGTCGCGGCTCGTGCCCCGCCATGGCGCGCGGGGGTGCAGACTGGAAGGCATGACATCCGAACATATCGCGCCCGACCGTTTTGACGATCGCACCTCCGCAGGAAAATTCTTGGCCGAAGACCTGCGCCAGTATGCCAAGGACCCCAGCGTGTTGGTGCTGGGCCTGCTGCGCGGCGGGGTGCCGGTTGCCGCGCAGATCGCCCTGGATCTGGAAGTGGACGTCGATGCCCTAGCGGTTCGTCGCCTGGTCATGCCCGAGCGCACCGAGATCGCCTTCGCCGCGATGGCCGCCTACGGGGAGCACACGTCGCTGAAGTACATCAAGGACATCTGGTCTTCCGCGCAGCTGCGTTTCGACAAGGAGGAACTGGATGCGGTGGAGGTCGGGGCCAGGGCGGATCTCGAGGAGATGCGCACCAGCATCGTCGGCGAAGCGGTGCTGCCCGTTGCCGGCCGCACCATCATCCTGTGCGATGACGGCATGGCCAGCGGCGCGTCCATGGCGGCGGCGGTGGAGCTGATGCGCCAGGCCGGTGCCGGACGCATCGTGGCCGCGGTTCCGGTTGCCCCCAAGTTTGCCCGCTGGGAAGTCGAGCCGCTGGTCGACGAGTTCGTCTGCGCCATCAACCCCAGGGTTTTCCACTCCGTGAGCGCCTTTTACTCGCGCTTCGACTCGGTGTCGGACGCCGAAATCATTGCGCTGATCCCGCACCTGTAGCCGGCCGGAGGGCCACGAACAGACAAAACAAGGGCCGACCGGTCCCTGCCCCCTGGGAAGGGAACGGGAGCCGATCGGCCCTTGTCGTTGGTGCGTCTAGACGCCCCGGGGTCTGGCCCTAGGCGTTCTTCTCGCGGTGCAGTTCATCGTGCGCTGCCTGCAGTTCGGGATCGACGTCCTCGACGTGCAGGTTCGTGCCCTTGGTCTCCCCAACCCACAGCACGGCGGCGACCGAGATGATCGTCATGACCATGATGTAGATGGCGATCGAGATGGACTGGCCCGTCCGCTCCAGCAGCACCTGGGCAATGGTGGAGGCGAAGGCGCCACCGAGGATTGCACCCATGGCATAGCCGATGGAGATGCCCGAGTAGCGGATGTGTGCCGGGAACATCTCGGCGTACATGGCCGACTGCGGACCGTAGGACAGTCCCAGACCGGTGGTCAGGATGAACACCGAGAGTCCGTAGAGGAAGATGCTGCCGGTGTCGATGAGCATGAACATCGGGATCATCCAGACAAAGACGATGCCGTAGCCAATCACGAAGGTGGCGCGTCGGCCGATGATGTCCGAGAGCCAGCCGCCAACCAGGGTGAAGATCAACCAACCGACCGCACCGATGGTGGTGGCCAGCAGCACCGGAGCCAACGGCATGTCCAGCACCTTGGTGGTGTAGGAGATGAAGAACGCGATCACCAGGTAGCCGGCGGCGTTGTTCGAGACGAAGATCAAGGCAGCCTGGATGACTTCCTTGGTGTTGGTCTGGAAGAGCTGCTTCAGCGGGGTGTGCTCGGAGGACTTGCGCAGGGCGAGCTGCTTGAAGATCGGGGATTCCTCCACGGCCTTGCGGATCAGGTAGCCAACAACGATCAGCACCACCGAAAGCAGGAACGGGATGCGCCAGCCCCAGGCCATGAACTGCTCCGGGGTCATCGAGGTGCGCAGGATGTAGAGCAGCCCGGTGGCCAGGATCATGCCGATCGGGACACCGATCTGCGGGTAGGCACCGAAGTAGCCGCGCTTGTTCTCCGGTGCGTGCTCAACGGCCATCAGGGCGGCGCCGCCCCATTCGCCACCGGCGGAGAAGCCCTGGACGATGCGCAGCAACACGAGCAGGATCGGGGCTGCAATGCCGATCTGGGCGTAGGTCGGCAAGGCGCCGATCAACGCCGTGGCAATGCCCATCATGATCAAGGTGGCGACCAAGATGCGCTTACGGCCGTACTTGTCCCCCAAGTGGCCTGCGACAATGGCGCCCAACGGGCGGAAGAGGAAGGAAATGCCGATCATGGCAAATGCCAGGATCTGGCCCAGCCCGGGGTTCGACTCGCTCAGTGGCTTGAGGAACAACGGGGTCAGCAGGGTTGCTGTTAGTTGGGCGAAAATAAAGAAGTCGTACCACTCGATAGTGGTGCCGACCAAAGTTCCGGCAAGGACTCGACGTTCCTCGGAACGCTTTTTCTTTATAGCCAGTGAGGGTGCCATGGACGAACTCCAACGTTGGGCGCTTGGCGCGGTTTGAGAGTGTGACCGACCGTTCGGACGGTAAAGTGATGTGACCATCGTAACCCACAATCGTGAGTTCACTCACGTCATCGGGAAATTTCATGTTTGCTCGCGTCATTCCCGGGAAGTTTTCCGCGCTTTGCCTACTGAGCGAGGAATATTGACCGGCGCGGGAAGCGGCACCAGCAAGCAGTCCACCGGCAGGACGATCCGCGAAGCCGGAAAACCGTGGACTGGGGGTTTCGATGACGGTGCGCGTGAACCAGTGA
>JAUNVO010000022.1 GCA_030540695.1 Micrococcaceae bacterium | reverse complement strand
GGAGGGCGTTGGACATGTATGCGCGCCAGATAGGCGCTGGGCACCCAGCCGATGTCCCTGCCGGTTGAGACCTTGCTCCAGGTACCCAGCTCCTCGAGCTTGCGGACCTGGATGTTGGCTGCCAGGACCCGAAGCACGGGGTGGTTGGTGCCCGACCCCTTGCGCAGGTTCAAATCAGCGGTGCTTCGGTGGGTGGGGATGAAGTCCTCATCGGGGACTTCCGGGGAACTCGGTGCCCCGGAGGCCTCCCGTGGGCCCGCCCCGGCAACGGGGCGCACCGGAATCCGCGGGCGGCTTGCGGGGGGCTGGATGCGTTCAAGGCAATGGGCCGGCAACCAGCCGAATGTTTCCTCGTGCTGCACACTGGCCCAGGATCCGCTGACCCGCAGCAGGAGCACCGGGGTGTTCTCGGCGACCAGGTACTGGGTGGCGTAGTGCCGGCCTGCTCCCTTGCGCAGGTGCAATTCGGCGGTCGTGCGATGTGTGGGTCCGGAGACGTCGGCCGGATGCGCGGGGGGATCGATCCGTGCGGAGTCGAATTTCTTCATCGGGTTTCGCCCCGAGACGGCGCGTGGACGCGGTGCTCGGCCATGGCGAGGCGGGTTCGGACGTGAAACACGTTTTTGATGACCTCACAACGAGAGCGGTTGACCGGAGACTGGCATGCTTCGTGCAACGCCGTACCTCGCGAAGCGTGCCATCTGTGCACCGGAAACAACTGCCTGCCGGGGCGCTGACACTTGGATATGCCTGAGACCATGATATTGCACGCACGGCCAAGGCCCCCAGTCATAAACCGGGGGCCTTGGTCACATCTTCGTTACGGGTCCCGCCATGGGCCCCGAGGCGGCTAGCCCTCGGGGCGGGCCGCCAGTTCACCATCGAGGCGAAGCAGTCCATTTCCGTCGTTGTTGATCATCTTCACACGGTCAAGGATCTCCCCCACGGTGGCTTCTTCTTCGACCTGCTCCTCGATGAACCAGTTCAGCAGCGGCACCGAATCGATGTCGCCTTCGTTGTGGGCCAGGCGGTAGAGGTCGCGGATGGACTCAGAGACCTTCTTCTCGTGGTCCAGGGATGCCTGGAATGCACCGTCGACGGTGGAAACCGAGACCTTCGGTGCGCCGATGTCGCCGATTGCGGGGTGCGCACCCCGGTCCGTCATGTGCGTGATGAACTTTTCCGCGTGTTCCAGTTCCTCGGCCGACTGGGCACGGAACCATCCCGCTATGCCGGGCAGGCTCAGCACATCCATCTCAATGGCCAGCTGGCGGTATACCGTGGCGGCCTCGAGCTCCATCGTGATTTGGTCGTTGAATGCGTCGGCAAGTTTTCCTTTAAGTTCCATGGAAACTACGTTACCGATTCCTTCATGCCTTGTCACCGAAGTATGGCCGTACTTACCTCATCCGAAATATGGCACGAAGCAACCCGCGGGAACCCTCCGGCAAGGTGATGCTCACCTTGCCTGGTTCCCCTTGGGCACGCTCAGTGGGAGACGATACCTTCACCGGCATGGACCTTGGCAACCGCGCGGTTGGCATCGCGCAGCCCCAGGAATATGCCGGTGAGCATCGATAACATCCCCAGCGCCATCGTGGCGCCAAAAATGACCTCCGACGGCCCGTACAGCACCATCGCGACGCCGCCGACGACCATGACCACAACTGCCATGCCAAGACCCATGATGGATTTGTTGCAGGCCGCGTGGTGCCCCAGCAGCCAACAGCTCTCGCAGTGCCTCAGCGCAGTGGTGCGCAGCCCCACCACGTCGTTGCGTTTGATCTTCCCGCAAGCGGCTGCCTTCATCATCCAGGCCATCGCGGCCATGAGCATGATCATGAACGCCAGCACGATCAATAAGGTTAATCCCTCGCCGTTCACAGGCCTGCCTCCCTCAACAATTGGTGTTTGTGCCCTTCCACCACGTCATGCCGCATTCCTATCCGCCGTGCCCGGCACGGCGAAGCGCCTCGGCCATGGCGGTGTTCCCGGCCGGCGCCTTGGGGCCCTTGGGTTGCGCGGGCCTGGTTCCGCGATTCGGTGCCGCGCCCTGGTGCTGCGGCCGAGTGCTGCGCCCGTGGCCGGCGGCCTTGGCCGCCGGCTCCTCATCCAGGCGCAGGGTCAGGGAAATGCGCTTGCGCGCCGGATCGACCTCGAGGACCTTGACCTTGACCACCTGCCCGGAGGTGACCACCTCGCGTGGATCCGAAACGAACGTGTTGCTCATGGCCGAGACATGGACCAGCCCGTCCTGGTGGACACCCACGTCGACGAACGCTCCGAATGCAGCCACGTTTGACACCGTGCCCTCCAGGACCATGCCGATACGCAGGTCGGTGATCTTCTCCACGCCTTCCTTGAGGTTGGCGGTCTTGAAGTCCGGGCGAGGGTCCCGGGAAGGGCGCACCAATTCGGCGATGACGTCCTTCACCGTGGGAAGCCCAAACCGCTCGGTCACGAAGTGTGCGGCGTCCAGGGAGGAAACAGGCACGTTCCTCTCCTTGGCGCTCGCCAGCAGCTGCTCGGCCAGGCCGTAGGCCTCGGGGTGCACCGCCGAGGCGTCAAGTCGCTGTGGTCCACCGGCCACGCGCAGGAACCCGGCGCATTGCTCGAAGGCCTTGGCACCCAGGCGCGGCACCTTGAGCAAGGCCCGCCGGGTGGCGAAGGACCCGTGGATGTTGCGGTGCTCGACGATGTTGCGGCTCAGCAGCGGGCCGACACCGGCGACCCGGGCGAGCAGGGCCGGGGAGGCGGTGTTCACGTCGACGCCCACGGCGTTCACGCAGTCCTCCACCACCGCGTCCAGGGAGCGGTCCAGCTTCGTCGGGGTCAGATCGTGCTGGTACTGGCCCACTCCGATGGACTTGGGCTCGATCTTGACCAGTTCCGCCAGCGGATCCTGCAGCCGCCGGGCAATGGACACCGCGCCCCTGATGGATACATCAAGATCGGGCAGTTCGGCGCTGGCCAAGGCGGACGCCGAATACACCGAGGCGCCTGCCTCGGAGACGATCACCTTGGCCGGCTGGTGCTCCAGCCGGGCGATCACCTGCCCGGCAAGCTTGTCGGTTTCCCGGCTTGCCGTTCCGTTGCCCACGGCGATGAGTTCGGTGCCGTGCTTCTTGGCCAGGGCCACCAATGTCTCCACCGCGGCGTCCCACTTGTTCGCCGGGGCATGGGGGTAGATCGTCGCGATGTCCACGACCTTGCCCGTGCCGTCGAGCACGGCGACCTTGACCCCGGTGCGCAAGCCGGGATCGAGTCCGAGCACCGAGCGGTTCCCGGCCGGGGCCGCGAGCAGCACATCGCGCAGGTTCGCGGCAAAGACCTTGACACTGGTTTCCTCGGCGGCCTCGAACAGCCGGGTGCGCAAATCCGATTCCAACCGTGCCAGCAGGCGCCCGCGCCAGGCAAGGCGCACCGTTTGGGCCAGCCATTTCCCGGCCGGGGCATCCGCCGCGGCGGTGATCCCCAGTGACTTGGCCACGGCGGCCTCGTAGGTGGCGCGCGCCTGGGCAAGCGCCGCTTCGTCGCGCGGGTCCGCCTCGGCCAGCTCCAGGTTCAGCACCCCGGCCCGCTCCCCGCGCAGCAAGGCAAGGATCCGGTGGGAGGGCTGGGTGGCCAGCGGCTGGACGAAATCCTCGTAGTCCGAGAACTTGGCGGCGTCCGCCTCCGGGGCACCGGGCACGGTTTTGGAGGCGATCTTGCCCCGCGTCCACAACCGCTCGCGCAGCTCCGAGACCAGGACCGCATCCTGGGAGGCCCGCTCGGTGAGGATGGCGCGGGCACCGGCGAGCGCGTCGGGCCCGGCGTTGACGTCGTGTTCGGGATTCAGGAAGCTGGCGGCCAGCACCTCGGGGTCCTGGGTGGGGTCGGTGATGAGCGAGTCCGCCAGCGGTTCCAGGCCGGCCTCGCGGGCGGCCTGCGCCTTGGTGCGCCGCTTGGACTTGTAGGGAAGGTAGAGGTCCTCGAGTTCCGCCTTGGTGCCCGCGGCATTGATGGCGGCGTCAAGTTCGGCGGTGAGCTTCCCCGCCTCCTCGATGGCCTTGAGGATGGTGGCACGGCGTTCGGCCAGTTCGCGCAGGTAGCGCAGGCGTTCCTCCAGCTGGCGCAGCTGCGCGTCGTCGAGGGTCCCGGTTGCTTCCTTGCGGTACCTGGCGATGAAGGGAACCGTGGAGCCGGAATCCAGCAGCTCGATGGCCGCCTTCACCTGCCAGGTTTGGACCCCTGCGCCCCCGCTTGATAGTTCTGCTGCAATGATCTGGATAATTCGCATCTGGCTCACCCGCTCCAGTCTGCCGCATCGATGCCGCCGCCCGAAAGTCGGGGCGACGTCCCATCCTGCACCGCACGGCACGGGTTGTGTGATGCTTGAGGGGTACGCGTTTGGCCGCGTACCGCACAACCACTGCCACAGTGAAGGAAATCCCCCGACGTGAACACCCCGGAGCACAAGACGGCATCGATGCCGGCACCCAAGAATTTCGATCCCCGACTGCCCAGGCTTTCCGAAGTCCCGGCGTTCACCGCGTGGATGGCCACCGGGTGGGAGGAGCCCATGCGCACACCCGCTGCCGGGGTGGATGCCGCGTCGGCGGCCGCGGCCCACCGGGCACGGCTCTCCGCGGCGCTTCCGGGCTCCACGTTCGTGGTGGGGGCCGGTTGGGCACCGATCCGCAGCAACGACACTTTCTACGACTTCCGTGCGCACTCGGACTTCCTCTGGCTCACCGGCTGCAACGCCGAAGGCTCAGTCCTGGTCGGCACCGCCCGCGGCGGCGGCCACGACTACCAGCTCTTCGTCCCGGCGCCGGCGCTGCCCGGGGACCCGGCGTTCTTTGCCAGTGCCGCCCACGGCGAGCTGTGGGTCGGGGCCGCGCACGGGCCCGCGCACTGGCAGCAGGCACTGGGCATCGACACGCTTCCGCTGGACCGGCTTGGGCAGGCACTGGCCGGGCTCTGCGGCGCACAGGTGGCGGGAAACCTGCCCGGCGCGCTCATCTCCACGCACGCCTTGGAACCCTCGCCCACGTTGCGCCGCACGCTGGGCGAATTGCGGCTGATCAAGGACGACTGGGAAATCACCGAACTGCGCAACTCGGTCGCCCACACCATCGAGGGCTTCTCCCAGGTCATCAACCAGATCCCCACCGCCGTGGCCGGAGGCGGGGAACGCTGGCTCCAGGGCACCTTCGACCGGGTGGCACGCACCTACGGCAACGGCCCCGGCTATGCAACGATCGTGGGCTCGGCACACCACGCGCCCACCCTGCACTGGGTGCGCTGCGACGGGCCGGTGGCACCGGAGGAACTGTTGCTGCTGGACATGGGAGTGGAGGAACGCAGTTCCTACACCGCCGACGTCACCCGGACCTTCCCTGCCAGCGGCCGCTTCTCACCCGCCCAACGCGAGGTCCACGACCTGGTGGAGAAGGCGCACCGCGCCGGCCTGGCGCAGGTCGCCCCGGGCAAGGACTTCACCGCCTTCCACACCTCCATCATGGAGGTCATCGCCAACGGGCTGGCGGACTGGGACATGCTCCCGGTTTCCGTCGACGAGGCGCTCTCCCCCGCCGGCCAGCACCACCGACGCTGGCTGGTCTGCGGGGTCGGGCACCACCTGGGGCTCGACGTGCATGACTGCGCGGCGGCCTCCTACCAGGAGTACCAGGGCGCCACCCTGGCCGAGAACATGGTCCTCACCGTTGAACCCGGCCTCTACTTCCACCAACACGACGCCCTGGTCCCGCCGGAACTGCGCGGCATGGGCGTGAGGCTGGAAGATGACCTCCTGGTCACCGCGACCGGACACGAAAACCTCTCCGATCCGCTGCCCATCGACGCCGCCGGCATCGAGGCATGGATGGCCGCACAGTCAGGAACCCACGCATGAGCACCATCCGGCCACCGGCCCTGACCATCACCGACGTGCTGGTCTTCGACGGCCACAACGCCGAGCTCACGCGCGCCAACGTGAGCTTCAGCCACGGACGTGTCAGCGCCATCGGCGACCAGGAGGAAGGTCAGCTGCTCCCGGGTAACGGCCGTGTGCTGGTCCCGGGGCTCATCGACGCCCACTTCCACGCCTACGCCATCTCCCTTGACGGGTTCCGCAACGAGCGCGGCCCGCTTTCCTTCGCTGCGCTCGCCGGGGCCAAGCGCCTGGGCGAGGCACTGGGGCGCGGATTCACCACCGTGCGTGATGTCGCCGGTGGGGACATCGGGCTCGCCTCGGCGATCAAGGCCGGCCTGCTGCCGGCCCCGCGGTACCTCTACACCGGTCCGGCGCTGAGCCAGACCGGCGGGCACGGGGACCCGCGCGAGGCCGACGTGGATGTGTGCTTCGGCCACGGCCACATGTGTGAGGTCGTCGACGGGATCGAACCCTTGCGCATCGCCGTGCGCGAGCGCCTGCGCACCGGCGCCCACGCCATCAAGATCATGACCAGCGGAGGCGTCGTCTCGCTGACCGATCCGTTGGCGATCCCGCAGTACTCCGATGAGGAGATCGCGCTGGTTGTCGCCGAGGCCACCCGGCGCGGTTCCTACGTCGCGGCGCACGCCTACTCCCCCGCCGCCATCGCCCATTCGGTGCGCAACGGGGTCCGCTCCATCGAACACGGCAACCTGCTCGATGAGCCCACCGCCGCACTGATGCTCGAACACGGCGCGTTCCTGGTCCCCACCCTGGCCGCCTATGCGGCAATGGACCGGCGCGGTGATGAAGTCGGATTGCCGGAGGTTTCCAAGGCCAAGAACCTCGAGGTCCTCACCGCAGGGCGCCAGGCGATCAAGATCGCGTTGGCCGCCGGCATCCCCGTGGGCTTCGGCTCGGACTTGATGGGCGATTTGGCCGACGAGCAGCTCAACGGACTGGCCCTGCAAATCGAGGCCGCCGGTGTGCTCGAAACGCTGCGCTCGGCCACCAGCGTGAACGCCGCGCTGCTGCAGGATCCCTCGCTGGGCCGCCTGTCCCCCGGAGCCGTCGGGGACGCGGTGCTGCTGGACGGGAACCCGTTCGAGGACCCGTCGGTGCTCTACGACGAATCCCGCCCGCGCACCGTCATCCAGGCCGGCCGCCCCATCGTTGCCGGCACCTCAAGGGAGCAGCAATGAACACCGAATACACCGCGGCGGGAAAACACTTCCGCGACCACACCCTCTCGGTCCCCCTGGACTGGGAGAATCCCGATTCTTCGCCGCGCATCAACATATTCGTGCGCGAGGTCTCCCTGGCCAAGAACACCAACCGCGAACTGCCGCTGTTGCTCTTCCTGCAGGGCGGACCAGGCGGCAAGGGCCCGCGCCCGGTGGGGACCGCTGGGTGGTTGGACGCCGCCCTGGAACGCTACACGGTGGTGCTCCTTGACCAGCGCGGCACCGGACGCTCCACCCCCATCACCGCAGCCACCATGGAAGGGTTCGACACCGCGGGCGAAGGTGCCCAGCACCTGCTGCACTTCCGCGCCGATTCGATCATCCACGACGCCGAACACGTGCGCCGCGAAATCTACGCATCCGCCCGCTGGGCCACCCTGGGCCAGAGCTACGGCGGGTTCCTGACGCTGAGCTACCTCTCAATGGCGCCCCAGGCGCTGACGGCCTGCCACATCACCGGGGGGCTGCCATCCCTGGAGCCAAGTGCCGCGGGCGTATATGCACGCACCTACCCGCGCACCGCCGCCAAAACCGCGGAATTCTATGGGCTCTACCCACACCATGTGGACACGGCGGCACGGATTGCCGACCTGCTCGAGGCCACCGAGGTTCGCCTTCCCGACGGGGACCGGCTCTCCGTGCGCCGGTTCCAGTCCCTGGGCATCGACTTCGGGATGAAGCCTGGCTTCGAACGCCTGAACTGGCTGCTCGACGAGGCGCTCACCGGGCACGGGCTCAGCGATGTGTTCCTGGCCGAGGTGCAGGCCCGGACGGCATTTGCCGGGAACCCGCTGTTCGCCGTGATGCAGGAGAGCATCTATGGCCACGGATCCAACGGGGCCACGGGCTGGGCCGCGCAGGCGGAAATCGAACGGCATCCCGAATTCGCCCCGTCATCGCGCCCGTTGATGTTCACCGGCGAAATGATGTACCCGTGGATGTTCGAGGAAACCCGGCTGTTGCGCCCCTTCAAGGGCGCGGTCGATCTGCTGGCTCAAAAGACCGACTGGTCCAGCCTCTACGACAGCGAAAAGCTCGCGGCCAACACCGTCCCGGTTGCCGCCATCGTTTACCACGACGACATGTATGTTGATGCCGGCCTCTCCCTGGCCACGGCCGCCAAGGTCGGCAACCTCCGGGCCTGGGTCACCAACGAGTTCGAACACGACGGACTGGGATCGGGAACCGTGTTGCCGCGGCTCTTTGCCATGATCGACGAACGTGGCGGCCCGCTGCAGGATTGATGATCCGAATATCCCAACTACCCATGTGACTTGCGCTAGAAGCCTTTCATTGGGCTTTGCGCCGGGGCCGGTGTTATGTTGGGCGCAGGACACGACACGGGGTGCCGCATGGCGGCTGAGAGTTAGACCCGTTGAACCTGATCTCGATAATCCGAGCGAAGGGATGCCGGTCCGGCATGAATCACGGCAACGTATTTTGCCGCAGCTTTTCGTGCTTCGACGGCATCCTTGCGCACTACCGAAGGGTGTTAGCCACATGCTTATCAAAGACCAGATCGTATTGATCACCGGCGCCGGCCGCGGACTCGGCGCCGACGTTGCCCGTTCGTTTGCCCGCGAGGGCGCCCGCCTGGTGCTGAACTACCGAAACAGCGAGGCCGCGGCGCAGGAACTGGCCAGGGAGTTCGGCACCGAACGGGCCATTGCCCTGCAGGCCGACGTCACCGACGCGCACCAGGTCTCCACGCTGGTGAAGGCGGCGGCCAAGCACTTTGGCGCCCCGATCACCACGGTCATCAACAATGCCTTGCCGGACTTCTCCTTTAACGGGGACGCCCGTTCCAAGGCCGGGGCCATTGGCTACGCGGAATTCGATGCCCAGTTCTCCGGCATCGTGGGCGGAGCACTGAACACCATCCAAGCGACCCTGCCGGGGATGAAGGAGGCGGGTTTCGGGGCCATCGTCAATATCGGCACCAACCTCTTCCAGAACCCCGTGGTCCCGTACCACGACTACACCGCGGCCAAGGCCGCACTGCTGGCGCTGACCCGCACCTTCGCCGCCGACCTGGGTCCGCAGAACATCCGCGTGAACATGGTTTCCGGAGGCTTGCTGCGCACCACCGATGCCTCGGCGGCCACCCCGGAGGAGGTCTTCGACCTGATCGCCGGCGGCACACCGCTGCGCAAGGTCACCACACCGGCCGAATTCGCCGACGCCGCCCTGTTCTTCGCCTCTCCGTGGTCCCGGGCGGTGACCGGTCAAAATCTGGTTGTCGACGGCGGACTGGTGATGAATTAGGAAACGGGAAACCCTCATGGCCACGACACCCCACATGCATCTGAACGCCTTCATCTACGGCGCCGGCCACCACACCATGGGCTGGCGCCACCCCGATTCCAGCGCGGATAGGGTCGGGGACATCGCCTATTACGAGGAACTTGCCCGGCTTGCCGAACGCGGTTGCCTCGACGCGGTCTTCTTCGCCGACGGACAAAGCCTCAACCGCGAATATTCGGCAGGCATCCCCTGGCTGTTGGAGCCGGTCACCGCACTGAGCGCCATGGCCCGGGCCACCACCCATGTCGGGCTGGTCACCACCATCTCGGCCAGCTTCTACACCCCGTTCCATGCGGCCAGGCTGCTGGCCTCGCTCGACCACATCAGTGGCGGCCGCGCGGGCATCAACGTGGTGACTTCCATGTTCGACGCCGAGGCCCGCAACCACGGGATGGAGGCCCTGCCTGCCCACGCAGAACGCTACGAGCGGGCCGAGGAGTTCGTTCACGCGGTCAAGGGACTATGGGATTCGTGGTCGGACACGGCCCTGGTCGTTGACCGGGAAGCAGGCCGGTACCTGGACCCATCCCAGATCCGCGCGGTCAACCACCGCGGCAAGCACTTCTCCGTGGACGGCCCCCTGACGGTTCCCCGGTGCCCGCAGGGCCGCCCGGTGCTCTTCCAGGCCGGTTCCTCGGAGGCAGGACGTTCCTTCGCCGCCCGGCATGCCGAGGCGATCTATTCGGTGTCCTGGGACCGGGAATCGGCGCTGCAGTATGCCGGGGACCTCCGCCGGCGGCTCGTATCCGAAGGCCGGGAGCCCGGCTCGGTCCCCATCCTTCCGGGGCTGGTCACCTACGTCGGCGCCACGGCCGAAGAGGCCCACCGGAAGAAGCGCGAGTTGGACGCCTATCTGGATATCGAGGCGGCAATCACCCAGCTGAACATGTTCACGGGACAGGACTACTTCGCGGATCCGCTGGATGCACCGGTGGCACCGTTACCCCCGGCCGAGGGATTTTCCGGCCCCCAGGGCCGCTACCTCACCGTGCAGCGGATCATTGAGACCAAGAGCCCAACACTTCGGGAGTTGTTGGGTTTCCTGGCCGCGGGCGGCGGGCATGCAACCATGATTGGCAGCGCCGTCGAGGTAGCCGACGAGATCGAGGATTGGTTCCGCTCCGGCGCCTGCGACGGATTCAACCTCATGTGCCCCAGTTTCCCGGCGGGGTTGGATGATTTCGTGGAGCTCGTGGTTCCGATTTTG
This sequence comes from Micrococcaceae bacterium, assembly GCA_030540695.1. Lineage (GTDB taxonomy): Bacteria > Actinomycetota > Actinomycetes > Actinomycetales > Micrococcaceae > Paeniglutamicibacter. The sequence goes on along the minus strand of JAUNVO010000022.1, from coordinate 12,634 downwards.
CAGGAAAGGGGTTTGTTCCGTAGCTCCTATCCGGGAAGCACGCTGCGTGACACGCTGGGCCTGGCCAGGCCGGCCCGCACGGAATCGGCACAGGTTCGGCGATAGCTTCCGCTTCTGCCGCAGGTGGGAGCAACAGACGGTTCACAGTGTTCTCCCACCCGCCGGACACTACGATGGAACCCATGAGATTCACACGATCCAACCTTGCTGCATTCGCGGCCGCGGCGCTGTTGTTGCTCACGGCGAGCGGTTGCACGTCTATTGCCGACACCGCTTCTTCCGCTGCGTCCTCGGCCGCCGGCCAGCTGGCCGAGGGCGCAAAGAAGGAACTCATCAAGGCAGTATGCGCACCCATCAAGGACGGCCGCATCAACGCCGAGGACCTCAAGGTCGTTTCCTCCATGGTCGACGCGGTGCGCGAGGGCGGCCTGCCCAAGGAATTCATCGGCGCGCTGGACGAGGTGGCGGCCTCGGGCGACAAGGTGCCGGCCGAAGCCCAGGCACGTCTCGTCGCGGCGTGCGACAGCGCACTGACCTAGGCACCGGCCCCGTGCTGCACAGCGGCAGGCGCAACGCCACGAGGTGGGTCGCTTCAATCCCGCCAGGCGATGCCCCTGACCCCGGCTTCCCTTGCCCGACCAGGCCGCAGACATATACGGCCCGGCGCAGCACAGCCGTGTGGCAGCAACGGCAATGGCTAGACTGGCGGGGTGAAGCAGCAATCCAAAGCAGTCCGAATCGATGCCTGGTTGTGGTCGATCCGCGTCTATAAGACGCGTTCGGCGGCGACCACCGCGTGCAGTGCCGGTCACGTGCGCCTCAACGACAAGCCCGCAAAAGCGGCGCAGACCGTTGTCCCAGGCGACACGATCCGTGTCAGGCAGTCCGGGTTCGACCGCATCCTGGAGGTAACCGCCGTGATCTCCAAACGCGTCGGCGCCGACATCGCGGCGCGCTGCTACCTGGACCACACCCCGGTCCGCCCCAAGGAAGTCATCCCCCAGGTCCCCGTCAGGGACCGGGGCACCGGACGTCCCACGAAGAAGGACCGACGCGAGATGGAACGCTTGCGGGACCAGTTCCGCTAGCACGACGACTACGATGAGAAGCACCGGCCGGATGCACGGTTCGGATACGTTGTGCCCGCAACACCCCGATTGAGGAGAAACATGGCTCAGAAGAAACGCTGGAACGAACTTTCACTTGTTTCGCGCTGGCGCATTGTGGTCCTGGGAATCATCCAGCTGGGCCTTCAATTTGTCGCATTGCGCGATTTGGCCAAGCGGCCGGCGGCCGACGTGCGCGGTTCCAAGGGTGGCTGGGCCGCCGCATCGTTCATCAACTTCGTCGGACCCCTGGCATACCTTGCGGTCGGCCGGACCCGAAGCACCAAGTAAGCGCATCGGTCCTTGACGCCCCTCGCTCACTAGGTGAGGGGCGTCAAGCATGTCCGGCATCGTTTCCGGGCTCATTTCTCCAAGATCCTTCGACTGGCGCCAATTCAAGATGGACCCATCCCACGGGACGAAGCCACGTTGATTCCCGCGCACCGGATACTACGGGTGCACCAAGGTCGCCGCGACGCCGGCTAACTGGCCGACGCTAGTAGCCAAGGTCCGGGTCATAGGAATTGATGAGGTCCTCCCCGTCCAGGTATTTACGCAGGTTCTTGATGAAGAGCTCCATGATCCGCTCGTTCTCGGCATCGACGTTGGCCGCATTGTGTGGTGAAAGGAGCAGGTTCGGGGCATCCCATAACGGGTGGCCGACCGGCAGTGGCTCTGGGTCCGCCACGTCCAGGACGGCACCGCCCAGATGGCCGCTGGAAAGCGCATCGATCAAGGCATCTTGGTCGGTCACCGGCCCGCGGGCCAGATTCACCAGGAACGCACCTTGCTTCATCTCGGCAAGCTTGTCCCTGTTGATCAGTCCCGTGGTTTCCTCGGTCAGCGGGCACGAAAGAACCACGATGTCGTACTCACCGAAGTTGCACTCGCCCACGGCGAGGGAACGCTCAAAGGGATCCCCCAGGGTGCGCAATCCCCTGGTTGTTCCGTCGCAGCGCACACCCATGAAGTGAAGGGTCCTGGCCACTTCACTACCCATGCTGCCGGCTCCAACGATCAGTGCCTTGCGTCCGTGCAAGGTGCTGGATCCACCAACCGGCCAGAGCTGTTCGCGCCGCTGGCTCTCTAGCCGCGGCAGGCCGCGAACAAAGTACAGCAACCCCGCCAGGGCAAATTCCGCCAACGGTTTGGCATGCACGCCCGCAGCAGTGGTGATCCTGACTTTTCCCTCGGTGTGCCCCAAGGCCTTGGCCCGTGTGCCGACCCCTGCCTGCGCCGCCTGGATCCATTCGAGTTGTGGGCAGTGTTCCTGCCATGCCTGCGGTTCCCACCAGTCGAAATCAAGCATGATCGTGGCCTGGGCCAGGAGTTTGCGCCATTCGGCCATCTGCCCGGTGCCAAGTTCCCTGGCGTTGCCGCGGTGGTCTGCCCCGAACCGCGGGACCGGCAGCAGCTCGGGACGGTAGATGACGTCGACTTCCGGTGTTTGGGCAATCAATTTCTCAACCAGTTCTTCCTGGAAATACGAGCCGATCAATACCTGTGGGCGCATGGAACTTTGGACCTCTTTCAGCGGGCGTGGACGGACGGGGCCCGGTCGGCAGCAAAATCCTTCGTCGTCACACGAGCGACACGCCTGAAAAACCTGACCCCCGGACAGGCTACCGTGCCCGATTCGATAAGGTGAGCGCATGACCACACAAGTAGGCGACCGCAAGGGTCCCCGGGAGCCCCAGGTTCCGCGGCACCACCAGCTCATCGTCTCGCTGTTCGGTCTCTACGCACGCCAGCATGGCGGGGGCTTGGCGGTGGCCACGATCATTGCGTTGATGCAGGACATCGGCGTCGAATCCACGGGAACCCGCTCATCGATCTCACGCCTGAAGAAGCGCGGAGTGATCGACAGCGTCCAGGTGGGCGGCCGCAACGGGTACGCGCTGGCACCGGCTGTCATCGAAACGTTCAACGAAGGCGATGAACGGATTTTCCATCCGCGTCGCTCCAAAAAGGGCGATCAGTGGCTGTTGGCGACCTTCACGGTCCCGGAGTCCCAACGCCACATCCGGCACAAGATCCGTTCATCGTTGGTGCGCATGGGGTTCGGGTCCGTCACCCCGGGGCTCTGGATCGCCCCTGGCCACCTGTGCGATTCGGTGCTCGCCTACTTCGACACCCGCGGTTTGAACGAATATCTCGAATTCTTCCTGGCGGACCATGTCGGCGGCGCCGACCTGCACCGGAACATCGGGTCCTGGTGGGACCTGCCGGCACTCGATGCGCTGTATTCGGATTTCCTTGAGCACAACCGCGGCATCCTCGAAGCATGGCTCCGGCGCGACAAGCTTCCCGCCGACCACGACTCCGATGCCCGGGCCTTCGCCGACTATCTGGTGCTGATCACCCAGTGGAGGCGCTTGCCCTATCTTGACCCCGGGCTGCCCATCGAATTCCTGCCGGAAAACTGGAACGCGCTGGAAGCCGAACGCCTTTTCCAGCAGCTTCACGGCTTGCTGGCGCCCCGCGCCGAACGCCATGCCGACCGGGCCATTGAGGATCACGTCGTCGCTGGCTGAATGATCCGCGCATAGGCGCAAAACAGTGCCGTGCGCCCGGGCCCGAAAGGACCTCGAGTGCACGGCACTGTTTTTTGGGCTCCGGGCCCCCGAGAGACCTAGTCGCGGTCCTGGATCACCGCGACGCCCTGGATCTCGATGACCGCTTCCTTCTGCCACAGACGGCTGACGCCCAGGCCCGCAAGGGCCGGGTACTTGCTGCCGGCCATCTCGCGCCACAGCTTGCCGATCTCGCGTCCGTTGGCCAGGTAGTCATCGACATCGGTGAGGTAAATGGTCACCGAGACCAGGTCCTCGGGATGCCCGCCGGCTTCGACGAGGGTGGCGAGCACATTGGAGAAGGCCTGCTTGAACTGGTCAACGATGTTGCCCGGAACGATCTTCATGTCCTTGTCCAAGGCGGTCTGCCCACCCAGGTACACGGTCTTTCCGGCCAGCACCCCATGGGCGAACCCGGAGGGCTTTCCCAATGTCTCGGGGTTGATCACGAGGTTCTGCACGAGGGTGGTTTCGGTCATCTTGCTCTCCTATGGGTTCCACGTGGCGATTGCGGACATCCGCTCTAGCGCCAGACTAGTGATGCGTGTTACATTGAGGATACGTGACGGCGGTCAAAAAGTCGACACAATGGATTTCGCGGCAGGCAAGCAAAGGGGCCAACAACATGAAACTCGCAACGGTTCGGCTAGGTGGCCGCACAACCGCAGCCCTGGTGACGGCCGGCGGTTATCAGCCGCTGCCAGCACGCAACCTCAACGAGCTGTTGGCCCAGCCCAACTGGAAGGCGATCATCCACGAAGCCGCCACGGGGCATTGCGGGCCCGCCGTCGTTCCGGCCTCCGAGGTCGAGCTGCTCAACCCGATGCCTTCTCCGGCAAAGGTCATTTGCTGCGGTTTGAACTACACGGAGCACATCCTGGAAATGGGCCGCGACCTTCCCGAATACCCGACGCTCTTCGCAAAATTCGCCGACACCCTCACCGATCCCGACGCCCCGATCGTTGCCGATGAATCCATGAGCATCGATTGGGAAGCCGAGCTGGCCGTGGTCGTTGGCGCCAGGTTGAAGGATGCCGATGAACACGAGGCAGCGGCGGCAATCGCCGGCTACACCGTGGCCAACGACATCTCCATGCGCGATTGGCAGCGCCGAACCCTGCAGTGGTTCCAGGGCAAGGCCTTTGACGCGACGACCCCACTGGGACCGGTCTTGGTCACGGCGGATTCACTCGATCCCGAAGCCGGGCTCGAGGTCATCTGTTCCATCAACGGGCAGGAGGTCCAGCGCGGCAACACCGCCACCTTGGTCTTCTCCGCAGCCAAGCTGCTTGCCTACATCTCCACCTTCACCGTGCTGCGCCCCGGCGACGTCGTCCTCACCGGGACCCCCGGAGGGGTCGGCATGGGCATGGTTCCGCCTCGTTTCCTCAAGAACGGGGACGAACTGGTCACCGAGATCTCCGGAATCGGCACTCTCCGCAACCGCATCAGCTTGAGCGCCGCTGCGAACCTTTGACCGCTTTTCTTCACCCCAACAATCCAGCGAAGGAAGAACGACCATGAACAACACCACACCAACGGTCCACCGCACCGACGGGGACAACTCGATCTACGCGGGCAGCGACGGCGTTGTCGTTCCGGTGGTCACGCGCAAGGGCGAGGAAGACACCAACACCGCACAGTCCGGTGACTGCATCCGCGTTTCCGGGGTCAGCATCCAGCACACCCCTGCCACCAAGATCTGGTTTGGCCAGGTCTCCAACACCCCGGGCTACCGTTCCCTTCCGCACCACCACGGCGAGGCCGAGACCGGCGGCTACGTCCTGCGCGGCCACGGACGGATCTACTTCGGTGAAAAATACGAGCAGTACCTCGACATGACGGCCGGGGATTGGGTCTTTGTGCCACCCTTCATGCCGCACGTCGAGGCAAACATGTCAGTCACCGAGGAGCTGGTCTGGCTGACCGCGCGCACCCCGGAGAACATTGTGGTGAACCTCGAGGAAGTCGCCGACGAGACCCTGGAAGGATACCGCCGGGCATGAGTTCACAGATCTTCCTCGACGCCATCGAGCTGACCCCTTGCGACGCCGAGGTCTTCGACACGGCCTACACCGCCATCCCCCAGTACGTACCGTGGCCCAAGGCCTACGGCGGGGACATGGTGGCCCAGGGCGCCTCGGCCATGATGCATTCGGTGACGGAGGACCGGGAGCTGCATTCGATGCACTCCTACTTCCTTCGCCCCGTGGACATGAACATTCCCGTCCGGTATGAGGTCGAGTTGATGCGCGACGGTCGTGGCTACTCCACGCGGCAGGTCCGCGGCTTCCAAAACAACAAGGCGGTATACACCGGACTGGGTTCCTTCCACGTCCCGGAAACCGGTCCCGAACAAGCCTCCACTGCGCCGTCTGAGTACCTTGATATCGATCCCGAAACCCTGGCCAGCGCCGCCTCCGTGCTTGCCGCGGCGGAGGGTCCGGCCGCGGACTACTGGTCCACCGGCAGGTCCTTCGACATGCGTCACGTTCCCGGGGCACTCTACCTCGACGTCGATGGCGCACCCACCGCCCACCAGGCGGTCTGGGTCAAGGCCTTCACGCAGCTTCCCGATGATGCGATCACCCAGCGCGCGGCCCTGGCCTACGTCTGTGACTACACCATCCTCGAGCCGCTGCTGCGGACCCAGAACCTGTCGTGGAGCACCGAGGGGCTTATCACCGCCAGCCTGGACCATTCCATGTGGTTCCACCGCAGCGGGAGGGTGGATGACTGGGTGCTTTACGTCCAGGAAGCCATTTCCAGCCAAAACAACCGGGGCTTGGCGTTGGGACGTTTCTACACCCGTGGGGGCCAGCTGCTGGCCACCGTCGCCCAGGAAGGCATGATCCGCGGCCCGCGCGACTGAAACAACACCAGCCATGCTGCACCTTGAAAATCGACTCCTGGAAAGAGACGGCACGTTCATGGAATTATCGCTTTCGGCCCATCAAGACACCTTCACGCGCGACCACCTTCCACCACGGGATCTGTGGCCCACCCTCGAATTCACGCTGCCCGAGCTGCAGTACCCCGACCGGCTCAATGCCGCCACGGTGCTGATCGACGATGCCGTCAAGCAGTTCGGGGCCGATTCCCCCGCCCTGCTGGCACCGGATGGAACAAGCCAAAGCTACGGCGAGCTACTCGCCCGGGCCAACCAGGTCGCCCGGGTCCTCACCGAAGATTTCGGGATCGTGCCGGGGAACCGTGTGATGCTCCGGGCCCCCAACAATGCCTGGCTCGTGGCCTGCTGGCTGGGCGTGCTGAAGGCGGGCGCCGTGGTGGTCACCACCATGCCGGCCCTGCGCGCCGCGGAGATCGGCAAGCTAGCGAGCCTGACCAAGCCCGCACTGATGCTGTGCGACCACCGGTTCATGGACGATGCCCGCCTTGCGGCGGGTTCGGCCTACCCCGTCGTTCCCGTCGGGTCCGGCGAGGACAAGGACCTGGTGGCGCTTGCGGCAACCAAGTCCGGGGACTTCAGCAACGTCGAAACGGCTGCCGACGATGTGGCGTTGTTGGGCCCGACCTCGGGCACCACCGGCACGCCGAAGATCACCATGCACTTCCACCGGGACATCCTGGCCAACGCCGACACCTTCGCCCGACATATTCTCCAACCCACCTGCGCCGACGTCTTTGCCGGTTCTCCCCCGTTGGCCTTCACCTTCGGGCTCGGAGGACTGGTGGTCTTCCCGCTGCGCTTTGGCGCCAGCACCTTGCTCACCGAACGGACCACACCGCTCGAGCTCGCCCAGCTCTCCCACGATGCCGGGGCCACCATCCTGTTCACCGCCCCCACCGCCTACCGGGCGATCCTCAAGGAAAACCGCGGAGACCTGCTGCGCACTTTGCGCCTGGCCGTCTCTGCCGGAGAACACCTGCCCGCAGCCACCTGGCAGGCAGTCAAGGAGGCCACGGGGCTTGAGCTGATCGACGGGATCGGCTCCACCGAGCTGCTCCATGTCTTCATCTCCGCCGCCGGCGCCGACATCCGCCCCGGCGCCACCGGCAGGGCGGTCCCGGGCTACCGTGCCACCATCCTTGACGGCGAGGGCAACGAGTTGGGCCCCGACGAGGTCGGGCGCCTGGCGATCATCGGCCCCACCGGCTGCCGGTACCTCGACGACGAGCGCCAGCATGCCTATGTGTCCAACGGCTGGAACGTCACCGGGGACACCTTCGTCCGCGATGCCGATGGCTACTTCACCTACCAGGCACGCAGCGACAACATGATCGTTTCCTCGGGCTACAACATCGGCGGGCCGGAGGTCGAGGAAGCCATCATCCAACACCCCGACGTGCTGGAAACCGCCGTGGTCGCCCGGCCGGATAACCACCGTGGATCGGTGGTCTGCGCATTCGTGGTCCTGGTCGAGGGAATCGAGGGAACCGAAGCCAAGGCCAAGGAACTCCAGGACTTCGTCAAGTCCGTCATTGCGCCCTACAAGTACCCGCGCGACATCCGCTTTGTCGAGGAGCTTCCGCGCAACCCCAGCGGCAAGCTCCAGCATTTCAAGCTGCGCGAAGCCTTGTCCGAATCGCCCGTCCGATAATCTCCCCCGCTTCCCTGCAGTCCGCACGGCCAACTCAACCAGCCGTGTGCGCTGCCCTCCGAAAGGACCCCAAAATGAAAATCGCAATTGTTGGCGGCGGCCCCGGCGGCCTGTACTTCGCAGCCCTCATGAAGCAGCTTGACCCCGCACACGACGTCACCGTCTGGGAACGCAATGCGGCCTCGGACACCTTCGGCTTCGGCGTCGTCTTCTCCGACGAAACCCTCGGCGGCATCGGCAACGCCGACACCGTGATTGCCGATTACATGTCCCGGCGTTTCGCCCGCTGGAGCGACATCGACATCCACTTCCGCGGAGAGATGCACACCGTCGGCGGCCAGGGCTTTGCGGCCATGAGCCGCAAGGAGCTGCTCGAGCTGCTCCAGCGCCGCTGCATCGAGCTCGGGGTGGACGTGCGCTTTTCCACGTTCGCCCCGGATGTCGACGAGCTTTCGGCGAACTACGACCTGGTGCTGGCCGCCGACGGGCTGAACTCCTCGATCCGCACCCGCTTCGCCGAGTCGTTCAAACCTTCCCTTGATCCGCGGGTGTCCAAGTACATGTGGCTGGGCACCGACCAGGTCTTCGAGGCCTTCAAGTTCTTCGTCAAGGAGACCGAGGCAGGGACCATGCAGATCCACGGCTACCCGTACTCCGAGGAAGGCTCGACCTTCATCGTGGAAATGCACGAGGACGTGTGGCGCGCCGCAGGATTCGACGAAACCGAAAACGAGGTCTTCGCGCCCGGGCAGAGCGATGAGAAGGCAGTCGCCAAAGTCACCGAGATCTTCGCCGAGGAACTGGCCGGCTACGAGGTGTTGAAAAACAACTCGAAGTGGATCAACTTCACCACCGTCCGCAACCAGAACTGGCGCCATGAGAACATCGTGCTGCTCGGGGACGCTGCACACACCGCACATTTCTCCATTGGCTCGGGCACCAAGCTGGCCATGGAGGATTCCCTGGCCTTGGCCGCCTGCCTGCATGAGCACGGCAGCGTGGCAGAGGCCTTGGCCGCCTATGAGACCGAGCGTCGCCCGGTGGTCGAATCCACCCAGCGTGCCGCCCAGGCCTCGATGGAGTGGTTCGAAAATATCGGGCAGTACAAGGACCAGGACCCGGTACAGTTCTGCTTCAACCTGCTCACCCGCTCACGACGCATCACCTACGACAACCTGAAGCTGCGCGACACCGGTTTCGCGGCCACGGTCGATGAGGACTTCGCCCGGCTCTCCGGATCCCACGAGGTTGCCCCGGCAATGTTCCAGCCGTTCAAGATCGGTGAGATGGAACTGGCCAACCGGGTCGTGGTGTCCCCGATGGACATGTACTCGGCGAAAGACGGGGTACCGGGCGACTTCCACCTGGTGCATCTGGGCTCCAAGGCCATGGGCGGGGCCGGATTGGTCATGACGGAAATGGTCTGCGTCTCGGACATCGGCCGGATCACCCCCGGCTGCACCGGGTTGTACACCGATGAGCAGGGCACGGCATGGAAGCGCATCACCGACTACGTGCATGCGAACTCGAGTGCCAAGATCGGCGCGCAGATCGGGCATTCGGGCCGCAAGGGCTCGACCAAGCTCATGTGGGAAGGCATCGACGAGCCGTTGGAGCAGGGAAACTGGGAGGTCTTGGCCCCCAGCGCCCTGCCCTACGGAGAAGGCTGCCACGTCCCGGTTGAAATGACCCGCGACCACATGGACCTGGTCCGCGAGCAGTTCGTCACCGCTGCGCGCCGGGCCGACGCCGCTGGCTTCGACATGCTCGAACTGCACGCCGCCCACGGCTACCTGCTCTCTTCCTTCCTCTCCCCGCTATCGAACACCCGCAGCGATGAATACGGCGGGTCACTGGAAAACAGGTTGCGCTACCCGCTGGAGGTACTCGACGCCGTGTCCGCCGTATGGCCGGCCCACAAGCCGATCGGCGTGCGGATCTCCGCAACCGACTGGACCGAGGGCGGCAACACCGAAGAGGACGCACTGGAAATCGCCTCCGCATTCATCGCCCACGGGGTCAAATCCATCGATGTCTCCTCCGGGCAGATCGTGCGTAACGAACGTCCCGCCTTCGGCCGCAGCTACCAGACACCGTTTGCGGACAAGATCCGCAACCAGGTCGCCGCCGCTGCCGGTGTGGCGGTCATCGCCGTGGGTGCGATCTCCTCCTATGACGACGTGAACTCAATCCTGTTGGCCGGCCGAGCGGACCTGGTCGCACTGGGGCGCACCCACCTTTACAACCCCCAGTGGACGTTGCAGGCAGCGGCCGAGCAGGACTATGTCGGCGACGGCGCCACCTGGCCAATGCCGTTCAAGGCCGGGCGTCGCAAGCCACCCAGTGCACGCACCGACGCGGTCCGGCCCCGCCTGTCACTGTTGCGCGAGGACGAACAGGACGAGGGCACGGTGCACCTGCGCTGGAGCCCGGGCAAAAATACGGCGCAGGATTCCGCTGACGGGTTGGTGTACAGCGTGTGATCCCCACTCCGGACGGCGGTCCGCCGGCAGGGACCCGACAAGGTGCACGGTCGTTCGTCGACGTTGAGTCGATGCGATGCGCCGTGCGCCCACACCTCGGCAGCCACATCCCTGCCGGCTTCCATGCCCAGGAAATTTCCTGGCGTCGTCCGTCTCCAGTGAATCCAATGGTTGCCCGCTCGTGGCTACCGCTCGGCGACCAGGCGCGGCCGTCGGGAACCAGAGTGTAGTCACGGGCGAAGCAACGAACGGCATCGGCATCCCAGCCCAGGAGGCTCAGTGTGTCGAAGGTTCCGTTCGAACGCTCACCCAGGGGCTGGCTCCGGCGGGTAATCATCGCCAACGGTGCACCGGCGTGCGGGGCAGCTTCCCTTGCGGATTCAGTCGATGACCGCGGCAACCGCTTCGATCTCCACGAGCTGTCCGGTGTAGCCCAGCACGGTGACTCCCAACAGCGTGCTGGGAACATTGTGTTCAGCGAAGGCATCCCGGACAACCTCCCAGGCCCTTACCAAATCGGCTTGGTCCGATGACGCAACGAGTACGCGCGTACTGATGACGTCCTGGATCCGGGCACCTGCGGCCCTCAGGGCCAGAACCATGTTCTCGATTGCCCGGCCCGCTTGCACCGCGTAGTCCCCTATCCCGACCATGGTTCCGTCTTGGTCCAACGGACAGGACCCGGCCAGGAAAACCAGTCGTGCGTTGGCCGGGGCTGTTGCGGCGTAGGCGTACTGCGCAACATCGGAAAGTGCCTCAACCCCGATGAGAGTGACTGCTTGCGCCATGATTGCCCTTTCGGCGGATTCGTCGTTGACCGATCCCCACCACGTCGGTGGGGATTTCGCCGGCCGGCTGCCTCAGTGTCCCTTGAAGGCCTCGGCCAGCCACCAGGAGCCGGAGTCGGAGGCGATTTTCGCATCGATGACCAACGGCGCGCTCGGCCTTGACTCCAACCAGGTCCGCACGGCGTCCAGGTCCTCCAGCGTGCGCACGGTGATGCCCTCGGCGCCGAAGCCGCGGCCGATCGCAGCGAAATCGGTGTCGGGAAACCTCACGGAGCTCATGTCTGCCCCGGGGTCCGCGATCCCGAAGTGGTGCACCTCGGCCGAGTACGCCGCATCGTTGTACACAATGCACACCAGCGGCATCTTCAACCGCACCGCGGTGTCCAGTTCGGCGATGGCCATGTGGAATCCGCCGTCCCCGGTACCAAGGACCGGCAGCCGGTCCGGCCGCGCGAGGCCCGCGCCGATTGCCGTGGACAATCCGAGACCGATGGACTGGAAGGCCTGGGTGAAGCAGAACCCGAACTCGTCGGGCACCGAGAGGAATTGGCTGGGATAGCCCATGAAGTTCCCCGAATCCACGCTGACGATCCGTTCGGTCGGCAGCAGCGCGTCCAGTGCTTTGGTCAGGGTGCGCGGATCGATGCATTTTCCGTCGGAGAGGTCCTCGAACTCGACCTGGTTCCACTCGATCGAGGCCTTGATGCGCGCAGCAACCTCATCGGTGCGGTATCCGGCACGGGGCCTGGAACCGCGTGCAAGCAATTGTTCCAATGTGTCCTTCGCGCATTGCGCGCTGTCCCCGACCACCCCAAGATCAATGGGCCGGTTTGCACCCAGCGCCTGGTCCTCGAGATCAACCTGGACCAGCCTGGCCCCGGCACCGACAAGATGCCCATGACGCATGGTCCACATGTTCAGTGCGCACCCAAAGGAGAGAATGAGGTCGGCATCGGTGATCAGTTCCGCGGCCAGCGGTGAGGAAAAACCGCCGGATATGCCCAGGTTGAAGTCATCCTGGTTGAACAGGCCCTTGGCCACGGCAGAGGTGGCCACCAAGGCACCGGTGTGCCGTGCCAGCCCAAGGATCTCGTCCTTCGCCGCCCGCCCGCCCCGGCCGGC
>JAUNVO010000021.1:5678-23404 GCA_030540695.1 Micrococcaceae bacterium | reverse complement strand
GCCCTTCCTTCAGTGCGACCACGGCAATAACCAGGGCTGCGAGCGGATCCGCCCACGACCAGCCGAGCCACGCGTTCAGGAGCAATCCGACGAGCAGTACGCCGGAGAGGTAGGTGCAGAGCAGCGTCTGTTTGGAATCGGCAACAGTGGAGCGGGAACCGAGTTCCCGTCCGGCACGGCGCTGCATCCATGACAGGAAGGGCATGATGGCCAGGCTCAGGGACGCCAGCACGATCCCCGGCAGCGATTCCTGGGCCGGGGTGCCTCCGAGCAGGGAACGGATCGCGTCGGTTGCCACCACGAGCGCCAGCGCGAAAAAGGACACCGCAATGACGCGCAGCGCTTTTTTCTCACGCGCTTCTGGGTCTTTGGCACTGAACTGCCAAGCGACTGCCGCGGCGGAAGCCACCTCCACCATCGAATCCAGGCCGAAGCCGACCAAAGCGCTGGACGAAGCGACGTTCCCCGCGGTGATCGCGACCACGGCTTCGATCACGTTGTAACTGATGGTTGCCGCGACCAGGAGCCTGATCCGCTTCACGAGCACGGCACGCCGCTCTTCAGCCGAGATGCTGGTGCGACCGTGGATGCCGTACATGCTCAACAACACCCGTCGATGGCTGCATTGGCGCAATGCCTCGGATCCACCGCCAGGACCACGCCGAGCAGGTCAGTCAGCGCCTTGGCCAACAGCGGATCGGCCAGTTCATAGCGGGTGCGACGGCCCTGGGGAATTGCGACCACCAATCCGCAACCCCGCAGGCACGCCAAATGGTTGGAGAGCTTTTGCCGCGAAACCCCCACAAGGTCAGCCAGCTCACTGGGGTAGGCGGGTGATTCACGCAGTTCCAGCAGCACCCGTACCCGGGTCGGATCGGAGAGCGCATGCCCGAATCTGCTCAGGATATCGGTATGTATTCTTGTTTCCACACCGCAACTATACAGGCTTTTCTGTATTCAGCCAGAACTGAACCAAGCTTTGCCGGGGCATGCGCCGTTGGACCTGCGGAGCTACTTCGTCACCTCGAACACTCCCTGTGCTCCGCGTTCGGCGTCCACCATGACGTGCGAGACGAAGGGATAGTGCCCGGCTTCGGGGAAAGCAAGCTCCACGAACCCGCCCTGTGCCACGCCCAGGGCCAGTGCCTGGCTCCCGCCCTGACCCTGTTCCCGCCCGTCGAGCAGGTAGTTTCCCTCGAGCCACGTGGTGTCGAATTGCCCGCCGATCACGTGGAACGACGAGGCCCTGTTGGGGCCGATGTCCAACAGCCAGATCCGTACGCGTTCACCGACCTTGGCTTCCAGGGGCCGGTGCACGTATTGGTTCGCGTAGCCGTTGAAAACCACCAGGTCCGGCTTCTCCGCCGCCAGCTTGGCGGTGTCGACCTCGGCGTCCTGGGCGCCCAAATAGAATTCTGACTGGGCCAGGACGTAGGACTCATCGACCGCCGGGAGGTCATCGGGCTCGATCACCACGGTGCCGAACATCCCGTTGGCGATATGTGCACTCATCGGCATGGTGGAGCAGTGATACATCCAGATTCCTGCCTTGCCGGCGGTGAACTTGTACACCAGGGATTCACCGGGCTGGATGGTGCGCATCGGCTCATCCGGCGCCAGGGCCCCGGCATGGAAGTCGATGGAGTGGCCCATGGATCCGTCGTTCTTAAGCGTGATCTCGAATTTGTCCCCCACGCGCCCGTGCAGCAGCGGGCCCGGTGCGGTGCCGTTGAAGGTCCAGAGTTTTTGCCGCACCCCCGGGGAGACCTCGGCGACCGCCTCCATCGCGGTGAACGTCGCCCGGTGGATGGCGGGCTTGGAGCCGGTGGGCTTCGCCGGCAGCGTCGGCAACCGGGCGTCGTGTGCCTTGAACGACCCTTGCGGGGCGGCCATCAAATCCAGCGGTGCGGAGGGGGAGTCGGTGGGCGTCGCAGCGGGCATGTGCATCGAGCCGTGGCCGGCTTCCGGTTCATTCCCCTCGGGGCTTGGCCCCGCGGGGGCTCCGGTGGCCTTGATATCCAGCACCATGCCCATTTGTTTGTGGCCCACGATCGAACACCAGGCATCGACGTCCCCGGTGATGACCCCGGCGTCAATGGTGGCGCTCTGCCCCGGGGCCAGCCGTCCGCTGTTGCCCCCGGTGGCCAGCACCAGGTCGTGGGTCTCCGCCGCATCGGTGTTGGTCACCTCGATGAACAGGTGCGTCCCGGGCTCAACCTCGATCAGGGCCGGGGAGAAACGCATGTCTGCGGCCTTCACCTTCACGGTCTTTTCCTGCGTGGCGGGCGCCGGGGCCGCCGGTGCAGTGGCTGCGCCGGCTGCCGGGGCGGGTACACCCAGTCCCGAAGCCGCGGGATCGATGGCCACCCCCACGGCGATGGCCAGAACCACCGCGATGAGCCCGGCCATCGCCTGCCCGGCGCGCTGGCCTGCCGGGCGTTCGCCTTCCGGGGCCATGCGCACCCGGGGGGCCGGGAGCCCGGTGGAAGCGACATGTTCGCTGGCCTCGGCCGCGACTTTCGCCTTGGCCAGCCTGTGGGATCGAAGGGCCATGAAGAGCAGGGGCAGGAAGCCAGCCATGGCCACCAGGTAGAGCACCGAACACAGCACCCGCACCAGCGAGGGAACCGGCAGCGCACAGACAAGCAGCGCGGCGTTGGCCGTGGAAACCCGCAGCACCGCCCCGCGATCCAGCATGGTGGTCGCTGCACGCACCGGGGCGGGCCCGCCTCCCAGAGCCACCGGAACCAGGTAGGACAGCGCACCGAGCAGCACCTGGGCGGCGAAACCGGCGACGAGGAACGGTGTGATGGAGGCAAAGAGGCGGCTAAGGACCTGCCAGTCGCCGGTTCCCAGCAAGGAAACCAACAGCGCAACCAGTGCCCCGGTCCACCACCCGACCGCACCGAGGACCGAGAGCGTGGAGAAGGTCTTCGGCGGTTTGTTTCGCGCCACCTGGATGAAGGACGAGGCCATCAGTCCCAGGCCGCAGATGTAGCCGAGCAGCCCCAGGGCAGCGACGGGGATGAGCCCGAATCCCGCACCGGTCGCGGCGGTTAGCGCGGAGAGAATGAGAACCGGCAGGGCGCGCTGCGAGTTTCTTGCTGCGGCGTCGGCGATCTTGGTCCTCAGCATCGTTGGCCACAGGGTGACCAACGTGCCGGCCACCGTGAGCCCCACCCACCCCAGGACGTTGATCAAGGCGTGGGACAAGGTGAGCTGTTCGTGGGTCGGGGAGCTGCCGCCATGGGCCAGGATGGTGCCCAGCACCGCTCCGGCGGGAAGAAAGCATGCCGCGGCGATGTAGTACTTCACCGTGGCACCGAAGCGTGAGGGCAGCGCGCGCCTCATGCGGGTGAAGAGGTTTGCCCCATGCCAGATGACGGCACCGGCAATCAGTGCCGCGCCAACCGCGGTGATGGGCCAGAGCCGGGACAGCACCCCGACGATGACCACCGTGGTGCCGGCGTTGAGCATGATCAGCCGCCAGTTCTGGGTTGCCCTGTCGTGTTCCCGCGGCGGGGTCCGCAGCAGTGCGATGGCAAAGTACTGGGACCAGACCAGGATGGCGTGGGACAGGGCCCCGAGCAGCAACAGGTGGATCATGAGCCAGCGAGGTGCCGGGAGCTGGCGGTGGACCAACGTGGCCAGAACGAGCACCACCAGCCAGAACGCCACCGGCAAGTCGCGCATGGGCCAAAATCCCCTGGCCGGGTTCTTGCTCATTTTTTGGGCTCCGCTATCGATATCGTCAGGCCCGTGCGCGGTGGCTGCACGGAGGGTGTGGGGTGCGGCATTGGCCGACCGGCCCCGGGCGGCTGCCGGGGTTCGGTGGAGGGTTCGCCCATCAGCACCGAAGCCACCGCCAGGAGCAGGAAGAGCAGCAGCGCGATGATGTTTGCGGCTCCACCTGCCTGCCAGGCCCAGTCGATGCCCAGTCCGTTGCCGACCCATAGCCGCAGCAGCAAACCCGCCCAAAGCAGGATGGCCGGGGCCCACATCATGGGCCGGTAGGGCAGCGGCCGACGAAGGATCGCCGGGAGGATCGTCGAGGAGTGGGCGATGATCATGGAGAGCGTGAAACCCAGGAACACCGCGTGGATCACGGTGTCATAGCCGGCCCTGCCGGAGGGGAACCCGAAGCACCAGGTGATCGCCGCAACCAGCAACCAGGCATAGCCGGCCAGCATGCATGCCGCCATGAACCGGGTGGCCCCGGTGGCGCGGACGGTGCGACGGGCCACGTCATGGGCCGCCATCCAGATGGTCAGGATCGCCAGCGCCACCCCGAACGCAATGGTTCCCCACTGCGCGTTGAGCAGGGAGGCGACGACGGAGAAGGTCAGGAGCCAGGAAAGCTGCAGGGCCCGGATACCGGCCAGCGGGCCCATCGTGATGCGTGCCAGCTCGATGCGTTCGCCCACGATGGTCAGCACCAGGAAGGCCACCAGCCAGGGCAGGAGCAGGGACATCTCGACTCCCCCGAGCCACAACAGCGCCGCTCCGGTTCCCAGCGCGGCACCCAGGAGCTGGATCAATACGGCGTGGTCGCGTTGGCGGCGCCACAATGGCAGGTAGACCCATACCAGCGCGGCCATCCCGGCCAGCAGCCCGAGCTTTCCGGCGAACCGCGGCAGGCCCGTGAGCAGGAGGATGGAACCGGCCCCCAGAAGGAGCGGACTCACGTAGCCAAGGCGCGCCCCCAGGGCCACCGCCCGCTCCAGGGCAATCAACGTTCCCACGAACCCCAGGGCCAGGACCATGCCGTGGATCTCGGACCAGGCGGCGGCGTTGATCGGTGCGGGCAGGCCAAGCAGCATCAGTGCGGCGTTGAGCCCCGCCAACAGGCTCACTGCGGCGGGCAGCATGAACAGCGTGCGGGCCGGGATCGGTTTGGGCTTGCGTTGGGTGGATTGCCGCGTGGCGCTCATTCGGGGTTCTTTTCGGCGTTGGTTGCGCGCAGGTGCAGCGCACACTGGCCGGGGGCCGAAAACGGGACGAGGGTGCTCGCGGCACCGTCGAATCCCATTTCGGCAAAACTTCCCTGGATGATCCCCAGGTGGACGCCGCAGACGATGTCCGGGTGCTGGTTTGCCGCTTCGATGAGCGGGCACCGCGTCAGGACCACGTGTTCGTTTGCGGCGTCGGGCTCGGGGGCGAATCCGACGTCCTCGAGCATCTCCACGATGCGGGAGCGGGCTTGGCCAACGCGGGGCTCCTCCCCCGCCCCTTGCTTGCCGGCCAGTTCCCTGCCCCACGCACGGCCGGCGGCCACCGCGTCCCTCACGGGGTTCGCACTCGATTCGTGAAGGACGGCGGCCAGCGCCGAGGCCAACGACGCATAGGGGGAGCGTTCAATGGGTTTCCGCGCCTCCCAAAGCCAGGCCGGACGCCCCCGGCCTTCCGAGGATGCGCGCCGGCGCTGGAGGTATCCGTCGCGCAGGAGATCCTCGAGGTGTGCCCGCACGGTGTTTTCATGAAGTCCGCAGATGTTCGTGAGCGCGGCAAGGGTGGTGGGCGTTGATTGCGCCTCGAGCAATTCAAGGATCCGCAAACGCGTGGGTGAGAGCGGGCGCCCGAAAGACGTGCGCCTGACGCCGCCCCCGGATCGACCCGCTGGAGGTTTCACGATGCGGCCAAGGCTGCAGATGACATGCCGCGACTACCCAAATTGTTTTCCACGTAGTTAACTGTAATAAAATGATTGGCAGGTTGCCAGTCGAGTCTGGAAACCGTGACCTACTTGAGCAAAGGAACCCCATCGTGGCTGACATTGTTATTTCCTCCAGCAAGGAAGAAGCCGAGAAGCAGAACCAACCGGCTGCCCATGAATGCGCATGCGGAGACCACGACGCGGGCTTCCCGGAGCTTGATGCCCGGGTGATTCCGCACGCGATCCGCCACGCCACGATCTTCGGCGCCTTGGACTCCATCGCCGTGGGCGGCGGCCTGATCCTGCTGGCCCCGCACAATCCGCTGCCGCTGCTCGAACAGATCGAAAACCGGGCCCCCGGCGCCTTCGAGATCAGCTACCTCGAAGAGGGGCCCGAGGACTGGCGCCTGCAGCTGTTGCGCAAGGCCTGATCGCACTTGGGTGGGAAAACCGTGGGACCGGACGACATGACCGGTCCCACGGTTTTTTGCGCTCTCCACGCGTCGGGGTTTCCCGTCCCGCCCTATTGGAGGTCGGCCATCCAGAGGTCCGGCCCGAAGACCTCGTACTGGATGTCCTTGGCCGGAACGCCCCGGGCCACCAGCGAACTGCGCACATGCTGCATGAACGGCAGTGGCCCGCACAGGTAGTACTCCGCATCATCTTCAAGCGTGGTGTCTTCCAGGTCCATGAAGCCCACGTGCTCGTTCTCCGCACTGCTTTCCCCGGGGTTCTCGAACCAGGCATCGAGCCTCCCGTGCTGCAACGCCGCGAGGTCCTGCTCCACTTGGGCGCGCAGCGCGAACGAGCCCGGATGCGCATCGGCGTGCAACACGTGGACCTTGCGGGAGGCCCCGGCATGGACCATGTGCGAGAGCATCCCCGCCATCGGAGTGATCCCGATGCCGGCACTGGCCAGGACCACCGGCCGGTTTGAATAGTTCAGCACCACGTCGCCGAACGGTGCCGAAAGCATGACCCGGTCCCCCGGCTTCAGCGTCGAATGCAGCAGGTTGCTCATTTCCCCGTCGGGGTTGCCCTTGAGCCCCGCAACCCGCTTGACCGCGAATTGCCGGTGCTCCCCGT
The DNA here is from genome assembly GCA_030540695.1 of Micrococcaceae bacterium. Taxonomy (GTDB): domain Bacteria; phylum Actinomycetota; class Actinomycetes; order Actinomycetales; family Micrococcaceae; genus Paeniglutamicibacter. Next base: position 16,665 of record JAUNVO010000021.1, on the reverse strand, counting down.
CATCGGCGCGGGTGAGGCTGTATTGGCGCAACTGATGCACCCCGTCGGGCATCTCCCGCTTGAGCGAAACGTACTGGCCCGGCAGCGATGACTTGGTGGGCCGCGAATCGTTGCGCCTGACCACGAACCTGACCACGTCCTCGGTTTCCTCGATCCGCTCGGTAACCTCCCAGGTCCGCCAGATCTCGTCCGGCGTCAAGTCGACGGCCGAGTAGAGCCCGCGCTCCTTGTTGATGAGCATGTTGGCCATGATCCAATAGACCTCGTCCCAGGCGGCCGCGACTTCCGGGGTCACCGCCTCTCCCAGGGTGTCGACGATGGCCCACATCAGGTTTTCATGGACGATCGCGTATTGATGTGGACGCAGGCCCAGCGAGACGTGCTTGTGCGCGACCCGGTCCAGCAGCTGGTCCGGCAGCCGGTCCGGGCGCTCGACCAACGCCACCGCAAACGCGGCGATCGATCCGGCCAGCGCCTGTTGCTGCTTGCCGTCGGCCTGGTTGCCGCGGTTGAACATCCCGTCCAGCAGTTCGGGTCGGCCTTCGAACATATGCCGGTAAAAGCGGCTTGCGATCTCTTGGATATTTTCCGCAACCACGGGAAGCGTGGCCTTGATGACTGGTAATGACGAATCGGAAAGCATGTCCTCGGGGCTCCTTGGTCGAATCCGGTCCGCCGACGGGTTCCGTTGTCCGCGCGACGTTGGCTGAACCTATCACCGGCACTGCGGTCGAAGACAGGAACGGAGCGCAGGTGACGCTCCTCAGCGTGTAGCGCCGCAAAGTCAACTGGTTCCGTTCATGGCCTGAAGGGGATCGCTGACATGGGCGTTCCCTGCGGAGAGCGCATCCACGGGTCAGGTTGCCGCGGGTACGGCGAGGGTTTGGCCCGCCGATGTTACGTGACGGGCGACCGTCGGTTCCCGGGTGCCGGCGCTGTCCTCGCCGCTACGGGTGATCGCGATTACGGTTCAACCGGCCGGGCTTCCGGTTGCCCAGAACATCTCGCCACAGACTCGGCGCTGAAATTCATCCGGGGCCCGGCAGTGTCACGGAAGTCGGGGTAGTGGCAGAGAACGATTCCCCCCCCTGGCTCTCCCCTGCTGGTTTCACCGCCTTGACGCCAAGGAATTTCGCCTCGCAGCACGGGGCAAGGGAAGCTCCCATACATGCCGCCAACCTGCTAGGTTGCTAAGATGACACGGAGCAACGTCAAGTCCTGGGCTTGGCTCACCGAACCGGCACCAGCGCTCTCCCCGGTACGCAGGGTCACGGCCATCGTGCTTGGAGTTTTTCTCGTCTTCGCCGGGACCAGCCATGTGAGCTTCGCCCGGGATGAATTCCAGTCCCAGGTTCCGGGCTGGCTCCCGCTCGATGCAGACGTAGTGGTCGTGGCCTCCGGTGTTGTCGAGATCGGCCTCGGGGCATGCCTGATCCTGATGCGAAAGCACAGGGTTCCAGTGGGTTTTGCCGTGGCCTTGTTCTTCCTCGCCGTTTTCCCCGGCAATATCGCGCAGTATGTGGATCGACGTCCCGCGTTCGGCCTCGACAGCGACACGGCTCGCCTGATTCGGCTGTTCTTCCAGCCATTACTGGTGTTGTGGGCTTTGGCGTCCACCGGAGCGTGGCGGTCCATGCGCCAACACAACAAGCACCACTAGGCAGCCCCCAGTTGGCTGCCGTGGATCCCCGGTTTCGGATTTGCCATCGTGTATTTATAATTCCACAATGGAAGTTCATGCCGGGTTCCAGCGGTGTCCCGCCTCCCCGCTCGTGTGGCTCCCGGCCACGGGGAGATCGACACCCAAGCCGGTCGGGCTCACGCTTCGAAGCACAATCCGGGATTCCCCCGGCTGATCCGCCCGGAGTTATCCCACGCCGGTTCAACACCCGAATCTTGGAAAGGGCCAAGAATGCGACAGGAACGCGAGGAGCCGGCTCTCGAACACATGGTTCCGGAGGGCACCTCCGAACAGACGGTCCGCGCCCTGGGAAAGCTATCCGAGGCGTTGGAAGTCATCGAGGACGCCCGGGGCAGCCTGTACCGCTTCCATCGGCTCACCGGCAAGGCCGACTTGGCGCTGGGAGAAGCCGTAGAGCTCTTGAGGGACGCCGGACACACAGGCATTGCCGCCGACCTGGACACTGCCTTGGTGGGACGCAACGTCCTGGACGGCAGGTGGACCTTCCAGATCGTGGAGGAATACGACGATGGCTACTACGCCGAGTTCAAGGAACGTGAACGCGGGATCCGGCAGGAACTTGTCGAGGGGCGGCGCCACCTCTTCGAAGCCCGGATGAAGGAAGAGCGACGCACGCACCGGCTGGAGCACCATGAAGCCGTCCCGCCGCGGGAACAGCCCTGATCGCCATGCCCTCGACCCACACGCCCCGACCGGACCCGGGGCTTCGAACCGCCATTGGGGCCTATGGGCCGACTTTTGTTCCGCACGCCGCGGACATGCTGCGCCTGCTGGCACTGCTGGCCGTTCCCGCCGCCTGGATCGGCTACGGCCCGCTGACGGCACTCACCATGTTCTTGGTTTCCGGCGGGACGTGGATCATGCGCATCTACTCCGTCACGCGCGCGCAGGACGTTGCGGGCCAAATCGCTTTGCTTCTCGCGGGGACCTTCAGCACGCTGAGCATCTACAAGAAGGTCCCATGGCTGGATAACGTGGTGCACTTCGTCGTGCTGATGGTGCTGACCATGATCCTCCACGACCTGCTGGTCCGGCACCGGATGCTCCCGGTGCCCGACTCAGCGCGCCTGGCCGTCGGCTCACTGCTAAGCGTCACGGGCCTGGGCGCCTTGATGGCGGTGCTCTGGGAGATCGGGGAATGGTTCGGGCACGAATTCATTAACGAGGAGGTGGGCGTCGGCTATGTCGACACCATCATCGATCTGCTCTTCGGCGTCGCGGGAGCCCTGGCCGCGGCATTGTGGCTCGGGTATTCCTCGCGACGGCGGACGGTGGCATGAGCAGCATCACCGTGGTGGTCCCGGTGCTCAACGATGCCGAGCATCTGGCGGTGCTCCTCGATTTGTTGTCCCGCCAAAGCCGGGTCCCCGACGAAATCATTATCGTGGACAATGGCTGCATCGATTCCAGCGCAGCGCTGGCCAGGGCCGCCGGGGCCCGGGTCATTTACGAGCCGGTGCCCGGGATCCCGGCGGCGGCAGCCGCGGGATACGACGCTGCGGGCTCCGAGATCATCGTGCGTTGCGATGCAGACACGCGTCCCGCTCCCGATTGGCTTCGACACATCGAACAGCACTTCATTTCCTCCGGGCAGGTGGATGCGTTGACCGGCCCCGGCAGGTTCTATGACCAACCCCGCGGCTTGGGCTACGTGGCGTCGGCCTTCTACGCCGGCGCGTACTTCATGGCACTGGGCGGCGCACTGGCCCGCACTCCGCTGTGGGGATCGAACATGGCGTTCCGCCGCGAACTATGGCCCAAGGTGCGCGCGCAACTGGACCTTGGGGTCGAGGGAATCCACGACGACCTGGACTTCAGCTGCAAGCTGGAAGACGGAACCACTGTCCTTTTTGACAGGCGCTTGCGCGTGGGGGCCGCCGGACGGGTTTTCTCCGGTCGCGGGACGCTGCGCGGATCCATCCGCATGGCCATGCGGACACTGGTGCACAACGGCTCCGGGCCCGGGGTGTGGAACCGCTGGCGACGACGATTGGTTCCACTGCGCCACCAGCGCTAAACAGTGTCGATTTGCGCCACACCGGTTCCCTGCGTGATGCCGCCGGGCAACAATCCGCCCCACCGATACTAAAATGGTCGCCATGACCCCCTTCTCTTCCGATCCAAGAACAACACCCGACACCACGTCCGACGGGCTTCCGCTTGAATCGTTGGTCCTGGACGTTGAACATGAGTTCTCCCGGATAGCCGTCACGGCCCGCCAGGGCATCCGCAAGAAGGCCACTTCCATCCACCCGGACCTTCAGCCCCTGGGATACAACGTGCTATCGGTCCTGGTCCGCGAACACGCACAGCAGCAAATATCCTTGGCCGAGGAATTACAGGTTGACAAGGCCACCATGAGCCGGACAATCAAATGGCTCGAGGCCCAGCAGCTGGTCACCCGCGTCCCTGACCCGCACGACGGTCGGGCAATGCTGGTCAGCGTCACCGACGTGGCCCGAGCCGGCTTCCTCGCCTCGAGTGCGGCTTCCCGCCAAAGGCTGCGCAACCGCCTGGCGTCCTGGGACGCCGGTGAAATCCGGCATTTCGCCGATCTGCTCTCCAAGCTGAACGACAGCGATTCCCCGTAACGCAGCGGCCGAGGTCCGCGAACCCGGTCTCACGGCCCATCGTGGCTTATTCGCGAAAAGTTCGATTACCCATGTGAATATTCGTTGCGCAACCCCCTGATGCCACCGATATCCGTTCATCGTTCGACAAAAGACTCCCCGTCATGACGAACTGTTAAGCTCCTGCTTTGCCCCCGGGCCATGGATTCGGGAAGACTCAAGGGCAGAATCACGAGCTCCAACCATTCACGGCCCTGGCCGGTTGGACCGCAACCCCCTTCGCCATAGCGGGGTGCGCCAGGTGAGGATTCGACGCCGCCTACCTGGTTCGGCGTAAGTATGGCGTTGTGCTTGGTGCGCGCCAGCCACGAAAGGATCAACTTCCCATGTCCGAAACCCTGCTTGAAAAAAGCCTTGAGACCGTTCGCGCTGAAAAGCTCACGGCGGCCGGCACCGCCTGGGGTCAGCGCATCGCCGCGAACACCGCGAGCGCCTCGCTGACCTTCACGACCAGCGGTGTGTCCACCGGCTCGGTCTCCAGCGAGATCACCGCCGGAAAACACAGCTTCATCGTCGACGAGCCGGCGGCCTTGGCCGGTGACGATGTTGCTGCCAGCCCCGTGGAGTTCGCCCTGGGCGCGCTGATTTCCTGCCAGGTTGTTGTTTACCGCCTGTACGCCCAGCAACTGGGCCTGAGGATCGATTCCCTGGAGGTGAACGCGGATGCCGACCTGGACGTGCGTGGGCTCTTCGGCATCGATCAAGCCGTGCGTCCGGGCTTCGGCGACGTGCGCCTGAAAGTGAAGATCGAGGGACCGGAAACCCGCGAACGCTATGAGGAACTGCAGGCGGCCGTGGACACCCACTGCCCGGTGCTCGATATCTTCACCAACCCGACGCCGGTGAGCGTGGAGTTGGTCACCGGGAACTAGCAACCCCGGGAACGCGGCCGCGGGCCGGTGCCGGTCACTGCGATCGGTACCGCCCCGCGGCTTCCTGCATTCTCCCCGGGGTGCCCGGCCGTGGCCGCGACGGGCACCGATTCAGGTTTTGCGCGGCTCCCACGACATAATGGTTCGGTTCCGCTTTCCATCCGGCGGCGTCGTTTGTGCTTCACACCGGTCGCCGAGGTTGGCGCGGATCCGATATGTGGGGCTCACGCAGTCCCCGGACCAGCGGCCGAGGCAAGGCCCCGGCCCGGATAGACCATCAGCCAGGGAAGCCGTCAGTGCAGCAGAAAAGCAGTACCCCGAAAAACGCAGGAAACACCACACGCAGCGAACCCTTCCCGGCAGGTGCGCCGCGTGCGTCGGATTCCCTGGCGGGTGGGGCGTGATAACACCCGCCGGCACGGCGACGACGAGTGGCCCGGCAACACCATCCCCGCGTCAAGAGACGGACGAAGTCCTCCCGGCCCAGGACGAACTCAAGCGGGGGCTCAGCGGCCGGCACCTGCAGATGATCGCCATTGGCGGTGCCATCGGCACCGGGCTGTTCGTCGCCTCCGGCGGCACGATCTCCCAGGCCGGACCAGGCGGTGCCTTGGTCGCCTACGCGCTGGTTGGCCTGATGGTCTTCCTGCTGATGCAGTCCCTGGGCGAGATGGCAGCCAAGATCCCCGTCGCCGGGTCCTTCCAGAGTTTCGCCACCCGGTTCGTTTCCCCTTCCTTCGGGTTCGCGATCGGCTGGAACTACTGGTTCAACTGGGCCATCACGGTGGCTGCCGAACTGGTCGCGGCCGGGATCGTCATGGACTTCTGGTTCCCCTCGGTCCCCGGGTGGGTCTGGGCCGGAGTGTTTCTCATCGTCCTGACCGGACTCAATGCGCTCTCGGCCAAGGCGTTCGGTGAATCCGAGTTCTGGCTTTCACTGATCAAGGTTGGCGCGGTGGTGTTGTTCCTGATTGCCGGGGTGCTGATGATCTTTGGCATCCTGGGCGAGAACTCCCCCGGGTTCAGCAATTGGCAAGAGCGCGAGGACGTCTTTCACGGCGGCTGGGTCTCGATCATTTCGGTCTTCATGATCGCCGGGTTCTCTTTTCAGGGCACCGAACTGGTGGGCGTTGCCGCCGGCGAGGCAAAGAACCCCCGGCGCGAGATACCGCGGGCGATCCGCACGGTCTTTTGGCGCATCATGCTCTTCTACATCGGTGCCATCTTCATCATCGGCTGCCTGGTTCCCTTCACCGATCCGAGCCTGCTGGCCTCGGGCGAGGCCGACGTCGCAGCTTCCCCGTTCACCCTGGTCTTCGAACGTGCGGGCATCGCCTTCGCTGCGGCATTGATGAACGCCGTCATCCTCACGGCGATCCTCTCGGCGGGAAACTCCGGGCTATACGCCTCCACCCGCATGCTTTACTCCATGGCCCACGACGGCAAGGCGCCCAAGATCCTTGGCCGCACCAACTCACGCGGCGTCCCCATCTTCGCGCTGCTGGCCACCGCCGCGGTGGGGCTCTTTGGCTTCCTCACGGCCATCGTGGGGCAGGGCGCTGCCTACGCCTGGCTATTGAACGTCTCGGGGCTCAGCGGCTTTATCGTCTGGGCGGGAATCGCGATCTCGCACTACCGGTTCCGGCGAGGATTCCTGGCCCAGGGCAACACGGCAAGCGATCTTCCCTACCGGGCGGCGCTCTTCCCCATCGGGCCGTTGCTCGCCTTCGCCGTCCTGGTCCTGGTGATCGCGGGGCAGAACTTCGAGGCGGTCGTGGCCGGGCGGGGCTTGGAGGTGCTCTCCTCCTACATCGGCATCCCGATCTTCCTGGGTCTGTGGCTGATCCACCGGCATGTCACGGGCTCAAGGGTCGTGCCGTTGCTTGAGATGGACCTGGAGGCGCCGGAGGGGCTCGAAGCGGAGCTTGCCGCCGCAGAGACCCGGTAGGCGCAGCATGGCGCGGGCAGGTTTTTGGACTACTGCACGCGCTCCGGGGCGCTCTTGCGGTAGGAAGCGGCGACGATGCCCAGGCACAGCTGGATCCCCGCGATGCCGATCAACAGGATCAACGGGAGAGTCCAAGAACCGGTGGCCGCGAACAGCAACCCCATCCCGAAGGGTCCGCTGGTGGAGAGGAGGTAACCCACGGACTGTGCCAGGGTGCTCATTGCCGTGGTCTCCTCAGCCGTTTCACCGCTGTGCGAAATCACCAGCAGCACCAGCGGGAAGACGGCGAAACCGATGCCCATGGACACCGCGCACAGCCAAGCCAGGGACACCGGCAGCAGCAATAGCCCCGCGATCCCCGATGCCACCGCGACCGAGCACATGATGATGGCCCCGCGCAGCATGTTGTGCCTGTTCACCAGCCACAGCGCGAACATCGTCGCCGGAATCGACGTCAGCTGCAAGACTCCCAGGATCACCCCGGCCTCGGCCGGGGACATCGACCGGAAGATCAAGACGCTGGGGAGCCAGCTCATCAGCGAGTAAGCCATCAGGGCCTGGACGCTGAACAGCCCGGTGATCACCAGCCCGCGCTTGGTGCGCAGCAGTGAGAGCGGGCTGATGCCCGTGGGCCGGGGTGCGGAGCCCTTTTCCACCCGGGTCATGAACACGAAGGGGATGAAGGCCAGGACCGCGGCAAAGGCCAAGATGCTCCAGGTGGCCAAACCAATGGTCGGGGACCCGGAGGCCAGCGCAAGCGGCACGCTCAAGGCCGAGGCCGCCGTGGCACCTATCGACATGGTGATCGTGTAAACCCCGGTCATCATGGAGGTCTTGTGCGCGAAATGCTGGCGGATGAACGAGGGCATTGCGACGTTGCACAGCGCGATCCCGCACATCGCGACCACCGTTCCGGCCAACAATGCCCAGGTGGTGGGCAGGGCCCGGAAGCCGAGTCCCGCGGTCAGGACGCACAAGGCCAGCAGCAGCGTACCGGTCAGTCCCAGTCGGCGGGCCAGCCAAGCGGTGGCGGCACCGGCCGCGGCAAAGACCAGCGTCGGGATCGAGGGAAGGAGCGCGGCAACGAACGGGCCGTAGCCCAGATAGAGCTGCAGGTCGTGGAAGAGCGCCGAGGCGCTGGTGATCCCGGCACGCAGGTTGAATCCCACAAGAACCACTGCGGTGAACGAAATCAGCATGAACCCGCGGGAGACGGGACGTGCGCTTGCGGATGTCACCGCTGGATCTGGTTCTGGTGCGTTGGGCATCCTTATAGGTTACGACTCCCGGACGCCGGGAATCGGCAAGTTCGTCACATGGAGGGATTTTTCACAGCGGCCCGATGCCCCTAGCGCTGTCCGACCCAGTCACGGACCTGCGTACGGGCGGCGCCGAGGGTCGCCACGGATTCCTCGAGGTTGATCCTGGCCAGCAGCAATGCCGCCATGATCAGACCCGCAACTATTCTTGCCCGGGCGGCGAGCAGGGGATCCGTTTGGCCGGGGTCCATGGTTTTCAACGCGGTCCCCACGCAGTGGCGCAGTTCAAGCTGGTACCCGCTGATCAATAACTGAAGAGTGGCATCCTTCCCCGCGATCCCGGCCGCGGTGTTCAACAACAGACAACCACGGCCGCCCGCCGTTTCGGCCGCCTCCTTCAAGGAACAAGCCAACGAGGCCAGATACCCGTCAATACCGCCGCCGGGTTCCTCCGGGTGCGTGAGCAATGAAAGCCTGGGGCGCAGGACGGTGTCCATGTAGTCGTTGATGACGGCGTCAAAGAGGCCCCGCTTGGACTCGAAACCGTGATAGATGCTTGATCGACCCAGTCCGGTGGCCGCTTCGAGGTCGGCAATGGTGGTGGATTCAAAACCCTTGTCCCAAAAGACGGAACGGGCATCGCGCAGCGCCCGGGCGGTATCGAATTCCTGTGTCCTGGCCATGGGAAGGGGTTCCTTAATTTTGTGTAACGACCGTTCCACTATATATTAGAACGATCGTTACACAACAACCGCACCTACCCAGGGGATGACCAGGATGCTGCTGACCACCATGCTTCTTGCCGGGTTCGCATCGGCCATCCACCTCTATATCTTCGTGCTCGAATCACTGCTGTGGGACAGGGACGCCACCCGGAAGACCTTCGGGGTAAAGAGCGAGGCAGAGGTCCGGCACACCCGCCAAATGGCCTTCAACCAAGGTTTCTACAACTTGTTCCTCGCCATCCTCACCATGACGGGAATGACGCTGCTTCTCACCAACCAGAGGACCGCCGGGGCGACGCTGCTCTTTGCCGGCACCGGTTCCATGGTCGCCGCCGGACTGGTCCTGCTCCTGTCATCCCCCAAGCTGGCCCGCGCAGCCCTGGTGCAATTGCTGCCCCCGGCTGCGGCCATCATTTTCGGGGTCTTGGCCTTGACACGCTGAAGCCCGCACCAACCACCCCCTACCAAAGGAGAATTTTTCCCATGACCACGCAATCCAGCACCCAGATCCACCTTGCCCGGCGCCCCTCCGGATGGCCGGTCCACGAAGATTTCCGCACCACCACGGTGCAGCTTCCCGACCTTGCCGAAGGCGAGGTCCGTGTCGCCAACGAGTTCATCTCCGTTGATCCCTACATGCGCGGACGCATGAACGATGCCAAGTCATATGCCACGCCCTACGCACTGGACGAAGTCATGAACGGCGGCGCGGTGGGCCGCGTTGTTCAGTCCCGCGCCGAGGGCCTTCCCGTTGGCTCCCCGGTACTGCACCAACAGGGCTGGCGTGATATCGCCCAGGGCCCGGCCGCCGGATTCCGCCTTCTTCAGGATGTTCCGGGCCTGCCCTTGTCTGCATACCTGGGCATGTTGGGTTTAACCGGTTTGACCGCCTACGTCGGCCTGCTGCACATCGCAGAACTCAAGGAAGGGGACACGGTCTTCGTTTCGGGTGCTGCCGGTGCCGTGGGAAGCGCCGTTGGACAGATCGCCCGGCTCAAGGGCGCCTCGACGGTCATCGGATCGGCGGGCAGCGATGAAAAGGTCAAGCTGCTGACGCAGAAGTACGGCTTCGATGCGGCATTCAACTACAAGGACGCCCCGGTCCGCGAGCAGTTGGCCAAGGCCGCGCCGCAGGGCATCGACGTGTACTTCGACAATGTCGGCGGAGACCACCTGGAAGCTGCGTTGGATGCCTTCAACCAGGGTGGGCGCGCGGCATTGTGCGGCGCGATTTCCCTTTACAACGCGACCGAACCGGCGCCAGGGCCGGACAACATGGCCAACATGGTCACCCGCAGCCTCAAGCTGCGGGGTTTCATCGTGGGCGACCATGCCGAGCACATGGGCGAGTTCATGCGGGACATGACCGGGTGGATCGGTGAGCGAAAGATCGCGATGGATGAAACCGTGGTTGAGGGCCTGGAGAATGCGGTGGACGCCTTCCTGGAACTCATGCGCGGGGCAAACACCGGCAAAATGGTGGTCAAGCTCTAGGGAGCCGGCCGCCTCCGGGGCAGTTGCCTCCGAGATCCTGGGAGCGTTTGGGCCAGGCGCCTTGCCTCGTCCCCAACGCTCCCCTTGCCCCCCTAGACTGGATATTCATCGGCCGACGAAACCAAGGATGGGTATGTCGAATCCACCTCGACCGCTGGGGTCAAGCGGTGGTTCAATCGCCCATCTGCGCGAGCACAATCTTTCCCAGATCATGCTCGCCCTTGCCTCCGGGATCCCCCTGTCGCGTTCCCGGATCGCGGCGCGCACGGGACTGGGCATCACCGCCATGACCAAACTGGTGGCCGAATTGCGCGAACGAGAGCTGGCCATCGAGGTCCCGGACACCAGCCCCGGAAC
>JAUNVO010000021.1:0-5578 GCA_030540695.1 Micrococcaceae bacterium | reverse complement strand
AGGTGTCGCCACCACCGTGCTGGTGGGAATCGACCGGGCAACGAACTACTCGCTGCTTGGCCGGCTGAAGGATCACCCGGTGCGCAGCGAAACCAGCACCATCGCGCACCTGGGCGGATTGTATGCAGTCAGCGGAGGCATCTACAGCCGATCGGCGCTTGAGCACGGTTCCACCGGATTGGCCGGAGAATTCGGGCACTTCGTCATCGACCCCACCGGCGAGCAATGTTGGTGCGGCAGACGCGGCTGCGTGGAAACCCGAATCGGCCTGGCCGGGCTCTACGCCCGCTGCGGCGGGTCCGAGACTTCCGCGCAGCTTGTCCCGCAACTGGCGTTGCGCCACGAACACTTGGTGGGTCAGCTTCTGTCCCGGGCCGAATCCGGCGATCCACTGGTCCTTCGCGAACTGTGCGAGGCCGGACGCTGGCTGGGGATCACGGTGGACACCATCGCCACCATCGTCAATCCCGGGACACTGCTGATCGATGGCTACCTCTCTGCCCTCGCGAAGCACCTTGAGCCGACCATGACCAGCCAGCTGGAATCGGTGGGCCCCGTACCCTCCATCAGCGGGCTTGGCATCTCCTTTGCCGATGCGCCGTTTACCCCCGTCAACCGCGGCATGCACATTGCCGCGGCCTTGGCCGTGGCCATGGAACCCGGGGCGGCACTGGATCAGGCGGGCAAGGCCCGGTAGCCCACGGCCCGCAGATCAAGGTTTTCCCGCAGGTTCCCCGACAACCGGTAGGCCGGTCTCCGAGCATCAGCGGACCCGGCATGGTCCCGGAAATCGTAGAGGCGGTAAAGCCAATAGGTTTCCGGGGTGCGCTCGGAAACCCTCACCTCGTTGTCGGTGACGAAGAACGGGGTGGCGGCCCCGTACCTGGAGGTCTTGACCTCGATATGCCGACGGCGCCCGTCCGGATCAAAGGAAAGCACGTCGTACCCCAGTCCGTCGCCACGCGTCCGGGAGACATGTTCGACGCGGTTGGAGAGCTTTTTGTGGCCGGCCAGAAACAACGTCCGCGCCTCATGCTCGGCAACCACCATTTCCCCGGCCAGGCCCAAGGCTGAATTGGCGGCCTCGATCGCCGCGTAGTCGCGCTTGGCTGCACGCACGATATCGCTCCCCGGCTCCAGCAATCCGCCGTCGATCAATCGCGGCACGGGATGCAACACCAGATCGACCGGGCTCGGGGGAATGTGCGCCGGTGCGGGGCGCTCCAGCGGCATGAAGTCATCGGCAGCCCGCTGCGCGATGTGCCGGGCCACCGCAACTTCCAGCGCGCCCTGGTAATTCGCCTTGGGCATGAGCCCGCGCAGATAGGGCCAGCCGAGCCTGACCAGCACCGCTGAAATGTTCAGCATCTTGAACTCAAAGGCCTTGGCCGCACGGCCGAACCGAAGCGCCAGCCCGCGGTAGCTGGCTGCCTTGTTGATTGGCTCGCCCCGCAGATCCGCCAGAAACAACGAGAAGTACGCCTCGATCGTGGCGTCATTTTCCTCCACGGTCCACGGCGTTCCGATCACCGATTCATTCATATGGCGTTTCCTTTTGGCGTTGACCAGCATTTTCCCCAGGCTACCCGGAACGGCGCATCCCCGTCGGAATGCTGCTGAAAAGAAAAAGCACGCCTCGCCCTCGACATTATCCACGCCGTGGAATAAGCTGTGGGAGTGACGTGCGGCACCCCAGCCCGCAATCCCGTTTCACTTCACTTTCCACCGCACGTTCCAGGAGCACCCTTGAGCACCTTTTCGCCTCCCCGCCGCAGCAGGTCCGCCACTGCCGCACCAGCGCAGATCCCCACACCCGCCCCGCAGCTCTGGCCCGGGAACGCACTGCGCTCGCGCAAACCCGTCATGGCGGCGATGATTTGCATCGCACTGGTCGGTGGCATGCAGGGCGTTGACCCGGCGCTGCATTCGGTGGCCATGCCCGCCGCCGCCAAGGCCCTGGCGATGGACCCGTCACTGGCGGCCTTCCTGAAAAGCATTGGCACCATCGTCCTGGCCGCAAGCATGCTGGGCGTGGGCATCATCGGGGACCGGCACGGACGCAAGAAGATCCTGGTCGCCGGCGTGCTGCTCATGGGCGTTGCCGCGGTGATCACCGCGGCCGCCCCGACCCCGCTGGTCTTCGGCGCGGGCCGCGTGCTGATGGGCATTTCAACGGCGATGTCCTTCGCGATGTGCCTGGCACTGATCCCGACGCTCTTTGAGAAGAAGGACCTGCCCAAGGCCTTCGGGCTGTTCTTTGGCGCCGGCGCCACGCTGATCGTCATCGCCACCTCGCTCTCCGGAACCATCCAGTCGGCCATGGGCTGGCGCGCCACCTACATCTGCACCGCGGTGCTCTGCATCGCGCTGACGGTCGCCGCCCTGATGCTGCTGCCCGAAAACCGCGCCACCTCCCATCGCAAGTTCGACACCGTCGGGGTTGTCCTGGCCGGCATCGGGCTCATCGCCCTGGTCTACTCGATCGGCCAGGCCTCCACGCGTGGATGGGGCAGCCCGCTGGTCATCGGCGGGATCTTCCTGGCGCTGATCATCCTGGGCGCCTTCACCGTCTGGGAGCGTCGCATCCAGGATCCCGCATTCCCCGTGGAACTCTTCAAGAAGCCCGCCTTCGCCGCGGCCTGCCTGGCCGGGGTCCTCTTCAACTGGGCCGATGCCTCGCTGCTGGGCCAGTACCCGGCCCTTGCCCTGCCCGCCGGGGTCCCCGCCTCCGCCGTCTCGGTGGTGGTTGCCGTGATGTACATCGGCATGATCTGCGGCGCCCCCATGGCCGGTGTCGCGCAGAAGCGCTTCGGGGCCACCAACCGCACCATGTTCACCAGCGGCCTGCTGCTGTGTGCCGTGGGCCTGGCCAGCCAGGTCATGGTGCGCGATCCGCACAACATCGTCCTTCCGGCCGCTGGCCTGTTCATCGTGGGCTTCGCGGTGATGTGGATGCAAAACCCGCAAAGCGCCATCATCATGGGATCGGCCCCGGCCGACCAGCTCGGTGCGGTCGGCGCCGTCAAACCCGCCGTTGGCCAGTTCGGATTTGGCCTGGGCTTCGCCTTGGCCGGCCCGATGTCCACCATCTTCATGCAGGACGGCGTCATGACCGCCCACGCCTACGGCATGGGCCTGGGCGTCCAGTCCATCATCTTCGTGATCGCCGCCGGGCTGATCTTCCTGCTCTTGACCCCACGCAACCGCCGCACCGCGGCGTAACCCGAAAGGCCACCCCACATGTATGCTGCAACAATCCTGACCAATGCCACGGTGCTCACCGTCGATGCCGATTTCGCTTCCGCGCGGGCCATCGCCTTCGCCGACGGCAAGATCCTCTCGGTGGGCACCCATGAACAGGTCATGGAGCTGGCCGGGGAGAACACCGAGATCCGAGACATGGACGGCGCCACCGTGCTCCCGGGCTTCGTCGAGGCCCATGGGCACCCCACCGCCGAAATGAATTTCATCGGACCCGACGCCATCGACATCCGTGCCTCGCTGTGCGGAAGCGCCGAGGTGGTCATGGACAAGCTGCGCACCGCCATCACGCAGGCCGAGGCCGCCGGCGAGGGTGCCTGGGTTGCCGCGTTTGGCTGGGACCCGCTGTTGCTGCCCGAGCTGCCGCGTATCAGCGGGGCGTGGCTCAGTGAGCTCTCCCCCATCGTTCCGCTCTCGGTCATGCACTACTCGGCCCACTCGGCCTGGGCCAATGACGCCGCGCTGCAGGCCCTCGGCTTGGACCGCGATGCCCAGGACCCGGGCGCCTCGCAGTACCTGCGCGATGAGGACGGCGAGCTCACCGGAGAGGCCCTGGAGATCCCCGCGGTCATGAACTTCATGGGTCCGAAGATGAATGCCGGGGCACAGAAGTTTTCCACGTTCCTGGACTTCGAGCTGCACCGCATGGCCGCCGCAGGGGTCACCACCACCGGGGACCTGGCCTTCCACCCGGATTCCTACGCGTTGATGGGCGAATACCAGCGCACCTTCGAGCCTCCGGTGCGCATCCGCTCGTACGAGATGTCCGGAATCCGCGAAGAGATTCCGGCACCGGGAACGGATCCGTTGATGGGCGAGGCCACGCAGATGTTCCGGCCCACCGGAGTGAAGGTATGGACCGACGGCTCCCCGTGGGTCGGGAACATCGAGACAAGCTTCGGCTACGAGGACAGCATCGAAACCGAAGCCATCGGGGTCAGCGCCGGTCACCAGGGCTGCTCCAATTACACCGAGGAACAGCTGCTGGCCATTTGCCGCCAGCACTACGCCAACGGTTGGCAAATGGCCTGCCACGTGCACGGAGACATCGCCGTCGACACGGTGCTCAGCGTCTTTGAGCAGGTCCAGGGCGAATTCCCGCGCTCCGACTCCCGGCTGCGCATGGAGCACTGCGGCTCGATCACCCCCGAACAGGTCAAACGGGCCTGGGAACTTGGCGTCGGCATTTCCTTCTTCGTCGCCCACATCCACTATTACGGGGACATCCTTTCCGGGCTCTTCGGCGAAAACGCCGAGGCCTGGACCCCGGCCGGGGCCGCCGCGGAGGTCGGGATGCGATTCTCCTTGCACAACGATCCCCCGGTGACCCCGGAATCCCCGTTGATCAACATGCAGGCAGCGATCCTGCGCCAGACACCCTCGGGCAAGATCCTGGGCCCGCAGTACCGCATCGGCATCCGCGAGGCGATCAAGGCCCAGACCATCGATGCCGCCTGGCAGCTGTTCTCCGATCATGAGGTCGGCTCGCTGGAGACCGGAAAACTGGCCGATGCGGTGGTCCTGGCCCGGAACCCGCTGGAGGTTCCGGCCAACGAGCTCGGAGCCATTGAGATCCTGGAAACCTGGATCGGCGGCCGCCGCATCGAGGCGCGGAACCCCGCCCGGTCCATCTCCGTCTAAGGATCAGACCACATCGGTCGGCCTTCTTGCCATTCCCCGCGCGGGAGTGGCGAGAGGCCGGCCGATGTCTTTTTGGCTACTTCGCCTGGGTTTCGGCGTAGAACCACTCGATGTGTTCACGCAACAACCGTGCGGCTTCCGCGCCGTCCCCGGCAGCCACCGCATCGTGGATACCGTGGTGCTGGGTGCGCAGGACGCTGGAGATCTCCTGCCAGCTTTCCTCTCCCTCGATGGACTCGCTGACATAGTCGCTGATCGATAGGCGCAGGGACTCCATCATCGACTCGATGACGACATTTCCCGCCAATGAGGAAAGCAGGACGTGGAACTTCGCATCCAGGACGTGGAAGGCCTCGCGGTCAAGACCGGGGACGTCCATGGCTTCGAGCAGCTCGGCGGTCCGTTCAAGCACCATGGCGCTTCGCTCGGGGTTGGCCGCCAGATCGGCCGACTGCGCTGCCCAGGTTTCCAGCAGGATGCGGGATTCAACGATGTCTGCCACCGGAAGCTGCCGCGAGGCGACGTGCAGGCGAAGCGTCGCCGAAAGCCCGACGGCCGGGTCCGAAATCACCACGGCCCCGGAGTTCGGCCCGGACCCGGTGGAGGTGCGCACCATGCCCATGGCATCGAGGATGCGGATCGCATCGCGCACCGAGGCCCGGGAGATCCCATGCAT
>JAUNVO010000298.1 GCA_030540695.1 Micrococcaceae bacterium | reverse complement strand
AGGATAGTTCCTGTCGTAGCGTCAGGTTCAAGCCCGGAACGGTGCCACGGTGAGTCAAAACGTAGCGTGGGCAGTGCCGGGCATATCCGCCCGGCACGCGAGTCGAAGCCCTTGCATCCAGTTCCGCATCTCCGACCGAGGTTGCGAAAGCCGTATTCGAAGTCTCCGTTACCGAACAACAAGATTCTTCGCTCGAATGCCTTGGGGATGGTTTGGCCCGGGCTTCACTTGATGCGGCGAGGTTCTTGTTCCACCGGCGAATGCAACAGTTGGCTCGTCCTGCGGGAAACTGAACAAAACGATTGACAACCATGGAATCACCACATTCGAACCTCGCCCGTTCTGGCCAGCAACCCGGAGCCTGAGTCCATTGGCGGGAAGCTGCTGCCGGAAGAACCCGGAGGAATTTCCCAAGCCTTGCTGCGTCGGATCAGGTGAATCCCCACGGGGGAATGCCCAAGGTGCTCCTCCGGCGGCGTCCGGGCCTCAAATGCGTGGCAGTGGTACCTTGAAGAGTTGGATCCCACTTGAAAGGACTCGAATTGCCCCAGAACGGAACCACGCAATTCGGCCGACGGACGGTGTTGGCAGCCTGTGCCATATCGTTGGCAGCGGCCTTGTCCGGATGCGGTTTCACCGTGCGCAGGGGTAGTGATCCAAGCACATTCACTGATGGGAAATTCGTGGACGATGCGGAGTTCTCCATGCTTGACAAGTTGGGGATCGCCACGGCGTTGCATTCAAAATCTCTGAGGCTCGACTTTCGTCAGGGTGCGATCGCCAAGTCCGACGTAGGGCTGCAGGACTCCGACTATGCATCGGATGTCATGGCGGACAAGAGCAAGGGAGAGAAGTTCCGGCTGACCATCAAGGGCACCGACGGAACCCTTAAAGCGGAAACCGACCATGTGCGCTTCCTCACCACGGATTCCATCCCGACGTTGGAAATGGTCACTTACTTCCTCACCGCCGAAAGCCTGGACGAGTACGTGCAGCTAATTCGCGATGCTGTGCAGGACTACGGACTGCCGCCGGAGCCCGCGAAGCGCTGGATCGAAACGACCCGCAACAACCCGGGACGCAAATCCGGGTACTCACTGAATGACGGCAACAGCTTGGGCTTCGACGTGGGATACGACCTTCGCTACGACGGCAGCAAGAACGTGCAGGTCATCATCGTTTCCGTGTCGAAGTTCGACAGCGTGGCCGGATAAGGGAGCCCCGCTTCCCGGAGGTCTCCAGGAACAGTCGGCACCGCTATGGCCGCGCCGGGGGAGAAAGGCAACGGTTCTCGCCGGCGGACTATGGTTCTCCCGGCGGAACCGGACGAAGTGCGCCATTTTCGAACCAACTCGAACGCCGCCCATTGGCGGTTATATGGTGGCCGGAGTCGGTCGGTGCTGTTCGAGCAGCCGACCCGTCGAGATATTGGATGGGTGCAGATTGTGTGGATGTCGCCAGGTGACTCGAACATGTCCGGAACTGAACGGGGAAAGTCCGTGAACCTGGCGGGGGCAACGGCTGGACCGATCCCGGACAGAGGGGCCGCCGTAGTGGTGGGTGCATCGCTGGCTGGTCTGGCGCTGTCCATTTCCTTGGCCCGGTCGGGACTGGCCGTGACAGTGATCGAACGGGCCACGGAGGAACGAAACGGCGGTACCGGGCTACGGCTCTGGGGCGGAAGGGGTGAGAGCGTTCAGCGTCGGGATAATTCCGGAACCCGGGTTCCCACGATTGCCTCGATTGCCTCGGCTGGTCTCCCCGGACCCGAAAGCTGGGCTACGGTCCGTCGTCGTTTGGCAGATGCCGCCGCCCAGGAGCCGGGCATAGTGATTCGGTATGAGACCGAGGTCGCCCTTATCGGGCAAGACGCCGACTCGGCGTGGGCCATCGATACCACGGGCTCGGTATATTCGGCAGACATCCTCATAGGTGCGGATGGGCACCGCAGCATGGTGCGTAGCGGCGTCGATCCCGGACACCCCGATGCCACATATGCGGGGTATGTGATCTGGACCGGGAAGGCGCCCTATGCTGTGGCACCCGGGTGGCAGAAGGGCCACAACCACATGAGGATGATTACCCTGCCCAACGGGGACGGGGAAATGATCGTGGGTGAAACCCGGACCAATGACGAGCCGCGACGGTATTTCTGGCAGTGGTATGACGCCACCAGCAACGACTACTTGCGCGAAGCCGGGGCACTGGTCGGCAGCGTACCGCAGTATTCCCTGGTCAATGAGAAGATCGCGGCTTCGAAGTACGCTGATATCCAACGCCGTGCGGCTCACTGGCCGGCACCGTGGGACGATGTTGTTCGCCATAGCGTTGGACAGCAACGTGTGATCGCCACTCCGATAGCCGAATACGTCCCGCGGCGCCTGACCCGCGGCAGGATAGCGATCATCGGGGATGCTGCACATGTGCCCTCTCCTATGACCGGAGCAGGCTTTGATACCGGGTTGGGAGATGCCGAGACGTTGGGCGAACTCACCAGCCACGGCGTCATCGGTGAGCAGGGCAGGAAAGTCCTGAAGGCCTATGAGAAGCAACGGTTGGGGACCGCACAACGGATGGTCAGGTCCGGGCAGGGCTTTGGCGAGAGGCTTCTTGGGAGTACGAAGAAATGACGCGTGTCCCGCCTGGCAGTGGCGGACTGCCAAGGCTTTTCCCCTGGCGCCAGCGGATCGATGGTGTTTCCCGCAGGCCTTGTCCCATGTCAAGGCGGAGGTAAAACACGTGATGTCAGGCCGGCAGGGGTACTGATTTAATGGTTCGTGACCTCCAAATTAATGTATGTTGGCGAGCTTGGTACCCGCGGACGGCCTTTGCCGGACCTCCCGTGCCCGGTGACCGGCAAGGAACCGGCGGTGCACGCCAACAAGTGGATCATGTCCGTTGGGACCGATGGCGGGTTGACCGGTGCGAGTGCCCACTTCTTGGGCTGCCGGCAGACCGGGGCCTTGCCAAGGCCCCACAACGTTCAAGCGGTCCGTTCGCGACAGTGGACGTCATCGAGACCTTTACCG
>JAUNVO010000297.1 GCA_030540695.1 Micrococcaceae bacterium | reverse complement strand
CGAGCCGGCTGGCGATCGCGGCTAGGTTGCCGATGTCCGCGCTGGCCTCTGATGCAGCGCGTACCAGGATCGGGTAGTTCGCTTCCACCGGTGTGGCCTGGCTGTAGGCTTCCGCGGGTGATGGTGCAACCAGGAGCCTGCCACCGGTGGGCCGTCGTCTCGCCTCGGAGGTGGAGATGTGCAGGTCTGCCCGCATGAATTCCTGGGTGTTGCAGTGCGGAGCCGTGCCTTGGCGGAGCACTTCGACGGGGATCGAAGTGCTCCCGTCGGCCAAATGCTCGGGGGCGGCGACAAGCTCGTCAATCTGCTGGGCGGTGACAGGGTCGAGCCTGTGCACCTCGACCGAAGCTGCACGCCGGGTGATGACCAGTTGGGCGTAGGCGACGGTTCGGAAGGCCCGTTCGAGCAGGCCCATCAACGTGGCCGCCTCGGCCGCATCCAGGGACACATCCGCCAATGGCCCGGTGGCGGCAGACAGGGCGACGGCCGCGGCGGCGAGACCACGACCAAGTGCCGCGGTGCTTGGTTGCCCCGTTCCGGTGGCGGATAGCGGTGTGCCCATGCCTAGGATAATGTACCCCGGGAACCTCGCTTGTCCGGCAAACGGGCCGAATGTGCGGGAAAGTGGAGCTGCACGCACAGATCGCCATCCGGCGGGTGGACTAATACGTGGACCGGGGGGCATTAGGTACAGTCGATACGTCCGAAGCACGGACCAGCGGCCCGGAAGAGGTCCGCGGCCGCGGACAAGATGTGAAGGTGGATCGATGAAGGCAGTGTTGCAGGTGGTCTCGCGGGCCTCGGTTGAGGTCGAGGGTTCCGTCGTGGGGAAGATCGAGGGGCCCGGATTGATGGTGTTGCTGGGCGTGACCCACGGCGACACTCCGGCGCTGGCCGCGAAGCTGGCTGCCAAGGTCTGGCGGCTTCGGATACTGGCCGGAGAGAAGTCCTGCGAAGACCTTGCCGCTCCCCTGCTGGTCATCAGTCAGTTCACGCTCTACGGGGATGTGCGCAAGGGGCGCCGGCCGGGATGGACGAATGCCGCGCCCGGGGCCGTCAGCGAGCCGCTCTACGAGGAGTTCATGGCGCAGCTGCGAGCCCTGGGCGCGCACGTGGAGTCGGGTGTCTTTGGTGCGATGATGGATGTTTCTCTGGTGAATTCAGGGCCTTACACGCTCATCGTTGATACCGACGATCTGCCCGGCTAAGCGGAGTTTGCACCTACAGGGCACCGGTCCGCTCAGCCAAGCCGAGATCATTTCTCCTCGGCGTCGGCCAACAGCCGTGCTGTCCGACGTCGTTCGGCTTGCACTGCCTTGGCGTCAGATGAAATCCGGGAGGGGCGCCATTGCATGATGAGCAAAGCCATCAGGCAGAGCCACCCCGCCGTCTGGATGATGAGCCAGGCCGTGACGGGCCCCTCGATGAGCGCGCGGATGATCATCCAGCCAAAGAAGGCCACGATCAGGCTGAATCCGGCACGTCGCAGCACGATGCCGCGTTTCAGCGGTGTGCGCGTTGCCGCGGC
Organism: Micrococcaceae bacterium; assembly: GCA_030540695.1. GTDB lineage: Bacteria > Actinomycetota > Actinomycetes > Actinomycetales > Micrococcaceae > Paeniglutamicibacter. The sequence goes on along the minus strand of JAUNVO010000297.1, from coordinate 1,508 downwards.
GATATGCGCGGCGAATCGCTCAACATTTCCGAAGTCGGCGGCCGCGGTGCCTCGTGTCCCGGGGTGTTGACGGTGTTCGCGTGATTCGGCCAGGGCCGACGCGGCCTGCTTGTTGGCGAAGAGGTAGCGGCCGCGGAGCAGGTTTTCGGCGTAGCCAAAGTAGTGTTCGTCGTCCCACGCTGAGTCGTCGACCAACGGCCGCGTCGCCGGTTCGGGCAGTTTGAACGCGAGGATGATCAGCACGATGCCGACCGGAAGCATAGCCCAGTTCGGCGGTCCCGGAGCCTCGAACCCGCCCAACGCCGTCATCAGCGCAACGGTCCCGGCAAAACCGGCCACGGTCGCCGCCCAAATGCATAGCGGAGCACGCAACCGTCCGCGGGTGCGCAACACCCAACCCCACGCGGCGAATCCGCACAGACCGAACATCATCGGGAAGAGCATCATGACCGGGCCGGCGAACGTGTGTGCGTTCCAGCCGTCGGAGAATCCGATCCAGATCCCCAGCACCAGCAACAGGCACCCGAGGCTGGCGAGCATGACGGTGAAGGCCCCGGCTGCGCTGTGGAAGGGCAAGGACCCCTCGAGCAGCTGGGCAGGTGGCCGGGACTGTTTGCCACGCTTGCGTCCGAATGCCACGGGTTCCCCGAAGAGTTCGTCCGGTGTTTGTCCGCTGGCTGCAACGGATTCGCGGACTTCGTCCAGTACCCCGGCGACTGCCTCGTTGGGAGCACTGGCTAAGATCATGGCGCCGGCAGCCAGTTTGGCCCATTCGCGCTGTGACTCGGGCCATTTCTCGGTTTCCGTGTCCAGGACGCTCTTCTTGTGGTCGTCGCGTTTCATATTGTCCCTCCGGTGGTCGTGGAGCGTTCCGCGGCGTGGGTGTATGCGTGGCGTGTCACGGTCGAAGCACCGCGTCTTGGAAGAAGGACCAGAGTTCACGTTGGGCGGCCAAGTGCCCGCGGCCGATGCCGGTCAGGGTGTAGACCTTGCGCCCGGGGGCACCGTCGCCGTCTTCCCAAGTGCTTTCCATGTATCCGGCGGCCTCTAGCTTGACCAGTGCAGGGTAGAGCGTCGCACCCTTGATCGGCGAGAATCCGCGGGCCTCGAGGATCTGGCCGAGGGCGTAGCCGTGGTTGGGTCCGGCTTCCAGGGCGTCGAGCAGGCTCATGGGCAGCAGGGCGCGCTGCCAGGTCCCGGGGAATTCTTTGCCCCCTCCTAGCATGCGCGCTCCCCCGAGAACCGGCGCCTAGGGTCGTTTCCGGCACGCCTGTGTTTGGCGTCGCGCCGGGCGTTTGAGGTCGTCATGTCTTGGCCTTTCCCTGGAGGGTGCGTATCGTCGGAACCGCACGCCGCTAAAATCCGGACTAAGTCAAAAACTAATCTAGATTTAAATTCTAAGCATAGTTGTACACATTTTTGATGTTTGCCACGGGAACAATGGAATCGGTATCCGCCGGCGACCCGTATGACCGCACCCCACGACATGTCCCGCGCCGCGCGCCCGA
>JAUNVO010000296.1 GCA_030540695.1 Micrococcaceae bacterium | reverse complement strand
GCGCCCATCGCCAGCGGCTGCATGACATGGGCCTCGAACAAGTGCACCAGCAGCACCCCGCCAAGCATGATCAGCGCCTGTATCGGCCCCACGTAGATCAGCGCCACCAGCACCGCCAGGGCCCCGGTGACAATGGCCCCGATGACCGGGATGAAGGAGGCCAGGAACACCACGATGGCCAGGGGCACCACCAGCGGCAGGCCGATGAAGAAGGCGACCAGCCCGATGCCCACCCCGTTTCCCGCGGCCACCAGGATCTGCACCCGCACAAAGCTGGTCAGCGTGATCCAGCCCGCCTGACCGGCCCCGTCCACGGCCGGGCGGATGCTGCGCGGAAAGAGCCGCACCGTCCAGGCCCAGACACCGCCCCCGTCAATGAGCATCACGATCGTGGCAAAGACCGTCAGCAGCGCACCGGCCAGCAGCCGGCCGGCGGTCTTGCCCACCACCAGCGCGCCGGTGAAGATCTCGTTGCCGTGCGCCTTGAGCTCCGCGAGCAGGTTCCCCAGGTAGGTGTCGATCTGCCCACTGCTGATTTTCAACGAGGAGGAACCCAAGAAGTTCCTGAACTCCTGGTAGGCACTGACGGAGCGCGACTCGACATCGGGCAGCCCGGAGGCTATCTGCGTTTCCACCAGCACCACCATTCCGCCGATGACCCCCACCGCAATGACCAGCGAGACAATCACCGCCAGCCATTTGGGCCACCGGTGGGACATCAGCCAGTTGCTCAACGGTTTGAGGAAGGCGGTGATCAGCAGCGCGATCAGGAACGGGACCACGATCTCCTCGAGCTGGGCGATCACGTAGCCGATCACCACCAGCACGCCGACGATGCCCAGGATCCGCCAGCAAAGCCGGCCAGCCGCATCCAGCCCGGGAGGCAACGCCCAGCGGCGGGGCCCGGGGGCCGCAGCCTCGCCCGCGCCCCGTGCCTTGATCGGTTCCATGGGGTACCGCCTTCCCTGCATCACTGCCGCCGTCGGGGCACCGCGGCGGATCCACCTCGTGCCCTGACACCGAATGTACTCCCGTAGCTGGGATAAAGGACCGGCGCGGGGAGCCTGAATCATCCTCCGGAGCCCGGTGGTGCAGATCTCTTGGCTCTTAGGGAAACCCCGTCAGGCATTCGCAGCGTCCGGTGGAAGGGGAAAATTCCGCGTGGTTGCGCGGAATTTCGGGCTTCGGGGTCGGGTAATCGCCGACGGGGCGAAACGCCACGGGGAACCCGGGCCCCGCCACGATGAGACGTAGCGCCCGGTAGGTAATACGGTAGGACAAGGACATTTTCTTTTCGTTGGGATCGGTGACGATTCCGACGTCCGTATTCTGCGCGGCCGGCATCGGCACGACAGGCCCGACACGAAGGCTGGATTTTGAACGGCAACGCAACGTTTAGGCACAACAACGCGGCCCTTTTGGCCGTCACCAGCGTGCAGGCCCCGGTGGTCCTCAGCTCCGCCGCGTTCGACGAGCGGCTTGCGCCCAGCCTCAAACGCCTGCGCTTATCCAAGAAGCTCCTTGAACGTGTCGCCGGGGTGATGGAACGCCGATGGTGGGCCGAGGGCACCGAATTCGACGACGCCGCGGTGGAGGCCGGCGGCAAGGCCATGGCCGAGGCCGGCATCGAACCGGGACAGATCGGGCTGCTGATCAACACCTCCGTCACGCGGCGCAACCTGGAGCCCTCGGTGGCCTCCAAGGTTCACCACAAGTTGGGTCTGCCCTCCTCCGCCATGAACTTCGATGTGGCCAACGCCTGCCTGGGCTTTGTCAACGGCATGACCCTCGCGGCGAACATGATCGACTCCGGGCAGATCAACTACGCGCTGGTGGTCGCCGCCGAGGACGCCCAGCCGACCCAGGAGACCACGTTCAACCGGCTCAACGCCGAGGATTCGACCCGCGAGGACTACCTGCGCGAATTCGCCACCCTGACCCTGGGCTCGGGCGCGGCCGCCGCGGTGATCGGTCCGGCCGATGCCCACCCCGGTGCCCACCGCATCCTGGGCGGGGTCTCGCGGGCTGGCACCGAACACCACGGGCTCTGCGTCGGCGGCCCGGCCGGGATGTACACCGACACCAAGGGACTGCTGGACAACGGCCTGGAACTGGTCGTCAATGCCTGGGACGAGGCGCACCAATCCGGATGGGACTGGCGCTCCATGGACCGCTACGTGACCCACCAGGTCTCCAACTCCTACACCAACGCGATCATCAAGGCCGTGGGCCTGGTCCGCGAGCGGGTGCCCATCACGTTCCCCAAGTGGGGCAATGTCGGGCCGGCCTCGCTGCCGATGACCCTTTCGCAGGAAGCGGCGACCTTGAAGCCCGGTGACCGGGTGTTGTGCATGGGGGTCGGCTCCGGGCTGAACACCGCCATGATGGAGCTTGCCTGGTGAGTGAGATCTTCCCGGGTGTGGACGCCCGGTATTCACGGCGGATCATGGTTGATTCGACCTCGGAGGTCGATGAACCCGGATCCCGGCACCAATGGCACCTGCTCGATAACCAGGAGGAACTGGCCGCCAAGTCGATCACCGCGGTGGGCACCTTGCTGTGCGTGCATGGCAACCCCACCTGGTCCTACCTCTGGCGCGGCCTGCTGGCGCACGTCTCGGCCAACGACCTGCCCTACCGCGTGGTCGCCGTGGACCAGCTGGACATGGGCTTCTCCGTGCGCACCGGGGTCTTCCGCCGGCTCGCGGACCGGGTCAACGACCTGGGCGACCTGACCCGGGCGCTGGGGCTCACCGGGGATGTCACCACGGTGGGCCACGACTGGGGCGGCATCATTTCGCTGGGCTGGGCCCTGGAACACCAGGAGCAGCTCGCCTCGGTGGTGCTGACCAACACCGCGGTGCACCCGGCGGGCTTCGAGCTTCCCGCGGCCCTGCGCCTGGCTTCGAACCCGGCGGTGCACGGCTGGGGAACCAAGACCACCGACGCGTTCCTGCGCACCACCCACGCGCTGGCCAACCCGTCGCTTGAACCGGGGATCCGCCGGGCGTTCATGGCCCCGTACACCAACGCCGCCCGG
>JAUNVO010000020.1:16554-23837 GCA_030540695.1 Micrococcaceae bacterium | reverse complement strand
GGTTATGGACCAAGCACTCGAGGACCGCGACCTGCGCGGAGCAACGACGGTGCTATTCCTTGACGAGATCCATCGATTCAACAAGGCCCAGCAGGATGCACTGCTTCCCGGGGTCGAAAACAGATGGGTCGTGCTGGTCGCGGCCACCACCGAGAACCCCTCGTTCTCCGTTGTTTCCCCCTTACTTTCCCGCTCTTTGCTGCTCACGCTGCGTCCGCTGGAAGAGGCGGATATTGCCTCTCTGATCACTCGAGCACTGGCAGACGAACGGGGATTCAACGACGACCTGGTACTGGACCCTGAAGCACTGGACCACTTGGTCCGCATGGCCGGGGGAGATGCCCGCCGGGCGCTGACTGCACTGGAAGCCGCCGCCGGCGTCGCCTGGAGTGCGGCCGAATCCCACGGGCTGCTGGCCAAGGGAACCGCGCCGGTGCAGGCAGATGCGCCATCCGATTCAGCTGGAACACTCCCTGCGGATACGGCCATAGATGCCAAACCGGTTCCCGACACCGATTCCACCGGGCCGCAGGACGGCGCTGTAAACGACGCCGACGACTCACATGCCGGGGCGCTGTCTCCGGCAGGCCAGATCGTCATCACCATCGAACACACCGAACGGGCAATGGACGCCGCGGTCCAGCGCTACGACAAAGCCGGCGACCAGCACTATGACATCATCAGCGCCTTCATCAAATCCGTCCGGGGTTCGGACGTGGACGCAGCACTGCACTACCTGGCCAAGATGCTCGAGGCCGGCGAGGACCCGCGGTTCATTGCCCGCCGCATCATGATCAGTGCCTCCGAAGACATTGGCATGGCCGATCCAACGGCCCTTCAAACCGCCGTTGCCGCAGCCCAAGCCGTGGCACTCATCGGCATGCCGGAAGCCAGGCTCATCCTGGGCCACGCGGTGGTCCACTTGGCCACCGCACCGAAATCCAATGCCGCCTACAACGCCATCAATGCCGCGGTGGCCGATGTGCGTGCGGGCCGCGGCAGGGGAGTGCCGATGCACCTGCGTGACTCGCACTACCCCGGCGCCCAACAGCTGGGCCATGGCAAGGGCTACATATATTCACACGACGCACCACACTCGGTGGCCAGCCAGCAATATGCGCCCGATGACCTGGTGGGCAAGGACTACTACACGCCGACAGCGAACGGGGCCGAACGCGGCATCTCGGAACGGGTCGAACGCATCCGCGGAATCATCAGGGCCAAAGACCGCCGGCGCAGCTAGGGCCCCGCGACCCCGGGCCTATCTCACACGTCCACGAGGCAGCCCCCGTGCACTTCGGGTTTGTTCACGGTGGTAGGATTGATCCTTGGCTGGCAAGCTGCCTAAGGGCAAACCGCCCGGAACCTCGGTCCCGGAGGGTGAGCGATGTGGCAGTTGCAGTGACAAGGGATGCGGCTTCCCACAACTCTCCATCATGGAGGCCAGATCCAATAACAGTCGCTTACAACAGATAAGGACACTCGTGGCTAACAACACTCGTGCCCGCCGCAAGGTTCGCCTCTCGCGAGCCCTCGGCCTTGCTCTGACTCCTAAAGCTGAAAAGTACATGGAGCGTCGTCCCTACGGTCCGGGCCAGCACGGCCGTGCCCGCAAGAAGCAGGACAGCGACTACGCAGTGCGTCTTCGTGAAAAGCAGCGTTTGCGCGCACAGTACGGCATCCGCGAAGCACAGATGACCCGTGCCTTCGAAGAAGCCAAGCGCACTGCGGGCCAGACCGGTGAAAACCTGGTTACCCTGCTGGAAATGCGTTTGGATGCCTTGGTTCTGCGTGCTGGCTTCGCCCGCACCATCGCCCAGGCCCGCCAGCTTGTTGTGCACCGCCACATCATGGTCAACGGTGCCCGCGTGGACCGTCCCTCGTACCGCGTGTCCGAGGGTCAGCTGATCCACGTCCACGAGCGTAGCGAAAAGATGGGCCCGTTCCAGATCGCTGCAGCAGGCGCCCACCGCGACGTTCTCCCCGCCGTTCCGGCCTACCTGGACGTCAAGCTTGAAGCCCTTCAGGCCAAGCTCGTCCGCAAGCCGAAGCGCTCCGAGGTTCCCGTAACCTGCGAAGAGAACCTCGTCGTCGAGTACTACGCACGCTAAATTCGACGGGTTCACACCCAACGAATGCAGTTTGCAACACGAAGCCCGTGGCCCTTGCGCCGCGGGCTTCGTGTTATCCAAGACGTTTCGGTTCCGTGCTACCGGCCACCATTCGGTAAGGTGGAAAAGCACATGTCACCAACGGTAGAGGAAAAGCACATGACAGGGTCGGACATCGCCGGGCTCATTGCGGCAGGCGTCTTTGCGATACTGGTGGCATTGCTGGCCATCCCCATCTGGAAACTCGGCAAGGTATTTGACGAGTTGCGCTCCGCCGTAAAGGACGTTTCCGATGGGACGACACCGCTGCTGACCGAGGTCACCAGCACCGTGGCAACCACCAACGACCAGATCCGCAAGGTCGACGGCATCACCTCGCACGTCTCGGATGCCTCAGCCAACATCAGTGCGCTGTCCTCCTTGACCGCCGCCACCGTAGGCAAGCCGCTGATCAAGGTTGCCGCCTTCTCTGCCGGAGTCCGTTCCGCCCTGGGCACCAAGCCCTCGGGCAAGGGCCGACGCTCGCGCTGATCAAGACCCGGGCCGGCGTCAAACGCACGTGTGGCCACCCACTTGGTTGGAGCCATCGTCCCCGGGCAAGGAAGCCCGCGATCGGCAACCGCCTGGCAGGGCACGCTCCACCATCCATGAAACGAGGAAACTTCAGATGAAGAAGCTATTCTGGGTCGGCATCGGTATCGGCGTCGGCGTGTTGGTCGCCCGCAAGCTCAACGAAGCCAGGGATCTGGCCAGCGCCGAGGGACTAAACCGCACCATCGGCCGCTTCAGCGATTCGCTCCATGAGGTTGCCGATGCGTTCCGTTCGGGCATGAACGAACGCGAAACGGAATTGCGCCTGGCCCTTGGCCTGGATGAAACCCCCGGACCGAACCACCACTAGACTTTCAGTCTTGGCCCGCCGGCTCGAGACCACCAGCAGTGGGCCGACCGCAGGCAGTACAACACCCAAGCACAGTGCCCAGGGGCACGAAGGGATCGAAGAGGAACGATGAAATCGCAGGAAATTGCACGTCGGTGGGTCGACTACTTCGAGTCGAAGGGCCACACCGCGGTTCCCAGTGCCTCACTGGTCTCTTCGGACCCCTCGCTGCTGTTCACCGTCGCCGGCATGGTGCCCTTCATCCCGTACCTGACGGCACGGGAAGATCCGCCATACAAGCGGGCAACCTCCGTCCAGAAGTGCATCCGCACCGGAGACATCGAGGAAGTCGGCAAGACCGTACGCCACGGCACCTTCTTCCAGATGTGTGGCAACTTCTCCTTCGGCGACTACTTCAAGGACGAAGCCATCGCCTACGCCTGGGAGCTGTTGACCAGTTCGGTGCAGGACGGTGGATACGGCCTGCCCCCGGAGAAGCTGTGGATCACCGTGTTCCACGAAGACACCGAAGCACTGGAAATCTGGCGGGACAAGATCGGGATCCCCGCCGAACGCATCCAGAAGATGGGCATGGAGGACAACTACTGGTCCACCGGCCAGCCCGGACCGGCGGGCCCATGCTCGGAAATCTTCTATGACCGTGGCCCTGAATACGGGATCGACGGCGGTCCGGAGGCCGATGAGACCCGCTACATCGAGATCTGGAATCTCGTGTTCATGCAGTACCAGCGCGGGGAAGGCACGGACAAGGGCAGCTTCGAGATCCTGGGGGAACTGCCCAAGAAGAATATCGACACCGGTCTGGGCCTTGAACGACTGGCCATGATCCTGCAGGGCGTCGAGAACATGTACGAGACCGACCAGGTCCGTCCCGTGCTGGACAAGGCCGCGGAACTTGCCGGACGCCGATACTCCTCCACCGAAGATCCCTCTGACCCGAACCACGCGGATGACGTACGCATGCGCATGGTCGCCGACCACATCCGCTCCTCGCTGATGCTTATTTCCGACGGGGTGTCCCCGGGGAACGAGGGCCGCGGCTACGTACTGCGCCGCCTGATTCGCCGCGCGGTCCGGGCCATGCGCCTGATGGGTGTGGAGACCGCCGTGCTTCCGGAGTTGCTTCCGGTCTCCCGCGACGCCATGAAGGGCGTCTACCCGATCGTTGAAACCGACTTCGAACGCATCGGACGCATCGCCTACGCCGAGGAACGCGCCTTCCTGCGCACCATCGCATCGGGCACCACGCGCCTGGAAGAAGCCCTCGAGGTTTCCAAGTCCAAGGGCGGTTCGCTCTCCGGTGAGGACGCCTTCGCACTGCATGACACCTATGGCTTCCCCATCGACCTCACATTGGAAATTGCCGCCGAGGCAGGCCTTGCCGTCGACGAACCCAAATTCCGTGAATTGATGAACCAGCAGCGGACGCGCGCGCAAAAAGACGCCAAGGCCAAGAAAGCCGGCCACGCGGATTTGAGCACCTTCATGCAGCTCCATGACGCCGGCGACGTGATCTTCACCGGCTATGAAGAGCTCTCCGGGGAATCCACCGTGCGCGGCATCGTGCGCGAGGGCGCACTGGTGGATGTCGCCGAGCAAGGCCAACAGGTTGAACTGGTGCTCAATGAGACCCCGTTCTACGCCGAAGCCGGCGGCCAGGCCGGCGACGTCGGGCTGATCACCGGTGACGGCTTCGTCCTGGAGGTCCTCGACGTCCAGGCCCCGATCCGCGGGCTGAACGTGCACCAGGCCATCGTTCGCGAGGGCGAGCTCCCGGCCGGTGCCACGGTGCGCACCGAGGTCGACCGCAACCGCCGCCACTCCGGCGAACAGGCGCATTCCGCGACCCACCTGGTCCATGCCGCCCTGCACGAAATCCTGGGCCCGGATGCCTTGCAGTCCGGTTCCTTCAACAAGGCCGGATACCTGCGCTTTGATTTCTCCTGGTCCGAGGCACTTTCCACCGCGGCACGCAACGAGGTCGAAGAGGTCGTTAACCTGGCGATCCGCAACGACCACCAGGTCCGCACCAACGTGATGCCGTTGGCCGAGGCCCGCGCCATGGGCGCGATGAGCCTTTTCGGTGAGAAGTACGGCAACACGGTGAGGATGGTGGAAATCAATGACGCCTGGAGCCGCGAGCTCTGCGGTGGCACCCATGTGGGAGCCACCGCGCAGATCGGCTCACTGACGCTGCTGGGTGAAGCATCCGTGGGCTCGGGTAATCGCCGCGTCGAGGCGCTGGTGGGCATGGAGGCCTTCCGCCACGGTGCCGCCGAGCGTGCGCTGGTCTCCGAGCTCTCCTCGATGTTCAAGGTCCCGGCGGCACAGCTCAATGAGCGCATCTCCGAGACCGTCGCGAAGCTGCGCCACGCAGAACGCGAGATCGAGAAGCTTCGCTCGGCACAGCTGGCCTCCCAGGCAGGCTCGCTGGTCTCCAAGGCCGTTGAGTTCAACGGGATCAAGGTCCTTGCCCATGATGTCGGGGCGGCTCCATCGGCCGACGCGTTGCGTAGCCTGGCACTGGATTTGCGTGACCGCCTGGGCTCGGGGGCTACCATCGTCGCACTGACCGGTGTGGCCAACGAACGCCCGTTGGTGCTGGTAGCCACCAACGAGGAAGCCCGCGCCAAGGGGGCCAAGGCCGGTGCCTTGGTTCGGACCGCGGCAAAGGTCCTTGGCGGCGGCGGTGGCGGCAAGGACGACGTCGCACAGGGCGGAGGCCAGGATGCCAGCCAGACATCCAAGGCCCTGGACGCCATGATCCGTTCCATCCAGGAACTGTCATAACCCCGGCGCCGGAGCCCGGGCCCGGGGCCCCGCCGCGCGGGGTGCTGCTCGGCGTCGATGTGGGCATGGCCCGCGTAGGCGTCGCGGCAAGCGACCGCGACGGGCTGCTGGCCACCCCGGTCAAGACCCTGAAGCGCGATGCCAAGAAATCAAGCGACATCGGGGTGCTGGTCAAGTTGGCCGCCGAACGCGGCGCCTCGCAGATCTACGTGGGCCTGCCACGCTCGATGTCCGGCGGCGAAACCGCGTCCACCGCCATGGCCCGGGACTACGCACGAAAACTGCTCCATGCCCTGGATCGCGGCGGCGTTGTGGCAGAGGTCAGGCTCGTCGATGAGCGTCTGACAACTGTCAGTGCACACCGTTCACTGCGCGAGGCCGGGCTGGACGGGCGAAAGCACCGTGCGGTCGTCGACCAGGTGGCGGCCGTGGCGATCCTCCAACAGGTGCTCGAGATGCGCAGGAACGGACAACACACCCCCGGTGAGCCGGCCGCGCGGGAAGACCTTGGGCCCGGCGATGGCAGCTGATCGTTCAACGCCGTCCCCAGACGGAACCAAGCCGACGGGCGAATCCGGGCACGGGATGCTGCCCGCAGAAGCCTCTTTAGGCTACGATCGCATCACATCTCATTTGGTCGAAGGGGCGGGCCTGCGTCGTCCCCCGGCTACTACGCTGCCTGCGGGCAAGGGAGAAAACCGCATGACAAACGAATCGTCCAGCGATTCCGGCCACGGTGAATCCGCGCCTTCGCCGCGCCGTGCCGCCCGTGCCGCCCGTGAGAAGGCTGAACTCCAGCAGCTCGCGCGGCAGGCGGCGACAACTCCGGAGCCGGCACCGGATAAGCAAGACCCGGCCACACGCACCCCCGCGCAAACCCCGGACCACGGCAACCCGATTCCCGGGGCCCGGGCAGCAAAGGCCGGCAAACCGGTCGGGGAGCGCTCCGAGGCCCTTCGTGCAGCCCAGCAGGCACGCACCCAGGGCGCCCTGCGCGCGCGGACCGAAGCCATCGAGGCCCAGCGGGTCGCTGCCGAACGCATCAGGCAGACATTGCGCGCCAACGCCGCGCCGCTGCGCCGCACGTCCCCTGAGGCGGCCGGTTCCGCCGTGAATCCGTCGACGCCCCCGGAAGAACACCCAGAAACCGTCATCGCGGAAACCGGCGTAAAACCGGTCAATGCCGTCGACTCCGCACCCCAAGGCACCCCAACGCCAGGGCCGGCACCGGTCCCCGGGGCCGCAGACCGCGCGCAGCCGCCGGCCCCGCCCGCGGACCCGGCACCCTCTCCCGCCGAAGCCGCCACCGACGCGATGCCCCTCGTCAACGCCTCCAGGCTCCCGGATTCCGGAAAGCAGCCCACGAAGCCCGGAATCCCTTCCCCGGACAACGGGCCCGCACCGGTACCCACTGGAGAACACGGGTCCTGGCCCGGCCACGAATACACCCATTTGGCCACGGCGCCGGGCACCGAAGAGGT
>JAUNVO010000020.1:0-16454 GCA_030540695.1 Micrococcaceae bacterium | reverse complement strand
CCGAAGAGGTGTACCCCGAAGGGTACGACGACGTCGGAGGGGAACCCGGATTTGATCCCGAGTCCTACGCCGAACCGGTGGAACGCGAGAACCTGTTCCTTGACACCCCGGCGGTGGACCCCGAAAAGCGCAAGGCCAGACGCCGCAGGCGCAACTGGGTCCTGCTGGTGGTGCTGCTGGGATTCGGCGCGGTCATCGTCGGCGTGGTTTTCTTCCTGCAGGGCCTTCTGGACCGCCTCAGCCCCCAGGACTTCCCGGCGCCGGGCGGGGAAGCGGTCTCCTTCGAGGTCAAATCCGGTTGGGGACCAAAGCAGATCGGTCGCGAGCTGGCCAACCGAGACATCGTCGCCAGCGACAAGCTCTTCCTTGAAGCCATCCAGCTGGTGGATACCGAGAACCGTGTAATCCACCCCGGGACCTACGACCTGCGCATGGAGATGCCTGCCCTGGATGCGGCCTCGACCCTGATCGGCGAGGAAGCCGCCAAGGTCTCCTACGTGGCCATCAAGGAGAACACCCGCATGTCCAAGGTGCTTGAGCAGATCTCCGAATCCACCGGCCTGCCCCTGAAGGACCTCACGGCATTGGCCGATGATCCCGCGGCACTGGGCGTCAGCTCCAAGGCCCCGAACCTGGAGGGCTATCTGCATCCGGGGGAATACCGCTTCCCCATGGATGCCGATGGTGAAACGGTGTTGCGCACCATGGTCGAGGCAACGACCAAGACGCTCAACGATGCCGGAATCACGGACCCGGCCAAGCAATACCACGTGCTGAAGGTTGCCTCGATCCTGCAGGCCGAGGCCCGCAAGGACGACTACGCCACGGTGGCAGGGGCACTGGAAAACCGGTTACACGCGGACAACAAGGAAACCAACGGCCTCCTCCAGGTCGATTCGACGGTCATCTACGGACTGGACCGCTACTCATTGCAATTCACGCCCGAGGAAAAGCGCGACGCGCAAAACAAGTACAACACCTACGAGCACAAGGGCCTGCCCCCGACGCCCATCGGATCCCCGGGGGACTCCGCGATCAAGGCAGCGGCGAACCCTGCCCCCAACGACTACTACTACTGGGTCACGGTGAACACCAACACCGGTGAAACCAAGTTCGCCAAGACCTACTCCGAGCATCTCGTCTACCAGGACGAGTTCCGTTCCTGGTGCGCGGCGAACACGGACGTGTGCAAGTGAGTGACCCGGGGGCCCGGCTCCGTGCCGCGGTGCTGGGCCACCCGATCGCCCATTCGCGCTCGCCCCTGCTGCACGCCACCGCCTACCGTGCGTTGGGTGTGGATATCGAGTACACGGCCATCGACATGCTGCCCGGTGAAGTGGCCGGCTTCGCGGCCCGGTTGCGCACCGAGCCCGGCTGGGCGGGGGTCTCGGTCACGATGCCGCTCAAGGGCGCGCTGATTGAGCACCTCGATGAGCTATCTGCCCGGGTGCTGCGCCTGGGCGCGCTGAACACGGTGGTGGTCCAGCGCCTTGACGGGCATGTGCGCCTCCGGGGGCACAACACCGACGTCGACGGGATCGTGCGGGCCCTCTCGAATCTCCTGCCCTCGCGCCTCGATTCCGGGAACTCCACGCAGGACACGGCGCCGGGCAGCATCCACCGGGCCGGGATCCTGGGTTCGGGAAACACCGCCCTGGCCGCGCTGGAGGCATGCAGGTCACTGGGTTTCACCCACGTGGACCTGCTGGTGCGCGATCGGCAACGCGCCGGCACCGCGCTGGCCCTGGCCCACAGCCTCGGGCTGGTGGGCCGGGCCGTGGAGATCGGTGACGCACGCGAGCAGCTGCCCGGCTATGAAGCACTCATCTCGACGCTTCCGGCGCATGCCGCCGACGGCTTGCTCTCGGCCCTTGGCCTGGATCACGAGGTCCGCACCCCACGCACCGTGCTCTCGCCCGGGGCGGTGCTGCTCGATGTCGCCTACGACCCCTGGCCCTCGGCGCTCGCGAGGGCCTGGGAGTTCGCCGGAGGCACCGTGGTCTCGGGTCTGGCGATGCTGGTCCACCAGGGTGTGGAGCAGGTCAAGTTGTTCAGCGGCGTCCACGATGCGGACTGGGACCACGTCACAAATGTGATGTGCGACGCAGTCGGGCTGCCCCGGCCCTGATCGGGGCACCACTACATGGCAGGATGGAGAGCATGTTGCGTTGGTTGACGGCGGGCGAATCACACGGCCCCGCATTGGTTGGAATTATCGAGGGAATGCCCGCGGGCATTGCCATCTCTTCACAGGATGTGCGTGATGCCCTGGCGCGGCGCCGCCTGGGCTACGGCCGCGGTGCCCGGATGAAGTTCGAGCAGGATGCGGTGTCCTTCTCCGGGGGCGTACGCCACGGGGTGACCCAGGGCGGACCGGTGGCCATCGAGGTGGGGAACACCGAGTGGCCCAAGTGGGAAAAGGTCATGAATCCCGACGCCATCGATCCCGAGGAGCTGGCCTCGATGGCCCGCAATGCGCCGCTGACCCGGCCACGTCCCGGCCACGCCGATTTCACCGGTATGCAGAAGTACGGTTTCGACGATGCCCGCCCGGTGCTGGAGCGTGCCTCGGCGCGCGAGACCGCGGCCCGCGTGGCCCTGGGCTCCGTGGCCTCGAACTTCCTGGACCAGCTGGGAATCCAACTGGTTTCCCACACCGTTTCCGTGGGCACCGTCTCCACCCCCGAGGATGCCGCCTTGCCGGGGGCCGCCGACGTGATCGCCCTGGATGCAGATCCGTTGCGCTGCTTCGATGCGGATACCTCGGCGGCCATGGTCGCGGAGGTCGACGCCGCCCACAAGGAGGGCGAGACCCTCGGCGGCGTCGTCGAGGTCCTGGCCTACAACCTTCCCCCCGGGCTTGGCTCCTACGTGCACTGGGACCGACGCCTTGACGCGCGCCTGGCCGGTGCGCTGATGGGCATCCAAGCCATCAAGGGCGTCGAGGTCGGGGACGGTTTCCTCACCGCGGCGCGGCGCGGCTCCGCGGCCCACGACGAGATCGTGCGCGGCGAAGACGGAACCATCGACCGCTCCGGGAACAAGGCCGGCGGCATCGAAGGCGGCATGTCCATCGGGGACGTGTTGCGCGTGCGTGCGGCCATGAAGCCGATCGCCACGGTTCCGCGCGCCCTGAAAACCATCGACACGGCCACCGGCGAAGAAACCACCGCGCACCACCAGCGTTCCGATGTCTGTGCGGTTCCGGCGGCCGGGGTGGTCGCCGAGGCCATGGTCGCACTGGTGCTCGCCCAGGCGGTGCTGGAAAAGTTCGGCGGCGACTCGCTCACCGAGGTCAAGCGCAACCTGGCCGGCTACCTCGACGCGATCCCCTCGAACCTCGGTTCCGTTCGCCACCGATGAGCACCCCGATCGTGCTGATCGGTCCGATGGCCAGCGGCAAGTCCGCCGTCGGCGCATTGCTGGGACGCATGCTGGACGCCGAATTCATCGATACCGACGCCTTGGTCATCGCCGGGCACGGCCCGATCCCCTCGATCTTCGAGGCACACGGGGAAGAGGGCTTCCGCCGCTTCGAGTCCCAGGCGCTGGCGCGGGCCATGGGCGGGCAAACCCCGGCGGTGGTGGCCACCGGGGGAGGCGCGGTGCTGGCACCGGCCAACAGGGAATTGCTGGGCGGCGGCTACTGCGTCTACCTCCTGACCGATGCGCGCACCGTCGCCCCGCGGATCGGGGCCGACCGGTCCCGGCCGCTGCTGGACGGGGACCCGCTGGAATCCTGGAGCCGGATCTTTGCCCGGCGCCGCGGGCTCTACGAAGCCTGCGCGCACCTGACCATCGACACCCGGGGGCTCAACGCAACCCAGGTCGCGTCCCTGATCGCCACCGCCTACCGTGATGCCGGACACTGAAGCACCCCATGGGCGTCCCCACCACGTAGGCTTAAGCCCAAACACCCTCGCATCCAAGCGCCCCGGGACCATCGCACCTCGGCAACGGCCACAGGCCGGCCAGGGGAATCCCCCCGGCGCACAAACACATTAGCGCCCGCGCGCACCGCCGACGAGGTCCGACTCCGGTCGTCGCGACAGGCAGCACTTTTGGAGGATCCAACGATGAACCCCGAACCCACGACGATCCACGTCACCGGAGCGGCACCGACCGAGAACTACGACGTCGTCGTCGGCAACGGCCTGCTGGGTCGGCTGCCGGCACTGCTGGGCGAGCGCGTGAAGAAGGTCCTCGTGATCCATCCGCGCGCCTTGCGCGTCACCGGCGACATCGTCAAGGAAGACCTCGAAGCCGCCGGGTACTCGGCACTGAGCGCCGAGATCCCCGACGCCGAAGAGGGCAAGCACATCGAGGTCGCTTCCTTTTGCTGGCAGGTGCTGGGCAAGAACGACTTCACCCGTTCTGACGCCATCGTCGCGGTGGGGGGAGGGGCGGTGACCGACCTGGCCGGATTCGTCGCTGCCACCTGGCTGCGCGGGACCAAGGTCGTCCACCTGCCCACCTCGCTGCTGGGCATGGTCGATGCCGCGGTGGGCGGCAAGACCGGCATCAACACCGCCGAGGGCAAGAACCTCGTCGGTGCCTTCCACCCCCCTGCCGGCGTGCTGGTTGACCTTGACACGCTGGCGACGCTGCCAAAGAACGAGCTGGTCACCGGTCTGGCCGAGGTTGTCAAATGCGGTTTCATCGCCGACGAGCGGATCCTGGAACTCATCGAGGAAGACCCCGCAGATGCCACCGACGCCACCTCGGCCCGGCTGCGCGAGCTCGTCGAGAGGGCCATCGCGGTCAAGGCCAAGATCGTCTCGGCGGACCTGCGTGAAGCGGGGGACCGCGAGTTCCTGAACTACGGGCACACCCTGGCCCACTCGATCGAGCTGGCCGAACGCTACTCCATGCGCCACGGCGCCGCGGTGTCCATCGGCATGGCCTTTGCCGCGGAACTGGGCCGCAGCGTCGGGCGCACCTCGGACGCGGTGGCCGACCGCCACCTGGCGATCCTCGAATCCCTGGGACTGCCCACCACCTACCGCGGGGACCGCTGGCAGGCGCTGCTGGACGGGATGCGCCGGGACAAGAAGGCCCGTGGCGACCTGCTGCGGTTCGTCGTGCTCGAGGGCATTGGGCGCCCGCGGATGCTCGATGTCCCCGACACGTCCCTCTTGTTCGCCGCCTACCAGGAGATTTCAGCATGATCGGGGTGCCCGAAAGCGAGAAGACCCACACCCAGGAGTTGCTGGCGGTGCCGGCGGCGGGGCTGAGCTCCCCGCGGCACAACATCGAATCGGGAGTGCCCGGGATCCTGCTGAACCTCACGACGATGCGCCATGAGGTCTCCGATGCGGTGCTGGCGCGCGAAACCCTGCGCACGGGTTCCGCCAGCTCCCAGGTCGTCGTGCTGCTGGCCCAGGGCGAGCTGCGGGCCGCCAGCGAGCTGGTCACCGAAACACGGCTCAACGACCCGCAGAACTTCGTGATGCGCGTGCTTGACACCTCGCTGACCCGGGCCGGCGGGGACTTCGCGCGGGCCACCAAGCGCCTGCGTGCCCTGCTGACCGAGTTCAAGGGCACCGAGCATGAATCGATCCTGCAGCAGCACCTTGGCTTCGCCTACGTGGAAAGCGGGGACCTGCTCGCCGGTGCCAACCGATTCCGCAAGGCCCTTGACCTGCGCACCGCCGAAGGGGCCGACGCCCACCTGATCGAGTCCTCGCGGGCCTGCCTGGAGGCCGTCACTGCCCGGATCCCCGCCCAACACGCCGCTGAGGGCCCCGGGGCGGACCCGGCGCACTAGCCCCACGCGGCACCGGCTGCGCCGGGCCACCCCACCGA
Source organism: Micrococcaceae bacterium (assembly GCA_030540695.1). Taxonomy (GTDB): domain Bacteria; phylum Actinomycetota; class Actinomycetes; order Actinomycetales; family Micrococcaceae; genus Paeniglutamicibacter. The sequence goes on along the minus strand of JAUNVO010000020.1, from coordinate 10,649 downwards.
CGTCCGGCAGATCACCATCGGGTAAACCCACGGGCCGGGTCGAGGTGCGCTAAACTTAATCTTGGATTTTTGACAACACGCCTGAGGGAGTCCGCCGGTACGGTGAGCTCCGCCCGCCAGCGGCATTTGCGCCCGGCGAGCCCCCGGCGCATACGGAAGAAGAGTAGATCGTGGCATCAACCACCGACATCAAGAACGGGCAAGTCCTCAAGATCGAGGGCCAGCTCTGGAGCATCATCGATTTCCAGCACGTCAAGCCGGGCAAGGGCGGCGCGTTCGTGCGCACCAAGATGCGCAACGTCCTCACCGGCCGCGTGCTGGAAAAGACCTACAACGCCGGCGCCAAGATCGAGACCGCGACCGTAGACCGCCGCGACTACCAGTACCTGTACCAGGACGGCGAAGACTTCGTGTTCATGGACCTCTCGGACTACGACCAGCTCACCGTTGCCGGGACCGTCGTGGGGGACACCGCCGGGTTCATGCTGGAGAACCAGAACGTCACCATCGCGATGCACGAGGGCTCCCCGCTGTACGTCGAGCTGCCCCCGTCGGTCACCCTGGAAATCACCTACACCGAGCCCGGCCTGCAGGGCGACCGCTCCTCGGCCGGCACCAAGCCCGCCACCCTGGAAACCGGCAAGGAAATCCAGGTGCCGCTGTTCGTCGAGCAGAACACCAAGGTCAAGGTCGACACCCGCACCGGCGATTACCTGGGGCGTGTCTCCTAGTGAGCGCACGCGCCAAGGCCCGTCGCCGGGCACTGGACATCCTCTTTGAAGCCGAACAGCGCGATGTCTCGCCGCTGGCGGCCATGCGCTTGCGCCGCGAGGCCACGGATATCACCATCAACGAGTACACCGTGAGCATCATCGAAGGCGTCATGGCCGAGCTGGACCGGATCGATGAGATCCTCTCCTCCTACTCCAAGGGCTGGACCCTGGAACGCATGCCGACGGTGGATCGCACCGCGTTGCGCATCGGGACCTGGGAGCTGCTCTTCAACGACGAGGTCCCCGACGGCGTCGCCGTTTCCGAGGCCGTGCTGCTGGTTCGCGAGCTCTCCACCGACGAGTCCCCGGAGTTCGTCAACGGACTGCTCGGGCGCATCCAGCAGATGAAGCCGACGTTGCTGGCCTAGCCACGACGCAGGCATCCGCCTTACCGCCGGCCGGCGGGCCCTTCCCTTGCGGCAGGCCCACCGGCCGCGGTGCGTTAACGCACCATCGCTCGCGGGCGCGGTGAACGGGCCGCGGGGTGTGAAGCATGCCACACTGTGTGCTGGGGTTTGGCCGATGGCGGCGCCAGGTGCCGAACCCCAGGAACCATCCGTGCGCACCTTTACCCGAGGAGAACCCCTTGACCTGGCTTGACCGCTCCCGCTCCCTGGCCCCTCCGGGCTTCAACCGCTGGCTCATTCCCCCGGCCGCGCTGGCCGTGCACCTGTGCATCGGGCAGGCCTACGCGACCAGCGTGTACAAATCCGCGCTGATCGGGCACTTCGAGGTCACCCAGACGGCCATCGGCGTGATCTTCTCCATCGCGATCGTGATGCTGGGGCTCTCGGCGGCGTTCATGGGGACCTGGGTGGAGCGCAGCGGGCCGCGGAAGTCGATGTTCGTTGCCGCGTCCTTCTGGGGCGCCGGCTTCCTGGTCGGCGCCGCCGGGATCTTCACCGGCCAGCTGTGGCTGGTTTACCTGGGTTACGGCGTCATTGGCGGCATTGGGCTGGGCATCGGCTACATCTCCCCGGTCTCCACGCTGATGAAGTGGTTCCCGGACCGCCCGGGCATGGCCACCGGCATGGCGATCATGGGATTCGGCGGCGGCGCGCTGATTGCCTCCCCGATGTCCACGGCACTGCTGAAGTTCTACGACGGGTTCAACCCGGCTATTGACGGGGCCGACTGGATCGCCTCGGGCGCCTCGGTGGGCAAGCTGTTTGTGACCCTGGGCCTGCTCTACTTCGCGGTGATGATGTACGGTGTGGCCAACATCCGCATCCCGGCCCCCGGATGGAAGCCGCGCGGCTTCGATCCCGCCAAGGCCAAGACCTCGGCGATGGTCACCACCGCGCATGTCTCGGCGGCGAACTCCATCAAGACCCGCAGCTTCTGGTTGCTGTGGACCGCCTTGTTCCTGAACGTCACCGCCGGGATCGGCATCCTGGAACAGGCCTCGCCGATGATCCAGGACTTCTTCCGCGGGCCCGACGGGAACTCGGCGGTGAACGCGGCGATCGCCGCCGGCTTCGTGGGCATGCTCTCCATCGGCAACATGGCCGGGCGCTTCATTTGGTCAAGCACCTCGGATGTGATCGGGCGCAAGGGGATCTACATGGTCTACCTGGGCCTGGGCGCGGTGTTCTACGTGGTCCTGGCCTTGCTGGGAGGCAGCTCGATGCTGCTCTTCGTGGCGATGGCCGTGGTGATCATCAGCTTCTACGGCGGATCTTTCGCCACCGCGCCGGCCTACCTCAAGGACCTCTTCGGGACGTACCAGGTCGGGGCGATCCACGGCCGCCTGCTCACCGCCTGGTCCGCGGCCGGCATCGCCGGGCCGCTGATCGTCAACGGGCTCCTTGACATGCAGGGCAAGCCCGGGACGATGAACGCGCACAACTACCTGCCGGTCCTGCTCACGATGGTGGTGTTGCTGGTTCTGGGCTTCATCGCCAGCGCGTTGATCAAACCGGTGGACCCGAAGTTCCATGAACCGCAGGAAGAGCTCTCTTCCTCACTGAAGGGATCCTAGATGGAGCCGCAACAGCATGTTCCCGCCCCCGGAGATGACCTCGAGGTGGATGTTGCCCTCGGGCGCCTGGTCTTTGGCTGGCTGCTCGTCGGGGCGCCTTTGGCCTACGGGGTGATCACCACGCTCTCGCGCGTCGGCCAGCTCTTCAATTAGCTGACAGTTCGGACCCGGGTCACGGGCACCGCCCATGGGAGCCCCGCCGGCCAGGGGATTCAGGTGCCGGCGAGCATTTGCACCCGCTGGCGGTGCCCGTGGTGAAGCAGCGCCAGCTCCCGGGCGTGGTCGGCTGCTGTCGGATGGCCCGTGGCGATGCGTTGGCGCACCGCGGCCAGGCGCATTGCGGTGTCGGTGAACTGTTTCATCTGCCGGGTGCGGGAGTTCGCCGCAGCCCAGGCCTTGGCCTTGCGCCGCCCGGCGGAGGTGGCAAGCATCGCCACCTCCGCCTCCGTGTACCAGCCGCTCACCCGGTACTCGTCGAGCCGCAAGGCGGTCAGCCGCTGCTCGGCGCGCTGGAGCAGGACCACGGCAATGACCGAGGCGATGAACAAGGGGACCTGGAGCACGAAGTAGAAGAGCAGGAAATCATCGAAAAAGATTCCCACCCCGCCGTTCCACAAAAAGTGCCCGGCCATCGCCGGCAGCAGCCCGAGGACCAAATACAGGGGCCAATGCCCCCGACGCCCGCGCGCGGCGCAGAGCCCCAGCGCGTACCCGGTCCAGGCGGTGAAGAGCACATGGGCAAAGGGCGAGAAGAGTCCGCGCAGCACGAACACGCCAACCAGTCCGCCCGGGCCCGCCGGATCCACATGGCTGGCCCCGAAATACAGGATGTTCTCGGTGAACGCGAAACCGGCGCCGACGATGCCGCCGTACACGATCCCGTCCAGCGGACCGTCGAAATGGGCCCTGTTGATCCAAAAGACCAGCAGCACCCCGGCGCCCTTGGCCAGCTCCTCAAGGATCGGTGCCTGCACCACCGACCCGAACGTGTCCAGGTCCACGGACCCGGACGGGTCGAAAAACAGTTCGGTGAACGCATCCCCGAAGAGCAGTGTCGCGGCCACCGAGGCACCGGCGCCCCAGAGCAGGCCCAGCAAGAGCACCGACCGCGGTTCCGGGTCCCACCGATCCACCCAGCGCAACCCCGCCAGGCACAGGCCCAGGGGGACCATGGCCAGGGCGCCGAGCCACAACACGGTGCCGGTGCCAAAGACCGAAGACAGGAACCAGGCGACCACCAGCAACAGCGCGGTGGCGGCAACCAGCGCCCATGTCAGGGACCTGCCGGTCGCCGGGGCGGGAGCGGACCACGGGTCCGCCGGGGAGCCGTGCGGGGAGGGTTGCGGGGCATGTGAGGTAACGCGCATGACTCAAATCCTACGTGGGCGCGGGCCTGTGCTAATTTTGATGGAGCAAGCAACCTTTAAATTCCGTCCAGTGAGGCGGGGAAGGAGGCCGCACATGAGCAACGAGCCCGATCAAGCCCGTGCCACCGCGCCCGTCAGTGCCCGAACAGTCCTCTCCAGCGATGACATCGATAGGGCGCTCACCCGCATCGCCCACGAAATCATCGAGGCGAACAAGGGAACCGGGGACCTGGTCCTGCTGGGAATCCCGTCACGGGGCTTCCCCTTGGCCCAACGCCTCGCCCGGCGCATCGCCGCCACCGAACCGGGCCTGGATCCGGCCTCGATCACCGGCCAGCTCGACGTCACGATGTATCGCGATGACCTGCGCCGCTCCACCACCCGCACACCGGTCCCCACGCTGCTGCCCGCCGGCGGCATCGATGACAAGGTCGTGGTGCTGGTCGATGACGTGCTCTACTCCGGACGCACCATCCGCGCCGCCCTGGACGCGCTGGCGGACTTCGGCCGCCCGCGCATCGTGCGCCTGGCCGTACTGGTGGACCGCGGGCACCGCGAACTGCCCATCCGCGCCGACCACGTCGGCAAGAACCTGCCCACCGCCACCACCGAAAAGGTGCGCGTGCACCTGGCCGAGGTCGACGGGGCAAACGAGAATGAAGTCCTCATCGAGGCCCGCGCATGAAACACCTGCTCTCCACCGCCGACCTCTCACGCCTCGACGCGATCCGGATCCTGGATATAGCCGAGGAAATGGCCGCCGTGGGCACCCGCGAGGTCAAGAAGCTCCCGGCGTTGCGCGGGCGCACGGTGGTCAACCTGTTCTTCGAGGATTCCACCCGCACCCGGATCTCCTTTGAGGCCGCGGCCAAGCGGCTCAGCGCCGACGTGATCAATTTCTCCGCCAAGGGATCCTCCGTCTCCAAGGGCGAGTCGCTCAAGGACACCGCACAGACCCTGCAGGCGATCGGCGCCGACGCGGTGGTCATCAGGCACGGCGCCTCGGGCGCGCCGGCACGCCTTGCGGCCACCGACTGGATCGACGCCCCGGTCATCAACGCCGGGGACGGCACCCACGAGCACCCCACCCAGGCGCTGCTCGATGCCTTCACGCTGCGCGCGCACTGGTCGAAGCTGCACGGGCACACCTCGCTGGGCTCTGATTTGGCCGGCATGAGGGTCGCCATCGTGGGGGACATCCTGCACTCGCGCGTCGCCCGCTCCAACCTCTGGCTGCTGCGCACCCTGGGGGCCGAGGTCACGATGGTCGCCCCGCCCACGCTGCTGCCCCACGGCTCGGCCTCCTGGCCCGCGACCATCAGCTATGACCTGGACGCCACCCTGGCAACCGGTGTCGACGCGGTGATGATGCTGCGGGTCCAGGGAGAGCGGATGCACGAGTCCTTCTTCCCCAATACCCGGGAGTACTCCCGGCTCTGGGGCTTCGACGACGCACGGCTTGCGGCACTCGATGCCAGCGAACGATCCGAGACCATCATCATGCACCCGGGCCCGATGAACCGGGGCCTGGAAATTTCCTCCGCGGCCGCCGATTCGCCCCGCTCCACCGTGCTGGCCCAGGTGGCCAACGGCGTGGCGGTTCGCATGGCCGTGCTCTACCTCTTGCTGTCGGGGAACCAACAGCGTCCGCAATCACCGGATGCCCCGCGCCCGGCCGGCCTGTAAAGAAACGGGAGTCAATCTCATGAGCACCAACACCACCTACCTGATCCGCGGCGCCAAGCCGCTGGGCGAAGCGGCCGCCGACATCCTCATCGCCGGTGGCACCATCCTGGCGATGGGCACGGACGCCGCGAGCCACGAGGCCGCCGCCGGCGCCACGGTCATCGGGGCCGAGGGCCAGATCGCCCTTCCCGGGCTGGTCGACCTGCACACCCACCTGCGCGAACCGGGCCGCGAAGACGCCGAGACCGTGGAAACCGGTACCCGGGCCGCGGCCCTGGGCGGCTTCACCTCGGTCCACGCAATGGCCAACTCCAACCCCGTGGCGGACACCGCCGGGGTCGTCGAACAGGTCTGGTCACTGGGCCGGCGCTCGGGCTGGGTCGATGTGCGGCCCGTCGGGGCCGTCACCGTCTCCCTGGCCGGGACGCAGCTTTCGGAGATCGGCGCAATGGCCGATTCCCGGGCCGCGGTCCGTGTCTTCTCCGATGACGGGATCTGTGTCTTTGACCCGCTGATCATGCGCCGGGCGCTGGAGTACGTGAAGGCGTTCGACGGCGTCATCGCCCAGCACGCCCAGGAACCGCGCCTCACCGAGGGCGCCCAGATGAACGAGGGCGAGGTCTCCGCGGTGCTCGGGCTGGCCGGCTGGCCGGCCGTGGCCGAGGAATCGATCATCGCCCGCGACGTGCTGCTGGCCGAACACGTCGGCTCCCGCCTGCACGTCTGCCACGTCTCCACCGCGGGATCCGTGGAAATCATCCGGTGGGCCAAATCCCGCGGGGTGAACGTCACCGCCGAGGCGACCCCGCACCACCTGCTGCTCACCGAGGACCTGGTCACCAGCTACGACCCGGTCTTCAAGGTCAACCCGCCGCTGCGCCGCGAGGCCGACGTGATGGCGCTGCGCGCCGGACTGGCCGATGGCACCATCGACATCGTGGGCACCGACCATGCCCCGCACCCTGCCGAGGACAAGGAGTGCGAATGGGCGGCCGCGGCCATGGGCATGACCGGCCTGGAAACCGCGCTTTCGGTGGTCCAGCACACCATGATCGAGACCGGCATGATCACCTGGGCCGATGTCGCCCGCGTCCTGTCCACCACCCCGGCGCAGATCGGCCGGGTCACGGACCAGGGGCGCCCGCTGGCCGTGGGCGAACCGGCGAACATCACCCTGGTCGATGCCGACGCGCGCTGGGTCGTTGACCCGTATGCGATGGCCACCAAGGGCCGGAACTCGCCCTTCAAGGACCTTGAACTGCCCGGGGCGGTCACCGCCGTGTTCTTCCACGGGCACCCCACGGTGCTCGACGGCGCCTTGAACACCCCGCGGATCACCGAGGGGCTGTAGATGGGTGAATACACCGGCGCCGTACTGATCACCCTGGCCGTCATCGCCGCGGTGATCGGGCTGATGCTGCTGGGCTGGCGTAACCGGCTCCGCCGCCAGTCCGGGGTGCCCGCACCTCTCCCGGCGCCAACCGATGCGCAGGGCGCGCCCGCCCTCGGAGCCCCCCTGGGGGCACCGTCCGAGGGCGTCTATGTGTGCACGACCAGCGCGGGGGACTGGCTGGACCGCATTGCCGCCCACCGCCTGGGGATCCGCACCAACGCCGAGCTCGAGGTCCACGGGGCCGGGGTGCTGTTCGGGCGCCACGGGGCACCGGATCTCTTCATTCCCGCCGCGGACCTGGTGTCCGTTTCGCGAACCAGCGGCATGGCCGGGAAGTTCGTGGAGAAGGACGGGCTGCTCGTCGTTTCCTGGATGCTGGGAACGATGGCCGTGGACACCGGGTTCCGCCCGCGCCACCACCAAGAACTACCGGGGATCATCACCGCCATCGAGGCGCTGCTGGTCCCGGGAACACACGAGAACGAACCACCCGCCGAAAAGAAGGAAAACCAGTGACAGCAGTACAGGGAACCGAGCCAGCCCTCTTGGTGCTCGAAGACGGACGGGTTTTCCGCGGCCGTAGCTACGGCGCCATCGGCACCGCTTTGGGTGAAGCGGTCTTCTCCACCGGCATGTCCGGCTACCAGGAGACCCTCACCGACCCGTCCTATGCCGGGCAGATCATTGTGCAGACCTTCCCGCACATCGGCAACACCGGGGTCAACGACGAGGATGCCGAATCGGACCGCATCTGGGCCGCCGGCTACGTGGTCCGCGAAGCCGCACGGATCCCCTCTAACTGGCGCGCGACGCGCACCCTGGACGAGGAACTGGCCAACGGCGAGATCGTCGGGATCCAGCAGGTGGACACCCGTGCCCTGACCCGCCACCTGCGCGAGCGCGGGGCGATGAAGTCCGGGATCTTCTCCGGGCAGGCCGCCGCGGCAAGCATCGAGACCCTGGTGGAGGCCGTCAAGGCACAGCCCTCGATGGAGGGCGCAAACCTCTCCGAGCTGGTCTCGGTGAAGGAGGCCTACGTCGTTGAGCCCGCGGACCACGGCTTCACCGGCGAGGTCGATCTCAGCGTCGCGGCGATCGACCTGGGCATGAAGTCGATGACCCCGCACCGCTTTGCCGAGCGCGGGGTGCGTGTGCACGTGCTTCCCCACAACGCGAGCTTCCAGGACGTGCTGGCGACCGGCGCCGCCGGCGTCTTCTTCTCCAACGGCCCCGGGGACCCGGCGACCGCCAACGTGCAGGTCGAGTTGGTCCGCGCGGTGCTCGATGCCAGGATCCCGTACTTCGGCATCTGCTTCGGCAACCAGATCCTGGGCCGCGCGCTGGGCTACGGCACCTACAAGTTGCGATTCGGTCACCGCGGGATCAACCAGCCGGTCATGGAGACGGCAACGGGCAAGGTGGAGATCACCAGCCAGAACCACGGCTTCGCCGTCGATGCACCCCGCAGTGGAGCGGCCAACGCGCCGCTGGAGCGCTACGGCCGTGTCGAGGTCTCGCACATCTCGCTCAACGACCAGGTCGTCGAGGGCCTGCACTGCCTGGACATCCCGGCGTTCTCCGTGCAGTACCACCCGGAGGCGGCCTCCGGCCCGCACGACGCCTCGCACCTGTTTGACAGGTTCATCACCAACATGCGCGCGGCCAAGAACACGCCCGCCACCGAAGATTCCACCCAGGGAGAGAAGTAATGCCTAAGCGCGAAGACCTCAAGTCGGTCCTGGTCATTGGCTCCGGCCCGATCGTCATCGGCCAGGCCGCGGAGTTCGACTACTCCGGCACCCAGGCGCTGCGCGTGCTGCGCGAGGAGGGCCTGCGGGTCATCCTGGTCAACTCCAACCCCGCCACCATCATGACCGACCCGGAGTTCGCCGACGCCACCTACGTCGAGCCGATCACCCCGGAGGTCGTGGAAAAGATCATCGCGAAGGAACGCCCCGATGCGATCCTGCCGACCCTGGGCGGGCAGACGGCACTGAACACCGCGATCGCCCTGGACAAGGCCGGCGTGCTTGAAAAGTACGACGTCGAGCTGATCGGCGCGAACATCGCGGCCATCGAGCTCGGCGAGGACCGCGAGAAGTTCAAGGGCGTGGTGGAGCGCTGCGGCGCAGAATCCGCCAAGTCGGTCATCGTGCACACCATGGAGCAGGCGTTCGCCGCGGTCGAGGAGCTGAACTACCCGGTGGTGGTCCGCCCCTCCTTCACCATGGGCGGATTGGGCTCGGGCATGGCGTACGACGCCACCGACCTGCGCCGCATCGCCGGTGCCGGCCTGCAGTACTCCCCGACCACGGAGGTGCTCCTGGAGGAGTCGATCCTTGGATGGAAGGAGTACGAGCTGGAAATGATGCGCGACAAGAACGACAACGTCGTGGTCATCTGCTCCATCGAGAACTTCGACCCGGTGGGGGTGCACACCGGTGACTCGATCACCGTGGCCCCGGCCATGACCCTGACGGACCGCGAATACCAGAAGCTGCGCGACATCTCCATCGCCGTGATCCGCGAGGTCGGCGTGGAGACCGGCGGCTGCAACATCCAGTTCGCCATCGAGCCGGACACCGGGCGCGTGGTGGTCATCGAGATGAACCCGCGCGTTTCGCGTTCCAGTGCGCTGGCCTCCAAGGCCACCGGATTCGCCATCGCCAAGATCGCCACCAAGCTCTCGCTGGGCTACACCCTGGATGAGATCCCCAACGACATCACCCTAAAGACCCCCGCGGCCTTCGAGCCGGCCCTTGACTACGTCGTGGTGAAGGTCCCGCGCTTCGCCTTCGAGAAGTTCCCGGCGGCCGACGCCACGCTGACCACCACCATGAAGTCGGTCGGCGAGGCCATGAGCATCGGGCGCAACTTTACCGAGGCCCTGCAAAAGGCGCTGCGCTCCCTGGAACAGAAGGGCTCGGAGCTCGAATTCAACGCACCGATGGACTTCGAGGTCGACGAACTGCTCGAGGCCTCGGTCAAGGGCTCCACCGCCCGGCTGGCCAACGTCCAGCGCGCACTGCTGGGCGGGGCATCGATCGAGCGGGTCTTCGAGAAGACCGCGATCGACCCCTGGTACCTGGACCAGCTCGCGCTGATCAACGAAACCGCGGCGATGATCCGCTCCAACCCTGATTTGAACGAAGAGGTGCTGCGGGCTGCCAAGCGCCACGGCTTCTCCGATGCGCAGATCGCCAAGCTCACCCACAAGACCGAGGCGGTGGTGCGCGGGATCCGCCACGCACTGGGCATCCGCCCGGTGTTCAAGACCGTTGACACCTGCGCCGCGGAGTTCGAGGCCTTCACCCCGTACCACTACTCCTCCTACGACGAGGAGACCGAGGTCGCGCTCCATGAAAAGCCCAGCGTGATCATCCTGGGCTCGGGCCCCAACCGCATCGGCCAGGGCATCGAGTTCGACTACTCCTGCGTGCACGCCACCA
>JAUNVO010000295.1 GCA_030540695.1 Micrococcaceae bacterium | reverse complement strand
CGGTGCCTCCGCCCGTGATCCAGGACCCCATGCCCGCGGAAATGGGAACCATCGCGCACAGCTCGATCCGGCACGCTGTCCCCGGGCCCCGACGAATCGTCCCTGGCCAGCGCTAATCTGGGGTATAGGGACAACCAACAACGGAGGAAAACATGAGCGACCAAGGAATCGTGCAGATCGCCGAGCAGATCGCACGCGTGGCACACCAGGGACAGCTCGACAAGGCCGGCGTCGACTACATCACCCACCCCGGCAGGGTGGCCGCAGGTGTTCGCAGCCACGGCGGCGACGATGAAGCCGTCGCAGCGGCCTGGCTGCACGACGTGCTCGAGGACTGCGAGGTGACCGCGACCGATCTGCACCAGGCAGGGATCCCCGACACCGTCATCGATGCGGTCCTGGCCGTCACCAAGGTTGAGGGTGAAAAGGTGGAGGACTACTGCGACCGCATACTCGCCAATCCCACCGCCCTGGCCGTGAAGCGGGCCGATCTCAATGACAACACCGATCCGGCACGCACCGCGCTCCTGCCCGAAGAGATGCGCACCCGCATGGCGACAAGATACGCCTACGTCAGGTCCCTGCTCAAGCTCTCGGCGCAAGGCTAGACGCCCCGCACGGGTGCGTGGGCAAGCCATCGGCGCGTCCGCGAATCGACTAGGGGCCTTTGTCCCCTTGCAGGACGCTGGCGTGGAGCCAAGAATGAAAGTGTGCGGGGCAACTTCGACGCAGCAACGGAACCGGGAGGACATGTCATGGAACATGCAACGGCAGCGGGCACCTCTGCCCTTCCGGCTACCGACCCCGCTCCCCCGATCCGTGTTTTCATCCTCGATGACCACGAATTGGTGCGCCGGGGACTGCGCGAACTCCTCGAGGGCGAGGGCTTCGAGGTGGTCGGCACCTCGGGCACGGCACGCGATGCACGCCGGCAGATCCCGGCCCTGCGTCCGGATGTATCGGTCCTTGACGCCCGGTTGCCCGATGGCACCGGGATCGAGGTCTGCCGCGATGTGCGCTCGATCGACGGATCACTGAACTGCCTGATCCTCACCAGCTACGACGATGAGCAAGCGTTGCGCTCGGCGGTGCTGGCCGGAGCGAGGGGCTACGTGCTCAAGCAGATCGCCGGCAACGACCTGATCCGCGCCCTGCAACGGGCGGCACGCGGTGAATCGCTGTTCACCCCGGGTTTGAAGCAGCGAATCATCTCCGGCCTGTTCACCCACGAGAATTCCGATCCCCGCATGGCCGAGCTGACCACCCAGGAACGACGGGTGCTTGAATTGGTTGGTGAGGGGCTGAGCAACCGGCAGATCGGCGAGCGCATGCGCTTGGCGGAGAAGACGGTGAAGAACTACGTGTCATCGATGTTGGCGAAGCTCGGGTTCGGTTCCCGTACCCAGGCCGCGGTCTTCGTGACCCATCCGCTTCGCGGTCCGGATGACGGGGGAACCTAGCCGCCGCCGGACAACGGGACGCTCCATCGCAAGGTGGTCCCGTTTCCCCTGGACGATTCGATCACCAGCATGCCCCCTAGCTCGAGTGCTCGTTGGCGCATGTTGGCCAGGCCGCTTTCCCTTCCTCCGGGTTGGAACCCGGCCCCGTCGTCCCTGAGCGTGAACACCAACGTGCGCGGCCCGCGTTCCACGGCCAGTTCCACCGTGCTGGCCCGTGCGTGGCGCACCACGTTGCTCAGGCCCTCCGAGATCACTGCCAAAAGGTGTGCCAGCGTTGTTTCGTTGGTCAGTGCATCCAAATCATCACCCAGGCGCAGGGTGGGGGTGAAGGCCAGAGGTTCGGAGGCCAAGCGGATGGCGCGCAGGATGCGGGAGCTGGGTGTTTCCTTCTGCCCCGCATTGGTCCGCAACGCATAGATGGTGGCACGCAGTTCCCCGATGGTGGTGTCCAGCTCCCCGGCTATCCCCGTGGCCCGCTGGCGCGCGTCTTCGGTGGGCAGTTGCTTGCGCAGCGCACTGATTCCCAGTCCGGCCGCGAAGATGCGTTGGATGACGATGTCATGCAGGTCCCTGGCGATGCGTTCACGTTCCAGGTACAAGAGCACCTCTTCACGCAAGTGGTGCATCTGGACCAATCCCAGGCCCTGGGCGATGTTGTCGGAGAACACTCCTGCCATCTGGACCTCGACCGGGCGGTAGTGCCCTGCGTCCTCCTCCCTGATGGTGACCATTAACCCGTAGTGTGAACCGCGGGCCGATAGCTCGGTGACCAGGGTCGCGCGCCCGTCGGCCAGTTCCCCCAGGGGAAGGATCGGCTCGGGGGTGGTGAGCACCAGCGGGTGGTTGTTGCGCAGAACAAGGTGGTGGCGCACCCCCACGTCCATGAGCACCCTCCCGGCAAGATGCGGATGGACATGGGCGCTGATGCCGGCGATCCGGTATCCGTCGCTGGTCTCCGTCTCCCCGGTGATGGGCGTCAGCAGCAGTGCATATTTTGCCCCTGATTCCCGGCGTGCCAGTTCCGCGACATCGTTGAGCCCCTGGGTGTGGTGGGGTGATTCCCCGCCGAGCAGTCCGCCGATCTTGGCGCAGGCTGCCAGCCAGCGGGCGCGGTCCGCGGCGTCTTGGTAGAGCTGGGCGTTCTCCAACGCGACGCCGGCGCTTCCGGCGAGCGCCATGCCCAGTTGCCGGTCCGCCTTGGAGTAACGATCCTTGCCATTCTTGGGACCCAGGGTGAGTCGGGCAAAATGTTCTTCCCTGCTGGTCACCTCAAGCCGGAGGCGCTTTGCTTCATCCTTGCCCGCGGGTTCAAGGAGCCCTGCCGCATCTGGGCCCATGGCAATGTTTCCCTGTTGGTGGGAGGCATTGGTTAGTTCCAGGAGTCCGGATCCGGCGCTGAAGATCTTCATGGCTTCATCCAGCACCCGGTGGATGATGACGCTGACGCTGAGGTCCCCGGCTATGGAGGCCATGGAGGCGAGCAGCTCCTGCATGCGCACATCACTGCGTGTGGACATCTACCTGCGGCCTGCCCCACGGTATCGGTCAATGCGCGTAACGACTGGGACGGGCCCGCCTCCCTCTAAGCGCCACCCTACCCGCGTTGC
>JAUNVO010000294.1 GCA_030540695.1 Micrococcaceae bacterium | reverse complement strand
CCGGTCAAAAAGCGACGGACAGTTCGGTGCACCGATTCACTCGTTGCACGGTGATCCTGGGCAGCCAAACAACACAACCCATACAGGTTAGGCAGGCCCGATCCAGCTACCGGCCTGCGCATCTTCCAAATCGTCTTTCAGCTCCACGAAGATCACGTGTGTCGGGGTAGTACCGATGTTTTCTCCGCTGTGCCGCTGCGCGGGAAGCCACATGGCTTTCCCGGCGGAGAGCTCGACGTCGCGGTGCCCGTCTGCGGAATGCAGTCGCCTGCGGAAGTTGGAGAGCGTATACATCACGCTGTCTGGATGCTCGTGTGGAGTGGTTTTGTCACCGGATGCGTCGAGGTATTCCAGTACCCGCACCCGATCGTTCTCAAAAACCACGGAGTAATGCAAGGGATTGGTATCGACTGGGTCGTCCTTCATGCAACTTAGTTTCCTCTGCGAACCGCGCGCTGGCAAGGCCTGATAAACCCTATCTGCCAGGTTCTTGTCAAGGCGCTTCTTGGGCGCGGATAGCGGCTAAATTCAGGAGGGCAACCAAGCCATGCACATCGCGTCGTCAGCAGGACTCAGCAACACTGAGCTGCAGGAACCGCCAGACTATTGCTGCTTGGCCGAGGAAGCCCAACGGATGCCCGCTGACATCCATTCAGCTGCCTTCTACGACGCAGCATGCCTGTTTTTGGTCTCTTGGGGCTTCTTTGCCGCTGTGGGGAGGTTCGGTAGTGCGCGCAAACTTTTCGCCTGAGCGACCAACCACACCCGCACCTGGTTGATTGCGCGCCCCGGAACCGTCATCGCCTTAGAACAGCGGCCAAGGAACGGCCGGCATCTCACCTTGCGGAGCCGGAAATTTCCGGGCTGAGCTCAACAGTGAGCAACGTGCGCCGAGTGACGCGATTTCTTCGGTGCTGAGCAGGTCCGCCAGGCTTCGGCCCAGCTGCCCGTGCAGCGCTTCGGCGACGCGATCGATGCCTTCAAGTTCCCCTGCGTTCAGGGCCTCGCCCATCCACCCCCATAGCACCGTGCGCAGTTTGTGGTCCTGGTGGAACGTGAGTCCATGATCCACGCCGTACCGGTGCCCGTCGGTCATGGCAAGAACGTGGTTACCTTTGCGGTCGGCGTTGTTGACGAGTACGTCGAACACGGCCATGCGTCTGAGTTCGGGGGAGTCTTCGTGAACGAGGGAGATCATCCGTCCGTTCCCATCTTGGCCATCGAGGACGTGCTTCCAGCCCGTCTGCGTCACCTCCTGAGCCAAGAGCAGGTTCACGGCGTTCTGGGCAGGGTCTTGGTCCTGCCAGAGCTGCACCATTCCTTCACCCAGCGGACCATCGCGTAGCCAGGTGTGTGGCACGAGGTTCCAGCCCATGACCTGCGAGACCAGATAGGCGGCCAATTCCCGGTGAGCCAACGCGCCGTGGGGAAAATCCCACAGCGGATGTTCACCTGCCATCGGTTTATAGATGACCTTCACGTCGCCGATGCTGCCCAGGAAGGTCGCGTTTGAGGCCGTGGTGATGCGGCCGGTGAGTGTCAGCTCGGCATTCGCGGGTTCCGGCGCTGTCATCAGGCCTCGGGAGGGGTGCAGATGTGCCCGTCGGCATCCATGGGGTAGCCGCAGAGCGGACACGTCGGACGCCCGGCGCCTACGATCTCGCGGGTGCGCTTGGCGAAGGCCCGGGCGGAGCCGACCGGCATGCGCACCAGCAGCATTTCGGTCGCTGCAGGGTCAATCTCCTCGAATAATTCATCGACATCATCGACTTCGGTGATCGGGTATGCCTTGATGACGATCTGCGCCGTGGTGGGATCCCAATCCAGGCTCATTGTTCCTGTCCGAAATTGCTCGTGAACGGTCTCGAGCTGGTCATTGTCGACAAGTTCAACGGGAGTGCCCGTGGGAACGCTGAAGGGGTTGCCCTCGAGGGTGATGAGCTGGTCGAGAATTTCGTCGATCTTTTCAGCGAGTAAAGCCGACTGTTGCTTTTCCATGGCAATACTGATGATTTGCGTCCCTGCGCGCACCTGAAGGTAAAACGTGCGTGCCCCCGGAAGGCCAAGGGTGCCAACGACGACCCGATCGGGCCAGATGAACTCGTGAACGCGTGTAGGCATATAAGCATCTTAGGCCGATGGGGTTTGTGGCGCATCTTGCACCGCACCGCCGCCGACTGGCGCGTCGCTTGAGTGCAAGGTGTTCGAGAGCCATGATAGATCCCCTGCATCGGTGTTTGTTGCGTAGACGGTCGGTCGATGGGGGCCATAGTGCACGATCGATGCGGAGGCGGGGCCCACATTGATGCGCTGGAACAGGTCCAGGTGCATGCCTAGCGCGTCGGCGAGGATTGACTTGATGACGTCGCCGTGGCTCACCGCCACCCACACGGCCCCTGGCCCGTGCTCTGCTTCGATGTCTGCATCGTGGCGTCGAATCGCTGCCACGGACCGGGCCTGCATCGCGGCCAGGGATTCACCGTCGGGAAAGATGACGGCGGTAGGTTGTGTCTGGACCACGGACCACAAACCCTCGGTTGCGAGATCCATGAGTGTGCGGCCCTGCCACTGGCCGTAATCGCACTCGTTGAGATCCGGATCGACCGGTGCGTACGTAGTTCCAGCCTGGCGATCAAGAATGAGCTGGGCGGTCTGGCGGCATCGCTCGAGGGGGCTGGAGACCACAGCGGCCAAGGACAGGGCCGCGAGCCGGTCTCCGGTCAGGATCGCCTGGTCGATCCCGATCTTGTCCAGGTCAACGCCGGAGGTCCGGCCAGCCAGCAATCCGGTCGCATTGGCTGTGGTGCGGCCGTGCCGCACGAGAATAACTGTCGCCATCCACCCAGCATAACCATCTGCGCATCGGCATGATCCCACTATTGCGGAAAGCAGCAAACCGCTGAACGTGGATCAACGCGCCTGACCGGCTGCTGGGGAGATCATCGCAGGCCCGGCCCAAGAGGCGCCGAATGAGTTCGGGAACTCTGGAATTAGAAACACCATAGCGAGTCTGAAAAATGTCGCAGACCGAAGAGGGAATGAGCCCTAAATATTAGGAAAATCATAATTTCA
>JAUNVO010000293.1 GCA_030540695.1 Micrococcaceae bacterium | reverse complement strand
CTGCCATCTTGTGAGTGTCTTCGCGACGCTTGACAGCGGCACCAAGACCGTTGGATGCGTCGAGAATCTCGTTCATGAGACGTTCGATCATCGTCTTCTCGCGGCGAGCCTTCGAGTAGCCAACGAGCCAACGGAGAGCCAGCGCGGTGGAGCGTCCGGGCTTGACCTCAACGGGTACCTGGTAGGTCGCGCCACCAACACGGCGGGAGCGAACTTCGAGGGCCGGGCGGATGTTATCCATGGCCTTCTTCAGGGTGACAACCGGGTCGGCACCGTTCTTGGCTGCCACACCTGCGAGTGCACCGTAAACGATACGCTCTGCGGTGGACTTCTTACCGTCGACCAAAACCTTGTTGATCAGCTGGGTAACAAGCGGGGAGCCGTGAACCGGGTCCGAGACGAGGGGGCGCTGTGGAGCGGGTCCCTTACGAGGCATTACTTACCTTCCTTCTTGGCACCGTAGCGGCTGCGAGCCTGCTTGCGGTTCTTGACACCCTGGGTATCGAGAGCGCCACGTACGATCTTGTAGCGCACACCTGGGAGGTCCTTCACACGACCGCCGCGCACCAGCACGATGGAGTGTTCCTGCAGGTTGTGGCCAACGCCCGGAATGTAAGCGGTCACTTCGACGCCACCGGCAAGACGCACACGTGCGACCTTACGAAGTGCGGAGTTCGGCTTCTTCGGGGTGGTGGTGTACACACGGGTGCATACTCCACGACGCATTGGGTTGCCCTTGAGGGCGGGGGCCTTGGTCTTAGTGACCTTCGGCGAGCGACCCTTGCGGATCAGCTGCTGAATAGTAGGCACTTTCGTGTCCTCCGGTTTCTATGTCTTGCGGCGCCACCCACAATCAAAGTGCTTGCAGACGCTGCGTTTATAGTCGTTCCATCACAGCGACTTCGGTTTTGACCCTAGGCGTGCGAAAGTGTGGCATATGTTGCGCAACCTACCCGCAACCCGGACCGTGTCCATTTGCCACACATGAAAAACAATTAGCTTCAGCTTAGCACGCAGCTCGCATCACCGGCGACACGGCACCGGGTCACGCCCGCGCCCGCGCCCTCCCTCTCCATGGGCCCACGACCGCCAAGGGGCAAAAATCGCCGTGATCTCGCGGCGGAAGCTAATGCCCGAACCCCATCGGCGAGTTGAAAACTAAACGCAAATCACTTAATTTCCCGTCCGACAGCCCGCCCTGCGCGGAACGTCCCACGTCTCCGAACCGCGCAACGGGACGGTTCCCCGGCGATGCGGAGCAGGTTCCGTACAGGCGGGGCGGGGAGCTCCTTGAACCAAGCACCAATCCGTGGCCGCATCCGCTCCGAATGTGAACTGCAACACCAAAGGGGTTCAGTAACCTCGGCACCGGCCACACGGGGTGGTGCAACCAAGAAAGGATAGATTCCCATGAAGAAGCTACAGCTATTGGCCGCACCGGCCCTTGCACTCGGGATGATTGCCGCATCGGCGGCAGGAGCCTCGGCCGACACCGAGACCCATTCGTTCCAGACCGAGCTCCAAGCCCTGAACGGCAGCGGGGCCTCGGGTACGGTCATGGTCAACATCAAGGGCGACCAAGCCACCGTCACCGAAAAGGTCAGCGGATTGGCCAAGACCTTCGATGGCAATCCGTATCCCCATGTCCAGCATGTCCACATCACTGCCGATAAGCCGGGAACCTGCCCAACCCCGGCGGCAGACAAGAACGGTGACGGGGTCATCAGCACCACCGAGGGAATGCCGGCCTACGGCATGATCGGGACAACGCTTTCCACCAGCGGTGACACCAGTGGCAAGGCGGCCTTGGATTTGAAGGTCGGCGGCATGGGTGACAGCTTCACCTATGAGCGCACCTTCACGATGAACGCGAAGACCATCA
The DNA here is from genome assembly GCA_030540695.1 of Micrococcaceae bacterium. Classification (GTDB taxonomy): domain Bacteria; phylum Actinomycetota; class Actinomycetes; order Actinomycetales; family Micrococcaceae; genus Paeniglutamicibacter. The sequence continues at coordinate 1,194 of JAUNVO010000293.1, read as the reverse complement.
AGGCAATCAAGGCCGGAAACGGCACCGTTGTCGTGCACGGACTGGATCCGGCAACCCTGAGCAAGGAGGCCGCAAAGGCCAAGTCGGACTTGGACCCGAAGCTACCCCTGGCTGCAACCTCACCGGCCCTTTGCGGGACGCTGACCGCCTCGCAGATGGACATGCCCAACGGCAATCCCGAGACGGGTGGCGGTAGCACCGCAGGAATGGACAACGGCATGATCGCCCTTGGTGGCGGTCTGGTCCTGGTTGCCGCCGGCGCCGGGGTGTACATGGTTCGCCGCCGTAGCGCGGAACAGAAGTAGCACACCACAGACCTCCACCAGAAAGGATCGCTACTGATGAAGCAGGACCAGAAGGGGAAACCCGCGAGTCGTCCTATCGCGCTCACGGCAGTCGTCACGGCCGGCCTCATCGGAGCAGTGTTGATTGGAACCGGAGTGAGGGGGGAGGCTCCTCCCCCCTCACCACCGGCCTCCGAATCCATCGCAGCGCAAGGTCCGGACGAATCTGCAAGGCAGACCCCAAAGCCCTCAGTCGTGACAGCCCCGAAGTTCCAGAACCATGACGTTGAGCAGGATTCGACAAACCATTCACCCGGTTTCACCTCCCATGGCTTGATCATGGACAAGTCGCAACCCACCAGGCTCACCATCCCCACCATTGACGTCGACACCGACCTCATGAACGTGGGCCTGAAGAATGACGGGACCATAGATGTCCCACCGCTATTGCCCGACGCTCCGGCGGGCTGGTTTGATCGCGGGCCTGCCCCCGGACAGAAGGGTCCGGCGGTGATCCTCGGCCACGTGACGGCGTTGAACGAGGAGGGGCCAGCCATCTTCTTCAAACTCGGTGCCTTGCGTAAGGATGACGAGATTTCCGTGACGCGAGCCGACGGAGAGGTCGCCGTATTCACCGTCACGCGAATCATGCAGATGCCCAAACCAGACTTCTCCCCAATGGACACCTACGGAAACACCGACGACGCGCAGCTGAGACTGATCACGTGCGGCGGAACCTTCAACAAGAAGACAGGTCGCCACGCGGACAATATCGTGGTCCATGCCACGTTGACATCCACCCATCCGGCCTAGCACCTTCCCTACCCAAGGTGACGAACGGTTGTCTGCACTCACTGAGGTGGCGGCCCAACGACCCGCCCACACTGAGGGGGTGGGGCCCCGCCCCCCC
>JAUNVO010000292.1 GCA_030540695.1 Micrococcaceae bacterium | reverse complement strand
TTGACGACTCCTATACGCCTGGGCCAAACGAGGACCCGCGCACCAAACTGCTCGGCCTTTACGAAGGAACCGCACTGACCGATCGAGACGCGGGCTGGAGCGCCGGAGCCCTGCCCGATCGCATCACCATTTTCAAGGATGCGATCCTTGAAATTTGCTCGTCCGAGAAGCAAGTGGTGGAGGAGGTCGGCATCACGATCGTTCACGAGATCGCACACCACTTCGGCATCGATGACGATCGACTACATGAGCTCGGGTGGGGCTAAAGTCCGTTGCGGGCTCAAAATTTCCCAAGTATTTTTCGCCGGTAATGCCCTTCGCTGCATCCTGCCCGGCCAACCCGCTAATTGATGGAACCAGAAAGTAACGAAACGGTCTCGAAAGATCAGGAAAACTGTCACTTTTCGCCACACGTGGCTCGACAAGATCGAAAAGTTCCTGCATTATCGTTATGCATTCGTTGCAATAGCCGCCCCGTCACTCACACCTTCATCTTGGGGATGCAGTTCAGCTCGTGACCATCACCGCTCCTTGGCTCCGACAGGCCCATCCTGTCCGGCGCCACCCGGCCACGACTCAGATTCACGCTTGGACTGTTAGGCAGAATAGGAAATCCCTTTTATGTCCATCATTAAGAGCGTGGTCGTCTTGACCAGCGCAGCACTCATCGCTTCCGGGGCTTTGACCGCCACGGGCTCGCCGGCGTCGACCCCAAGTGGGCCAGCACAGCAAGCCGCGTCGACCTCCACCCACACCGATCCGAGCCTGCTCTCCGTCATTTCAAAGTCCCTGGAAACAGCCCGTCTCACACCGGCGAAAAACTCTGGATCCCTCGACCGCCAGTTGGCAGCCGTCCAAACGGCCCTCCAGGATGCCGAGGCCGCTACCTTGGAAGCAACGGAAAATGCCGTGGTTGCCCAGGAATCCGCGGCACAGGACCAGGGCACAGCCGCTTCTCTGGCCGGGACCTCACTGGCCAGCTTGGGCCAGAGCCAAGCCCAGGTGGAGCGGCACGAGGCCGCCGATCTGGCACGCAAGGCCCAAGGTCTCTTCAGCCAGGCCGAAGACGCATTGAACACCGCGCACCAGAACCTCGTGGTGACATCGGCGGCCCTGCACAAAACCACGGTCGAGCAGGAACGTGTCCGGCTGGCCAAGCGTTCAGAGACTCGTGAAGACGCCGAGCTCATGGCGGCGCTGGAAAATTCCGAGGCGAATGTTCCCGATCCCGTCAATGATCCGGCCGTCGATCCCGAGATGCTCGAAAACGCCCAGAGCGCCCTAGGCGCCCTGGGAAGCGCTTCCGTAGCCTCCGCCGCCGGAATCCACGTTCCCGCCAAGAAGCTCACCCGCACGGCGCGAATCAACAAGTCTGTCAAGTGGGCGACCAAGATCGCGAAGAACAACAAATACAAGTACCGCTACGGTGCCACCGGCCCGACATACTTCGACTGCTCCGGTTATGTCGGAAAGGCCTATGCCCAAGGTGGCAAGAAACTTAAGCGCACCTCCAGCTCGCAGTACAAGGCCGCGCCGAAGAAGGTAAAGCTCTCGAAAATGAAGAAGGGCGACCTCGTGTTTTGGTCATCCAACCGCGGCCGCTCTTTCTACCACGTCGCCATTTACATGGGCAAGGGAAAAATCGCCCATGCTCGCAACCCGAAGGCCGGCATTTCGGTCACCAAGCTGAACTATGCCGGAACGCGAAATATCTACAAATACGCCGGCCGCTACTAAGCAGCATCCGGGTTGGGGTTCTAACCGACACCCCGCCGTGACCCAGGCAGATCAGGCTCCACGGCGGGGCAGTAATTGTAAATCAAGACTAAATAAAGAAATAATCTCATCGTTGTAATTAGTGATATTGATGTGGCTGCTGTTGCCAGTGTGAATGAATATCGCCTAGGGTGCTATAGGAAGCAGCGATCAGGCCACACCGTTCAGGCCATATTTCCCGCTTAACCAGAGGGAATTGCAAACCAATCGCGCGGTAAGGAATAACACGGTATGGCAATCAGGAACACACTGGGCGTCGCTGCGTGCTCAATTGCATTGGCAGCCGCATGCTTTACGAGCGGACTCCCCGCTGCAGCAGCTCCACTAACCGAATCAAGCGCCGTGAACGTCTTCGCGCAACCCAACAGCTCCGGCATCACGCTACCTACCCAGGCGCAGCTCCTGGCAGCCAAGTCAGATCCCGAAGCCCTCAAGGCCTTGGTCGATCGCCTTGAGTCACAGATCGAATCCGGACGCCAATCCATCATCACCGCCGAGGCCGCAGCCCTGGACGCCCAAGACACTTTGCTGAACGCCGACCAGCTACTCGCGGAGCGCACCCAAGCAGCCACCGAAGCCAGTGCCGAGGCTGAGAAGGCCACCGAGTTCCTGCTCTCCAGCAAGGAAGAAGTCGGTGCCCTCGCCTCGGATCTCTACCGCAACGGCGGCATCAACCCCGGCGTGGTGACCCTGTTGGAGGATACCGAGGACAACGACGTCCTGTACAAGGCATCCACCATGGACGCGCTGAGCGCCAACCGCACAACGACAGTGAGCAACGCGGAAGACGCGACCGCACTGTGGACAGCATGGCAGAATTATGCGGCCGAGGCGGCCGACGCCGCCGACGCCGCGACCGAAGCACAACGCGCTGCAGCCGCAGACGCCACGACGACGCTCTCTGGCTACCAAGCTTCCGTCGCACCGCAGGAAAAGCTCCGTGACGAACTCATCGGCCAGCTGGCCTACCTGCATGACGTTGACGCCGAAAAGGAAGCCGCTCGCATTGCCGAGAAGGAAGCCGCGGCCGAAACGAAGAAGCTGCAGGAAATGATCGATAATCCTGCGACCGCCGAGCCCCTGGTGATCCAGGTGAACGAGGAATCCGAGGTCAAGCCGTTGGCGGCTCCGCCGAAGGTCCCCAACGAACGCCCGCAAGGTCAAAGACTGGTTCCCAAGGCTCCGGAACTGACCGTGTCGGTCCCTCCCAAGGCTCCCGAGGCAGAGTCGGCCCCCGAGCCGAAGCCTGAACCAACGCAGGCACCGGCTCCCAAGCCCGAGCCCGAAGCAACGCAGGCACCGGCTCCC
>JAUNVO010000291.1:1859-3086 GCA_030540695.1 Micrococcaceae bacterium | reverse complement strand
GGTATGCGCAGCACTCGTCGTGGCCTTCAGCCCATCCAGGGTCATCTGCATTTTCTGCTTTCAAGCCTCAAGGAGGACTCCGAACAGTCGTTGGGGAAATCAAGGCTTCCGGACATGTTCGCTTCCGCGGTTTCTTTGAGGTGGGGGCCCCCGGGCAGCACCTTGGAGATGGTGTTCAACTTTTCGGGTTCCGCGGCAGGCTCCCCTCGACAAAGACGCGGCAGGCTTTCGGCGTGATCTTGATGGCTTCGCTCGCCTATTCAGCCAGCGGGATCAGTGCTGTGAACATTTCCTGATCGATGATGACAGGCTTCTCGTTCCCCGCGGCGACCTGCTCGGAGATTTGCCGCAGGTCGTCATGGGCGTCGAGCTGCCGCGTTGCGGCCCGCAAAGGTGCTTCCATGCCGTTCGGTGTTGACTCGGAGCAGCCGGCCGGCATCAAGGTGACCAACAGAATGGGCAAAAGCGCGTACGTCTTCATGAAGACCCTGCTGCAGGGTGGTGCACGTGGTGGTGTCTGGACCGTGGGCAGCCGTTTCCCGTCTACCACAGCCTCCGAGCGAGGAACTGCGCGGCATCCAGGCGACGGCGCTTCGCTGCGCAGGGAAGGTGACGCGCTCGGCCGGACACCGGCCTGGGCCGGCTACGGAGCCGGGGCCTGCCCCGGCTGCGTGCTGCGCAGGATCCCCAGCATCGATTCGATGTCGGCCAACGCCTGGGTGGTGGCTTCATCGGGTTCACCGGCAACGACGCGGGTCGAGGTCATCATGGTGTGTCCGTCAATGGCACGCACCGAGACACTGCTGGTTTTCTTCGTCCCGTTCACGCTTTCGAGCATGCTGGCCGAGGAGTATGGCGCGGAGGTGGTGACCTCCAGTCGCGAGACGGTGGAAACAATGCTTTGGCCGTCGGCGGAGACGGTGTAGGTGCCGCAGGATTCATCGAGGTGCTGCTGCGCCGCCACGTCCGCCACCAGTGCGTCGCGATCCCGGTAGGACGCCACCATCAGGTCTCCACCGCTTTTTTGCGGCAGGACGGCCGCGGCCATGGCGGCCTGGTCGAGCTGTTCCTTGAGGTTGCCGATCCCGTAGAGCCCGCATTTCTCGGGTACCACGGTGATCCCTTCGAGCCATTTTTCGGCCTTGGGCAGCTGGCTGCGCAGCGCTTCCTGGTCGTTGACTTGGGTTCCCGGGGTGGCATCGGCCCACTGCTGGACCGCTGCCGTCA
>JAUNVO010000291.1:0-1759 GCA_030540695.1 Micrococcaceae bacterium | reverse complement strand
ACGTATGGCTTGCTGCGTTGCGGCCCGGCGTCAGGGGGGCTCCCTGGGTTACCGGGGTTCGCGTGCATGCCGGGAGCGGCCGGGGGCTCAGAACAGGACGGTGGCAAATTCGCCGACCTCTTCGAATCCGACCTTGGTGTAGGTGGCGATTGCCGGGGCGTTGTAGTCATTGACATACAAACTGGTGGTCGGGGCAAGCCCCAGTGCGTAGTGGGCCACGGCTGCCATGTATTCGGCGGCCTTGCCCATCCCGCGCTGCCCGGGGCTCATCCAGACTCCCTGGATCTGCGTTGCCCGGCTGGTGACCGTGCCCAATTCCGCCTTGAAGGTGATCGCACCGCTCCGGTCAAGGTCGATCAACGAATGCCCCGAGGCAATCAGTGAGCGGACCCTGGAACGATAGAACGACCCGCCGTTGGTCAGCGGCGAATACCCCAGCTCCTCCTCGAACATCTGCGCGCAGGCGGGCAGGACGATGTCGTACTCCCCCGGATGGCTGGGCCTAAGCCCGGGGGCCGGTTCGATGGCGGGGGCACCGGAGAGGGTCATCAGGGGCTGGTTCGGACGCACGCTGAAAGCACGTTGCGGGCCCTCGACCAAGACGCGCCACATCCCCATGACCGCCTCCGCGGGGCCAAAGCAGGAGGCGAAGGTGCGGTTCAGCGATTTCACGGCCCGACCGAATTCTTCGGCATCTTCGGCCGTGATGTTGATCGGTACGATGTTGGCCCCGACCCAACACGCGGAAACCAGCAGGGAACCGTCAAAGCGGCCCAGGATCAGCGATCCGCCCATGCCCGGACGGGCGGATCCAGTGACATCGAGCTGCGCATCCATGAAGATGTTGGCGATCGGATCAAGTGAAATGAGCGCGCGCAGGGCCGCGCTGTCCGCGTCGCCCAAGACGCGGATGGCGGGCGTGAGCGCGTCGCCGGCACCCGGGTTGCGTCTAGCTGACGGTAACCACGGGGCCACTTTGGACAGGATTCTCGCCATCCGCATTCCCCATTTCCTCGGCGATGCGCATCGCCTCTTCTATCAGTGTCTCAACAATCTGGTCTTCGGGCACGGTCTTGATGACCTTGCCCTTAACAAAGATCTGGCCCTTGCCGTTGCCCGAGGCCACACCAAGGTCCGCCTCACGTGCCTCGCCGGGCCCGTTGACGACGCAACCCATCACGGCAACGCGCAGCGGGACCTCGAGTCCCTCCAGACCCGCGGTGACCTGGTCGGCCAGCGTGTAGACATCCACTTGGGCACGCCCGCAGGACGGGCAGGAAACGATCTCCAGCTTGCGCGGACGCAGGTTCAGCGACTGCAGGATCTGCGCGCCGACCTTGACTTCCTCGACCGGTGGGGCGGAGAGCGAGACGCGAATGGTGTCCCCGATGCCCTTGGAGAGCAGTGCTCCGAAGGCGGTGGCGGATTTGATGGTGCCCTGGAAGGCGGGTCCGGCCTCGGTGACGCCGAGGTGCAACGGCCAGTCGCCGCGTTCGGCCAGCAGCTCGTAGGCGCGGACCATCACGACCGGGTCATTGTGTTTCACCGAGATCTTGAAGTCGTGGAAGTCGTGCTCCTCAAAGAGCGAGGCCTCCCAGACGGCGGACTCGACCAGCGCCTCGGGGGTCGCCTTGCCGTACTTCTCCATCAGGCGCGGATCCAGCGAACCGGCGTTGACGCCGATGCGGATCGAGGTCCCCGCGGCCTTGGCGGCCTCGGCGATCTGCTTGACCTGGTCATCGAACTTGCGGATGTTGCC
>JAUNVO010000290.1 GCA_030540695.1 Micrococcaceae bacterium | reverse complement strand
TAGACCTCGGGGTGTCCGAAGAACCAGAACAGGTGTTGCCACAGGATTGGTCCGCCCACTTCGGGATCAAAGACATGCGCGCCGAACCGCCGGTCCGCGCCCAACGCAAAGAGCGCCGCGGCAAGCGGCGGGAAAACCATGATGACCATGATGGCGGTGATCAAGGTGTTCCAGGTAAAAATCGACATACGCCACATGGTCATGCCGGGGGCACGCAGGCAAATGATCGTGGTGATGAAGTTGACCGAACCAAGGATCGTTCCAAAGCCCGAGAGCGCCAATCCGAAGACCCACAGGTCCCCGCCCACACCGGGGCTGAAGGTGGTGTTCGACAGCGGTGCGTAACCAAACCAACCGAAGGCGGCCGAGCCCTGCGGGGTCAGGAAGCCGGCAACGACGATGGTTGACCCGAACAGATAGAACCAGAAGGCCAATGCGTTGAGCCGGGGGAAGGAGACATCCGGGGCCCCGATTTGCAGGGGCATCATGACGTTGGCAAACCCTGCGAAGAGCGGAGTCGCGAACATGAGCAGCATCAGCGTCCCGTGCATGGTGAACAGCTGGTTGTATTGATCCTTGGTCTGCACGATCTGCAGCCCGGGCTCGAACAGCTCCGCCCTGATCAGCATGGCCATCACACCGGCCAGACAGAAGAAAAGGAACGAGGCAATCAGGTACATATACCCGATTTTTTTGTGGTCGGTGGTGGTGAGCCACTCGACGATCATCCGGCCCTTGCTGATCGGTACGACGTTGGGCTGGCTGCGCGTCAGTTCATTGGTTGCATATTCATACGTTGCCATTTTTCATCTCACGTTTTCCTCAAACGGGGAGGCAGCTGAACTGGCCGCTCGAGCCAAGCAACCGTCTACCGACGTTTTTATGGTGCGAAATATGTGGTTGCCCCCAGCATCCTCCACTTTGAGTCAAGTTTCTAGGGTTGGCTGACGCAGACCTGACCCGCTTCCTACCGGCCGTGTGGTTATCGTGCAGCCAATTGCAGTCGCAGTGCCCGGTATCCGAGACCCACGGCAAACATCGCAAGCCCTCCCAGAACTGCGCCGGGCGGGAGCGCTGCAACAACCACCACGCATCCAATCGCGCCGGAGATGCCAAGCCATGCCGGACTCGTGCGTTCGGCGCGCGGCTGCCTAATCGCTGAAATATTGGCAATCAGGTAGTAGACCAGGACGCCAAAGGACGAGAAGCCGATGGCCGTGCCCAGATCAAAGATGGCAATGAGCACCAAGATCGCTGCACCGGCGACCAGCTCGGCACGGTAAGGAGTGGAAAATCGTGGGTGGACCGCCGACAACCAATGCGGCAGGTCGTGTTCCCGTGCCATGGCCATGGCCGTGCGCCCAATCCCTGCGACCAATGCCAGCAGGGCACCCAACGAAGCCAGCGAAGCAGCAATCCGCACCAGGGGAAGCGCCCGGGAGTCCCCCAACGCAGCAGCCAGCGGCATGGGGGTTTCGGCGATTCCCGCCGTACCCAACACCTGGATGAGCACCACTGCAACCGTCGCGTATAGAAGCACCACGATCCCAAGTCCGATTCCGATGGCACGGGGGATGCTGGTGCCGGGATTCCGCACTTCCTCCCCCAAGGTCGCAATTCGTGCGTACCCGGCAAATGCGAAGAACAACAGTCCCGTTCCTTGCAGAACACCAAGTGCCCCGGCGTAGGTCCCCGGTGTACGCGTAGGCATGGTGTGGTTTCCTGCCGCAATCATGACCAGGACGATCGCCAAGAGTGCAAAGACCGTGAAGACGATGATCCTGGCAGCTGTGGCCGTGCGCGTAACGCCAAGGCAGTTGACGCCCACCAGAAATAAAACAGCCAGGACCGCGGCCGGCTTCACCCAGGCCTCAGGAACCGTATAGGTGGCAAAGGTCAGGGCCATGGCCGCGGCGGAAGCCGTCTTGCCGATCACGAATCCCCAACCAGCGATGAAACCGGGCCACGGCCCCAACACCTCGCGTGCATACGCGTAGGTTCCGCCCGAGGTCGGGTACCGTGCCGCTAGCTGCGCGCTGGAGCGTGCATTGGCATAGGCCAATCCCGCAGCAAGGAACAGTGACATCAAGAGTGCGGATCCGGCGGCAGCGGCCGCTGGCGTGAAGGCCGAAAAAAGTCCCGCTCCGATCATCGCGCCAAGTCCGATCATGACGGCGTCCGATGTTCCTAGACGCCGTTGGAGGCCCCTACCCGCTTTTTCCACAGTCCTATCTCGCATCCCTAACTTTTACTCCACAGAGATGAACAGCCGACGTCGTGCTTCAGTCGGCTCCCGCGACCGGCCCAGCAAGATAGCCCGCGCAGGGCTGGAAAAGACCCGTATTTTCCGAGCAGTCTCGAATCAACCAAGAATTGGGGCCTTATCCCCATTAGTGTGGAAGTGCAAAATTTTTCGGTACGCAATTTCACCAATTGCGATCAACGACGGGCTTCAGGCACATTCAAGGCAGTTTGGGGATATCTGGAACCATGCGACTTTTCCTACCGGGCTGGCTTCTTCGGCTCTCTTGTCCCTTGATCCATCGGGGCATGGCCAGCGACGAACGCCGCGCGAGATGATAGGGATTAGCGCTGGATTCCCAAATAGTTCGAAAGTACATGCTCGGCGATGGCCATCGCAGAGGTTGCTGCCGGTGAAGGCGCATTGCGAAGCAGAGTGACCGGTCCGACTTGGTCCACAGCGAAGTCATCCAACAACGTTCCGTCCTTGGCCCAGGCTTGCGCACGAACCCCGGCCATGGTCTTGCGAGTCAGGTCGGAGAGTTTCAGTTCCGGGATGAAAGCCTGCGCAGCCCTGAAATACAGCGGTTTCAGGACGGAGGCGGCAATTTCCTTGCCACCCATCTTCCAGTGTTCCTTGGCCAGCCGGCCGGCTCCCGGCCAGCTCAGTACTTCCCAGAGTTCCCGGGCCGAAATCTTGCCCCACGAATATCCTTCCCTGGCCAAGGCCGGAACGGCGTTGGGGCCAACGTGAACATCGTCGTAGACCCCGCGAGTGAAATGGACCCCCAGGAATGGAAACGCGGGATCCGGTACCGGGTAGATCATGCCGTTGACGAGGTTGCTACGGGCCGG
>JAUNVO010000289.1 GCA_030540695.1 Micrococcaceae bacterium | reverse complement strand
GCTGTGCCCGAGGTGGGACTCGAACCCACACACCTCTCGATACTGCATTTTGAGTGCAGCGCGTCTACCATTCCGCCACTCGGGCGGGCACTTCGTGAAGCAGCAAGAACCAGAATAACCGAGAACTGTTTTGCGCGGAAATCCTCGCGTCCTTGCGGTTTACAACTGTACATGCAGATAGGCTTAAGCGTGAAACCGAGACTTGATGACGCCCCCGGTCACCCCGGGAATGAAGGAGCACCCATGAGCGATCTGCCCGAAGTGACACGAATCGATCCCGAACCGAACACCGGGGCGCCTCGTCGTGTCATCGTTGCCGAGGACGAAACACTGATCCGGCTCGACATCGTCGAGATCCTGCGCGGAGAAGGCTACGACGTGGTCGCGGAGGCGGACAACGGCGAGAAAGCAGTCGAATTGGCTCGCGAGCACAAACCCGACCTGGTGCTCATGGACGTGAAGATGCCGGTCATGGACGGTATCACCGCCGCGGAAACCATCGTCAAGGAGCGCATCGCACCGGTGGTGCTGCTGACGGCGTTCAGCCAGAAGGAACTGGTCGAGCGTGCCCGCGAAGCCGGAGCGATGGCCTACGTCGTGAAGCCCTTCACCCCGGCTGACCTGGTCCCGGCCATCGAGATCGCGATTTCCCGTCACGAGGAACTGCGTGCCCTGGAGAAGGAAGTAGGCGACCTGACCGAGCAGTTCGCCACCCGCAAGCTTGTCGAGCGGGCCAAGAGCCTGCTGACCACCAAGATGGGCCTGAGCGAGCCCGAGGCCTTCCGCTGGATCCAGAAGACCTCGATGGACCGCCGCCTGTCCATGCGCGAAGTCGCCGAGACGGTCATCGACCAGGTCAAGTAGCCGCCCGCCAGCAGTACCCCTCGACGAAAGGCCAGCTGTGCCCAACCAGGAATCACCGATGGGTGAGCAATTCGAACTCACCGCAACCCATGGGGGCGGCGCCCAATTTGCGGTGGTCACCCAGGTGGGCGCCGCACTGCGCCGCCTGGTCATCAACGGGATCGAACTGGTGCAGGACTACCCGCAGGAAATCCCCGCGCCCTCATGCGCGGGAGTGGTGCTGGTGCCGTGGCCCAACCGGGTCGCCGGCGCGGCCTGGGACCACGATGGTGTCAAGGAACAACTCGTGCCCACCGAACCCGCGCGCGGCAACGCCATCCACGGGCTGTTGCGCCACAGCAGCTATTCAATGGTTTCGCGGAGCGCCGGCGGCGTGACCCTGGCCGCGGAGATCTCCCCGGCTCCGGGGTATCCCTTCGCGCTGGCAACCACGGTGCACTATGAACTGCTGCCCGCCGGAGTGCGGGTGACCCACCGGCTCCACAACCTCGGGGACAAGACCGCACCGGTCGCCGTGGGGGCACACCCATATCTGCGGGTGGGGGACACCGCGGTGTCCGAACTTTCCCTGGTCATCAATGCCCGGCAGCATATGGAACTCAATGACTCCATGATCCCCACCGGGGAGCTAGGCGATGTCTCCGGCACGGTCCGTGACTACCGCGGCGGCAGGAAACTGGGCGACGTCGTGCTGGATGACGCTTGGACCGATATCGACCGCGATCCGGACGGGGGATCCAGGCACAGCCTCCGAGCACCGGATGGCCATGGCGTTCAATTGCGCATGGACCGGAATTACGGTTTCATCCAGGCCTACACCACGGCCTCATTCCCGGGCCCCGGGGGCCCGGTGCACGCCGTGGCACTGGAACCCATGACCGCGGCGGCCGACGCCTTCAACAACGGGCTGGGTCTGCGCTGGCTTGCGCCGGGGGAGAGCTGGGAAGCCTCCTGGGGCATCAGCCACATCACGCCATAGATTCCCCCATGTGCCGATGCCCACCGGGTGTTATTCGAAACGCGAGGGATCCCCGCGGCCAACCCTGGTGATCTCCGCTTCGCCGCTGGAATAGTCGATCACCGTGGTCGGCTCGGTGCCGCACTCTCCGGAATCAATGACGCCCTCGATCACGTGGTCCAGGGCCTCCTTGATTTCCCAGCCCTGGGTCATCGGGTCCTCCTCGCCGGGAAGCAGCAGCGTGCTTGAGAGGATCGGTTCGCCGAGTTCCTCCAGCAGCGCGTGGACCACGGCGTTCTCGGGGATGCGCACGCCGATGGTCTTCTTCTTGGCCTGCATCAGGCGCCGCGGCACTTCCTTGGTCGCCGGCAGGATGAAGGTGTAGCTGCCGGGGGTCACGGCCTTGATGTTGCGGAAGATCTTGTTGTCGACTTCCACGTACTGGCCCAGCTGCGCGAAGTCCTTGCACACGAGGGTGAAGTGGTGCTTGTCCCCGACCTGGCGGATGGTGCGGATCCGGTCCAGGGCCTCGCGGTTGCCGATCTGGGCGCCCAAGGCATAGCAGGAATCCGTGGGGAAGGCGATGAGCCCGCCGTCACGCAGCATCTGCACCGCCTGGGCGATTGCGCGCGGCTGGGGGTTTTCCGGGTGAACGTCAAAGAATCTGGCCATTGAACGAGCTTACGGCTCCGCGCCGGTTCTTGCACCCGGTTTCGGGTAAATCACCGCCATCCGGGCTGACCATGGCTGCTCTGGTCGCAACCGGTTCTCCTGCGCAGACTCCAGCCATGGCGACTTCGGGACAGCTCCCGCTTCCACGCACGGTGATAGGCGCCTATGCGTTGGGTTCCATGGGCTCCGGTGGTTTTGCCACGCTCCCTGGCCTGGTGCTGATCTATTACATGACCGATACTTTGGGCATCGCAGCGCTCTGGGCGGGAGCGCTGCTGGGTATTTCCAAGATCTGGGATGTGCTCATCGACCCGGTGATCGGTTTGCGCAGCGACCTGGATCTTGCCGCCACCCGGTCCCGCCGCCGCTTCATGGTTGCCGGTGGCGCACTGCTGCCGTTGTTCTTCATCTTGACCTTTGCGGTACCGCTGAGCCTGGCGCCATTCGCCGCCGGCCTCTGGGTGCTGGTCGCGTTCACCGCAACGGCCACCGCGTTCAGCCTCTTCCAGGTTCCCCTACATGGCGCTGCCGGCGGAACTAAGCGAGAACTACGACCAGCGCACCCGGTTGCTCTCCCTGCGCGTGCTCGTCCTTTCCCTCGCGATCCTGGTCTTCGGGGCAGGGGGTCCG
>JAUNVO010000019.1 GCA_030540695.1 Micrococcaceae bacterium | reverse complement strand
AGCGGCACGGGCCGAACTCACCAGGGCCCGGCGCCTGCCCAACGACACGGGCCGACGTCCAGGGATAAGTGCCAAAGCCACGTCCGCTAGCTGACGCCGGATCGTTCTGCCGGTGCTCGTGAGAGGCATCTCACGGCCAGGGCGCATGGTTCACGGACCACGCTTTGGCGGTGCGGGGTTTAATCCGATAGACTTGCCGCTGTTGTGCGTGTCCTTTGTTCGACACAACCTTCTTCGTGTGGCGGCTCAGTTGCAGAGCCACTGGTCTGCGGGGATTGCGAACATTCATGGACGGCCGGTCCTTCCAGTCCTCACCTGGCGAACCGGAACAGCACATCGAAACACAGCACGTTCGAAGGCAGCGGATCTCACAGCCCCTGCCAGGTATCGTGCTTGACCAGTAACCAATAAACAAAGGCAATTACAGTGCGTACGTTCACTCCAAAGCCGGCTGACCAGACACGCCAGTGGCACATCATTGATGCCACCGACGTTGTGCTCGGTCGCCTCGCCGTCCAGGCCGCAACCCTGCTGCGCGGCAAGCACAAGGCTACCTTCGCCAACCACATGGATATGGGCGATCATGTCATCATCATCAACGCCGAGAAGGTTGCCCTCACCGGCGCCAAGCTCGAAAACAAGCGTGCCTACCGCCACTCGGGTTTCCCGGGCGGCCTGAAGTCCGTGACCTACGCCGAGCTTCTTGAAAAGAACCCGGTCCAGGCAGTGGAGAAGGCCATCAAGGGCATGCTTCCGAAGAATTCCTTGGCTGCAGATCAGCTGTCCAAGTTGAAGGTCTACCGCGGTGCCGAGCACCCGCACGCTGCACAGCAGCCACAGACTTTCGAAATCACCCAGGTCGCGCAGTAGCGCTGGGCCCCGAGAACAAGACTTTAGGAGATTATCGTGGCTCAGAACACTGAAGAGATCACTGAATTCGAGGGTGAAGCGCCGACTTCGTACACCTCGGAATCCGCAACGGCTGAAGTAGAAGCCGTCAAGGAACGTCCGGCATTGACCGTTGCAGGTGCAGCAGTCGGCCGTCGCAAGCAGGCAATTGCCCGCGTGCGAGTCGTTCCGGGCACCGGCCAGTGGACCCTCAACGGCCGCTCGCTGGACAACTACTTCCCGAACAAGCTGCACCAGCAGGACGTCAACGAACCGTTCAAGCTTCTTGAGCTTGACGGCGCATACGACGTCATTGCACGCATCCACGGTGGCGGCCCCTCGGGCCAGGCCGGTGCGTTGCGCCTGGGCATCGCCCGTTCGCTGAACGAAATCGACCGCGACAACAACCGCGCGCCGCTGAAGAAGGCCGGCTACTTGACCCGTGACGCACGCGTCATCGAGCGCAAGAAGGCTGGACTAAAGAAGGCCCGCAAGGCTTCGCAGTTCTCCAAGCGCTAAACCGCTTGCGCCGGGTTTCCCGGCACCGAAGGGCCCCGGCTTTCATGCCGGGGCCCTTCGGGCGTTAAAGCGATATTTTGGTGATGTGGATCCTGCCTCGGCCATAAATGGTGGAGGAAACGCTTCAGATGCACGGCACCGGGGAAATCTGGCCCTATGATGGATGACGATGGCAAGGTTATTTGGGACCGATGGTGTCCGAGGAAAAGCAAACGAACTTCTGACCCCCGAACTGGCGATGGCGCTTTCACAGGCCGCCGCCATGGTGCTGGGCCACGAACAAATACATGACGGACGAAGGCCCGTGGCAGTGGTGGCCAAGGATCCACGGATCAGTGGCGACTTCCTTTCCGCTGCAATCGAGGCGGGACTTGCGGCATCCGGTGTTGACGTGCACGACGCCGGCACCCTCCCGACCCCCGCAGCGGCCTACCTTGTCGCGGACCTGGATGCCGATTTTGGCGTGATGATCTCCGCGTCGCACAACCCCGCTCCGGATAACGGCATCAAGTTCCTCGCCCGCGGTGGCAAGAAACTCGATGACGCACTCGAGGACGCCATCGAAGCGGCGCTGGAGAAGCCCAAATACCGCCCGGTCGGCGGCGACGTGGGGCGGGTGACGCGCTTCGCCGACGCCGAGGACAGATACATTATGCACCTGTTGCAGTCGCTTCCCAACCGCCTGGACGGCATGAAGATCGTTCTTGACTGCGCACACGGCGCGGCCTCGGGCTGCTCACCGGAGGTCTTTAACGCCGCAGGAGCCCAGGTCGTGGTCATTGGTGCCACACCGGACGGCATCAATATCAACGACGGCTACGGTTCCACCCACCTTGAGCGGCTGCAGGCCGCGGTGCTGGATAACGGTGCCGACCTTGGCATTGCGCACGACGGTGACGCCGACCGTTGCCTGGCCGTGGACCACGAAGGATCCATCGTGGACGGTGACCAAATCATGGCGGTCATGGCCACCGCATTGAAGGACCGCGGGGAGCTGAAGGACAACACCCTGGTCGCCACCGTCATGAGCAACCTCGGGCTGAAGATCGCGATGCGCGAAGCCGGCATCACCATCAAGGAAACCGGGGTGGGGGACCGCTATGTGCTCGAGGGCATGCGCGCCGGAGGGTACAACCTCGGCGGGGAACAATCCGGACACGTGATCTTTGCCGACCATGCGACCACCGGCGACGGCGTGCTGACCGGACTGCACATCGCCGCACGCGTGAAGTCCACGGGCAAGAGCCTCAAGGAGCTTGCCGGAGCCATGACGGTGTTGCCCCAGGTGCTGATCAACGTCAAGGGCGTTGACAAGGAAGCCGCACCGAGCAACCAGAAGCTGATTGCCGCGATTGCCGCGGCCGAGGTGGAACTGGGCGAGAAGGGTCGGGTGTTGCTGCGGCCATCGGGCACCGAGCCGGTGGTCCGCGTGATGGTGGAAGCCACTTCCCTTGAGGTGGCGCAGTCCTTGGCGGAGTCCTTGTCCGAGGTCGTCCTGAAGGAACTGAGCCTCTAGTATTCCTTGTTATCCGGCCGCGGCCGAATGTACGTGGGTCACTGTCCCACGTCATTCGACCGCGTTCGTTTTTACGCGTGCAGCACGACGTTGTGCGGTGAATCGTTGAAAGGTTGTCGCACGGGCATGAGCATGAAGATTTCGGTGGTGGGCACCGGGTACCTGGGCGTCACCCATGCCGCGTGCATGGCGGAACTAGGTTTCGAGGTCATAGGCGTCGACGTGGATCCACACAAGGTGCGGATGCTTTCGGACGGCCAGCTGCCATTCCACGAACCCGGACTGGGCGAGTTGTTGCGCACCCATGTGGCTTCCGGCCGCTTGCGCTTCACCACCGACTACGGGCGGGTCGCCGAGTGGGCGGACGTGCACTTCATCGGCGTCGGGACCCCGCAACGCAACGATGGCCACGGGGCCGACATGCGCTACGTCGATGCGGCCGTCGCCGAGCTGGCCACCCGCATCCGCGGCAAGGCATTGATCGTTGGCAAGTCAACGGTGCCGGTCGGTACCGCACGCAGGCTGAGCGGGCTGATCGCGGCCAACGCGAACCCCGGGGCGGAGATCACCCTGGCCTGGAACCCTGAGTTCCTGCGCGAGGGATACGCGGTACGCGACACCATGACCCCGGACCGCCTGGTGCTGGGCTGCGAGGATGGGACCTCGGAGGCCATCCTGCGCCAGGTCTACGCCCGCGCACTGGATGCCGGCACCCCGGTGATCGTCACCGATTTCGAGACCGCCGAATTGGTCAAGGTCGCGGCCAACGCGTTCCTGGCCACCAAGATCTCCTTCATCAACTCGTTTGCGGAGATCACCGAGACCATTGGCGGGGACATCACGGTGCTGGCTGACGCGCTGGGCCATGACGCGCGCATTGGTCGCAAGTTCCTCAATGCCGGCGTCGGTTTCGGCGGAGGCTGCCTACCCAAGGACATCAGGGCTCTGCAAGCGAGGACCAGTGAACTTGGCTTGACCCACACCATGGGATTCCTGGCTGAGGTCGACGAGATCAACCTGCGACGTCGCGAGCGCGTGGTGCGACTGTCCCACGCCATGCTCGATGACAAGCTGGTCGGTGCGCGCGTTGCGGTGCTGGGGGTAAGTTTCAAACCCGATTCCGATGACGTGCGGGACTCACCGGCGCTGGACATCGCCGTGCGGCTCTTCAACGCCGGGGCCGACGTGTTGGTTTATGACCCCGAGGGCAACAAGAACGCGGCCGAGCGCTTTCCGCGGCTGATCTACGCCAAGGATCTTGCCGAGGCCGTATACAACGCCGACCTGGTGCTTCTGCTGACCGAGTGGGCCGAATTCAAGGCCTTGGTCCCCACAGACCTGGAGCCACTGGTTGCGGCGCACCGGATCATCGACGGACGCAATGTGCTTTCACGCGGGCAATGGGAAGAAGCCGGCTGGGAAATCGTCGGCATGGGCCAGCACTATCCACCGTTGGACGGGCAGCTCTAAGGAGAAGCCCGGAACCCCAGCTGGCTGGCATTGCCCGGCAGCTGGGGCACCGAGCCGTGGTGGGAGGACGCGAGGCGACACGAATGGCTGCCACGGGCGTTTTAGCGACTAGAACGCGCCTGGTCAGTTGAAGATGAAGATCGTTCCAATGAACACGGTGGCTAGTGCCAAGAGGGCCAACCACGCGTATCTCCACATGGTGCTTCCGCCGCGCCCAGACCGGTGCAGTCGCTGCTCGCTGCGTGACATAGCTCTTCGTCCCAAGTTTGCTCTCCCAAGTACGGGGCTTCCCCCAAGGAAGCCACTGTGATCGAGGATAGCAGTATGCAGTGATCCCCTGAAGGAGAACGGCCGTTCGGGTCGCGCTGCGCAGGAGAAAACCCGGTTTGGGCAATCTTCGGACGCGCCGCAGAAGCAACATGATGTTGCTCCAGGAGCGCGTCCGCCCAACGCCGGATATGCGGCACCGCGGCAGAACGGGCGAGGGTGGCTCGACCAAGGGAGCTCACCGGCGCCGTTCCTATCCCCAGATGATGAACGCGATGGCGGCGATCGTGAGGAGAAGCAGCAGGCCCAAACCGGTATTGATCCAGATGGTGGCCACGCCGTGTCCCTTGCGGTAGACGCGATTGTGCCGCGGTGTCATGAATCTTCGTCCCAAGATTGCCCTCCCAAGTATCCGGCTCCCTTCCCCAAGGGAGCCGTTTTCACGACCATAGCAGGAGGATGCGGAAATGGCAGGGAAGATGACGGGTGAAGCTCCTGGAGGCACCGTGGCCCCAGGCACGCGGGACCCGTGGATGCTTCGTTCCTGAACGCAGCGCGGCGTCCCAACGTGCGGCGGTAAAAGAACCGGTGCACCGGCGTTTGCCTGGACGTCTGTGGACAGCTTGTCTCAAGCGAAACCCGCCCCCTACCTGCCTCCGCTAAGGAGGCGACGCCGTCGCACCGATGCCGGAAGACGGGGGCTGCCGGCAGCTCGTGCGTTAAAGCCCCAGATCCCGGGCGGCGCGGGGCAGCTCGACCAGCAGGTCCACGGCACTGACGGTGCCGTCGTGGGCTGCCAGCGCGCCGGCATGGGCATGGATCAGCGCCCCCGCGGCAGCCAGGTCTGTCAGCTTGTGGGTTTGGGCCACGACGTCATCGTTGCCGGAGGTGGTGCCGAAGTGTGCTGAGGCCAGGAGCGTGCCCAGGATCCCGGTGAGCACGTCCCCGCTGCCAGCGGTGGCAAGGTCGGGGGTTGCTGCATGCACGATCAGGGCGTAACCATCGGGAGCGGTGCAAATGGTTGCCGAGCCCTTGAGCAACACGACACAGTCGTAGGCGACGGCCGCCCACCTCGCCCAACGCAGGGGATCGGCAGCGATCTCACGGGAGCTGACGCGTATGCCCGCCTTGGCCAGCAGCGTGTTCAGCTCCCCGGCGTGCGGAGTAAGGATGCGCAGCTGGTGGTGGCTGCCGGGACTTAGCATCGCCAGCGCTCCGGCGTCAATGACACAGGGGTTGTCTGCGCCAAGGACCTGTTCCAAGTGCTTGCGGGTTTCGGGGGAGTCCTCCAGCCCGGGGCCGATGGCCCAGGCGCCGATGCGGGTGGCGCCCTCGCGCTCGTTGCGGCGGTTACGCGCCAGCAGCGAGGTGAGCTCGGCGGACCCCAGCCCCACCGCCTCAGGCACCTGGGTTGTCAGTGCCGCGGCGACGTTTTCGGGAACGATGGTGCGAAGCAGGCCCAGCCCGGCGGCAACGGCCGCACGGGCACTGAGCACCGCGGCACCGGGGTACCTCGTTGATCCTGCCAAAAGCCCGAGCACCCCGCGCTGGTACTTGTGCCGGCCGGCTGCCGACCAGCTTTGGTCGCGGTCCAGCAACAACTCCAGGTCATCGCCTTGCACCACCCAGGCCTCGGGTTCGGGCAAGGTTTCCCCAAGCCCAAGGTCCACAACGTGGATGTGTCCGGAGACCAGATGTCCGGACCCAACAACAAGACCGGTTTTCAGCGCACCGAACGTCACCGTCTTGTCGGCGGGTATGACGTTGGCCGGTGCCCCGCCCGTGTCGGAGTTGACACCGCTGGGCATGTCGCAGGCCAGCACGGGGATGTCCCTGGAGATATACGGCAGTTCCACTCCCGGACGGACACCGGTGCCATATCCCGCGTCGATAAGCAGGTCGCATTCGGCAAGCAGTTCCTCCAGCGCCGTGACGGGTGCCGTGCGTCCGCCAGCGCGTTGAAGCTCTGCCAGGCCCTCTTGGCGGACGTGGGGGCCCAGCAGCACTGCGGTGGTCGCCACCCCGCGCTTGGCCAGCGCAGCCAAGGCGAAAAGGCCGTCACCGCCGTTGTTGCCGGGTCCGACCAGCGCCACGACCCTGGATCCGTAGATGCGGCCGCTGCGTTCCTTGAGCATCAGCACCGCGTGATGCGCCAGGGCTGCGGCGGCCCGGCGCATCAGCCTCAGGTCGCCGGCATTGCGGATCAGGGGAATTTCGGCATCTCGGACGTGGGAACCTGTGTAGACGGGGATCATGACTTCACACTACCGAACCGAGGCAACTATTTGCCGCACGTTTGAGCCGGTCACGCCACGCTGCCCGGACCGGTGCCTGCCCTATCGCTCGGCGACGACCATAGCAGTGGCCAGATCGCCGTCGTGGCTCATGGACAGGTGCCAATGAACCACGCCTTTGCGTGCCGCGGCCTCTGCCACAGAACCATCCACGACCACGTAGGGATCCCCGGCCTCGTCCTTTGCGATCCAGCAATGCTGCCAATTCATTCCGACGGGCGCACCCAGCGCCTTGGCAATGGCTTCCTTGGCGGCGAACCGGGCTGCAAGGGAGCGTAGATGCAGTCCGCGTTCCTCCGGAACGAAAAGGCGTTCCAACAGTGCCGGCGTGCGCTCCAGCTGTGCCTTGAAACGAGAAACCTGCACCACGTCGACACCAATTCCCACGATCATGGATTCGAGTTTATCGGGTTACCGGAAGGAACTGGTGCCACCGCAGCAAGCCGGTCGCCGCCGCCGGCGTCCCGACGCAGGAAGGTGAACGCCGAAAAGTGGACAGCCAGGCACTGGTGGGGCAACGGATCCAGGTCGTAGGCTTCAAGACATCGTTCAACACGTGACAAAGCGAGGGAGACCAGGGATGGGACCGAACGGGAACACAGGCCAGACACCCGCAATCATGTTGCTCAGGGACGGATTCACCAGGGTCCAGGAAGGTATCGAGTCTTTGCTGGAACAAGCCACGGAGCCGATGCTTGGCTTTCGCGCCAGTAGCACCGCGAACCCGATCGGCTGGCTCGTGTGGCACCTGAGCCGGGTCCAAGACGATCATTTCGCGGATCTTGGAAGTGCGCTGGATCTTGGAATCCCAGCCGGGCAGTGTTGGATCACCAACGACTGGGTCTCGCGCTTCGAGTTGCCCTATGACGCCAAGGACACTGGGTTTGGGCACAGCAGCGATGAAGTCGCTGCGTTCGGGAAGTATGAGGTAGGCCTGTTGCTGGGCTATCACACAGACGTGCATGGACAGGCAAGCAAGATCCTTGCCGCGCTCAAAGACAGCGACCTCGGCGAGGTCATTGACACGCGGTGGGATCCCGCGGTGACTGCAGGTTCCCGGTTGGTGAGCATCCTGGGGGAGACCACTTCGCACTTGGGCCAAGCCCAACTGGTGCGCGGGATATTCACAGACCGGCAGATCTGACGTCTAGTTGTTTAAACACCTGTGCGGTGCCGTTGTCACCCCCGGGCTGGGTAAGCGACGGCACCGCACGGATTCCAGGCGTCGAATTTTACTCGACGGTGACCGACTTGGCCAGGTTACGTGGCTGGTCCACGTCAAGGCCCTTGACCGTGGCGAGTTCGCAGGCGAAAAGCTGCAGCGGCACGGTGGCCAACAACGGCATCAACAACGTCGGCGTTTCCGGGACATAGAACAGGAACTCGGCAAACTCCCGCACCGCTTCGTCACCCTCCTCGGCGATGACCAGGGTCTTGGCGCCCCGGGCACGCACCTCTTGGATGTTCGAGACAACCTTGGAGTGCAGCGAATCGCGGCCGCGCGGGGAGGGAACAACCACAAAGACGGGCTTGCCCTCATCGATCAGGGCGATCGGGCCGTGCTTCAGTTCGCCGGCGGCGAAGCCCTCGGCGTGGATGTAGGCGATCTCCTTGAGCTTCAGGGCGCCTTCCATGGCAACCGGGTAGCCCACGTGGCGGCCCAGGAACAGCACCGATTCGGTGTCCTGCATGGAACGCGCCAAGGACTTGATTTCCTCGCTGCGATCCAGGATCTCCTGGATCTTCGAAGGGATCTTGCCCAGGTCGGCCAGGATATCCTTGATCTGGCCGGTGAACAGGTTGCCGCGCAGTTGCGCGAGGTACAGGCCCAGCAGGTAAGTGGCGGTGATCTGCGCCAAGAATGCCTTGGTCGAAGCCACGGCGATTTCCGGTCCGGCGTGGGTGTAGAGCACCGCGTCGGATTCGCGCGGGATGGTGGAGCCGTTGGTGTTGCAGATCGAGAGGATTTTCGCGCCCTGTTCCTTGGCGTAGCGCACGGCCATGAGTGTATCCATGGTTTCCCCCGACTGGGAGATGGAAACGACAAGGGTGCTCGAATCCACGATCGGGTCACGGTAACGGAACTCGTGGCTCAGCTCGACCTCCACGGGGATGCGGCACCAGTTCTCAATGGCGTATTTGGCGACCGATCCGGCGTAGGCCGAGGTGCCACAGGCCAGCACGACGATCTTCGTGACAGAGGCGAGTTCCTCCGGGGAGATGCGCAACTCGTCAAGGGTCAGGTGGCCATAGGCATCCGAGCGGCCCAGCAGGGTGTCCGCGACGGCTGCGGGCTGGTCAAAGATCTCCTTTTCCATGAAGGAGGCAAAGCCCCCCTTTTCGGCGCTGGCGGCATCCCAGTCGACGTGGAACTCCTTGCCCTCGGCAGGGTTGCCATGGAAGTCGGTGATGGTGTGGGAATCGGGGGTGATGGTGACGATTTGGTCCTGGCCCAGCTCCACCGCGCGCCGGGTGAAGTCGATGAATCCCGAGACATCCGAGCCCAGGAAATTCTCGCCGTCACCCAGTCCCAGAACCAGGGGGGAATTGCGGCGGGCCGCCACCACGACACCGGGATGTTCGGCATGGACCGCGAGCAGGGTGAAGGCGCCCTCGAGCTGGCTGGCGGTCAGCTCCATGGAGCGGGACAAGTCACCTTCGCCGGCTCCTCGGTAGATCGAGCCGAGCAGCGCTGCGGCCACTTCGGTGTCGGTATCGGAAATGAACTCGACTCCTTCGGCGCGCAGCTTGGCCTTGAGCTCGGAGAAGTTCTCGATGATGCCGTTATGGATCATCGCCAGGTTTCCGTCATCGGCAAGATGCGGGTGGGCATTGGCATCCGTGGGGCCGCCGTGGGTCGCCCAGCGCGTGTGGCCGATGCCGGTCAGCGAGGGAGGCAGCGGATCGGTTTCAAGCACACCAACGAGATTGGCGAGCTTGCCGGCCTTCTTGCGCGATTCGATGCCAGCCTCGGTCACTACGGCCAAGCCAGCCGAGTCGTAGCCGCGATATTCGAGGCGTCGAAGACCCTCGAGGATCACATCGAGCGCGCCGTGATTGGCCGAGCGTCCAGCATTACCTACGTATCCAACGATTCCACACATGAAAAAAACAGTACCGCCTGACAACGGGCGGTAGATACATTTGCCCCATGGCGACGGCATAAATTTTTGTGTGCCTGAACATATGTCCGGGGTATGGAAATTGAACGACGTTTGGGATTATGGGCCCGTTGTTGGCACAATTCAAGGCGTGAATGGACAGCGTGCGGACGAAAACAGTGCAACGCCCTTCGTGGAGTTGGACCGCCAGACCTGGGCAAGACTGTCCCATGAGTTGAAGCAGCCACTGGACGAAGACGACTTGCGTCGGCTCAGCGGTCTGGGCGAACAGCTCAACCTAGCCGAAGTAAGGGAGGTCTACCTGCCGTTGTCGCGCCTGCTTAACCTCTACGTCCAAGGCGCAGCCTCCTTGCATCAGGCGACCAACACGTTCCTGGGAAAAAAGGCGCGACGAACCCCCTTCGTCATCGGTGTGGCCGGCTCGGTGGCCGTGGGCAAGTCCACCACGGCGCGGGTGCTGCAGGAACTGCTGCGCCGCTGGCCCGACACCCCCGATGTTCAGCTGATCACCACCGATGGGTTCCTGTATCCCAACGCTGACCTTGAGAGACGCGGAATCATGCACCGCAAGGGCTTCCCCGAGTCCTATGACCGCCGCCGTCTGCTGCGCTTCGTTTCCGAAGTGAAATCCGGTGCGCCGGAGGTGCGGGCCCCCTGGTATTCGCATTTGAGTTACGACATCGTTCCGGGCAAGGAGGTGGTCGTGCGCTCGCCCCAGGTGCTGATCGTTGAGGGGCTTAACGTCCTGCAGCCGGCACGGGCCCGCACCGACGGCACGGCCGGACTGGCACTGAGTGACTTCTTCGACTTCTCCGTCTATGTCGATGCCCGAACCGCCGACATCGAGGAGTGGTACATCCGCCGCTTCATGAAACTTCGATCCGGCGCGTTCTCGGACCCTAAATCCTACTTTCACCGCTATGCCTCGCTGAGTGACGAGGAAGCCAGGGAGACAGCCCACGGCATCTGGAAGCGGATCAACGAACCGAACCTGCGCGAGAACGTCATTCCCACCCGCGGACGTGCACAACTGGTGCTGAGCAAATCGGCAGACCACTCCATCCGCCGGATGCTGCTGCGCAAGATCTGATTCAGGCAACGCCCAGAGACGTGTGATACAAATCTTGGCTGAATTGCCGATCAGCTATGGCGTACAACCGAATCCGTGTGTAAAGCTTGGGACATGCTCAAGGGATTCAAGGAATTTATCATGCAAGGCAACGTTGTTGACCTTGCCGTTGCCGTGGTCATCGGTGGAGCCTTTGGCGCCGTGATCACCTCGTTGGTCGAGAACATTCTCATGCCACTCATCGCCGCACTGGTTGGATCACCGAACTTCGACGACTTCGCTGTCATCACCCTCGGAGCCGGCGTGGCCATCAAGTTCGGTGTCTTCCTCACGGTCCTGGTGAACTTCATCTTGATCGCCGCCGCCATCTACTTCATCGTCGTCGTGCCGATGAAGAGGCTCAACGAAATGCACAAGGCCCGCCTGGGCATCGAAGAGCCCGAACCGGAGCAGGACCCGCAGCTTGCCCTGCTGGCCGAAATCCGCGACGAATTGCGCAACCGAACAGTCTGACCCACCCGATGTGCAGCTCCGGCTGCACATCACAATGCCCCCGGCAACGACCTCCCTTGCGGACCTGTTGACCGGGGGCATTGCCATCTCCGGGCGCCGGACGCAAAGCGCGTGATGGCTGGCGCAGGTGCGCCAATAGGGCAAGCACCAAGGTGAAAGTGGGATGATGGAGCCGTGAGTGCACAATCAACCCATCAGACCGAATATCCAACCACCGACCAGGACGCGACAATGGAGTCTCCCTGGGAACGGCGTGCCATTATCGATCTGGCCAATGTCCGCGAAAACGTGAAGCGGGTGGCCGAACTCGTGGCACCGGCCGCCATCATGGGCATCGTGAAGGCCGATGGCTACGGACACGGTGCCGTTGCCGTGGGGCGCGCTGCGCTGCAGGCCGGGGCCACCTGGCTGGGATGCGCACACGTCTCCGAAGCCCTGAAATTACGGGTTGCCGGCATCGAAGCGCCGCTGTTGGCTTGGCTGCACACCCCGGGAACCTCCTTTGCCGCGGGCATTGCCGCGAACATCGACCTGGCTGTCTCGGGCTGGGAACTTGAACACGTTGCCGCCGCTGCCACCGAGGCGGCACAACCGGCTCGCGTGCACCTGAAGATCGACACCGGACTTGGACGCAACGGCAGCACACCCGAGGACTGGGAAAAACTGCTCGGGGCGGCCGCGCGGTACCAGGATGAGGGCCTGATGCGCGTAGTGGGTGTCTTCTCGCACCTGGCCGTGGCGGATGAACCGGAACGCCCGGAAACGGATGACCAGCTGAGGGCCTTCAACCAGGCAATCGCCCTGGCTGAGGACGCCGGATTCGACTTCGAGGTCCGGCACATAGCCAACACCCCCGCGATCCTCTCCCGCCCCGACTCCCACTACGACATGGTCCGGCTGGGGCTTGGCATGTACGGGCTCAGCCCCTTCCCCGGTGAAAGCCCCGAAACCTACGGCCTGCGTCCGGCGATGAAGCTCGTGAGCCGGATCGCCAACGTCAAGAAGGTGACTGCCGGACATGGGGTGGGCTACGGGCTGCGCTACCACACCACGGAAGAAACGTATCTCGGGCTGGTTCCCATGGGTTATGCCGACGGCGTGCCGCGCGGTGCGATGAACGCGCCGGTGAGCATCAATGGAACGATCTATCCGGTGCGCGGCACCATTGCCATGGACCAGTTCGTGGTGGACCTGGGTCCGGACATCGACCCGGAAAAGATCCTCGGATCCGAGGTCATCCTTTTCGGCGGGGATGGACCGTCCGCCACCGAATGGGCCGATGCCACCGGGAGCATCAACTATGAGATCGTCACCCGGATTTCCCCGCGGGTCCCGCGCCAGTTGGTGGAAGGGACCTGGGGTGAATCCGGTGAATAGGCCCGGCCCGGGCATCGAACTTGAGTTGGCGGGCATCACCGCCACCCGCGAATTCGCGTATTCACTCGGAAAGATCCTGAAAGCGGCGGACCTTTTAATCCTCACCGGGGAGCTCGGTGCCGGCAAGACCACGTTCACCCAGGGCCTTGGGCACGGGATGGGCGTGCGCGAGGGCATCATTTCCCCGACCTTCGTGATCTCCCGCATCCACCCCGCCCTGGGGAACGGGCCAGATCTGGTCCACGTCGATGCCTATCGGCTGGGCGGTGCCGCCGAGGTCGACGACCTCGATTTGGAAGCAAGCATGTCCAACTCGGTCACCGTGGTGGAATGGGGAAGCGGGAAGGTCGAACAGCTCAGCGATTCCCGTGTGGAGATCATGCTGCTGCGACCCGGCTCCGCAGAGACCCACGAGGATCTGGTCTTCGATTTCCATGAGGGTGAGGACGATGAACCGCGCACCCTCAAGCTCACGGCCCTCGGCCCGCGCTGGGAAAACGACGGGGACCTCGGCGCCTTGCTGACTGGGTTCACGAACCAAGCGACAAAGGACTACTAGAAATGCTACTACTGGCCATTGACACCTCCGCCAATGCCTCGGCGGCGTTGCTTGCGGTAAACGGTGCCGACGTCGAGGTGCTTGGCTCTTTTACCTCGGACGTGGGAAACGACCACTCCGAGGTCCTGGCCCCGGCCATCGAATCCATGCTCGAGGCCGCGGGAGGCGCAAAGCCCGAGGCGATCGCCGTGGGTGTGGGCCCGGGTCCGTTCACCGGGCTGCGCGTGGGGCTGGCCACGGCACGCACCTTGGGCTTCGTCTGGAATGTGCCCGTCCATGGCGTGATGAGCCTGGACGCCATGGCGCGCCAGGCGCTCGCCGGGGAACCAGGCGGCGACTTCACCGTGGCCATCGATGCCCGGCGCAAGGAACTCTACTGGGCACGCTACGACAAGCGTGGGGGCCTCATCGACGGTCCGCACGTGAGCGTGGCGGAGGACGTTCCGCCCGGTGAGATATACGGAGCCGGTGCAGGGCTCTACGCCGAGCGGCTGGCTGCAGTGGGGGCGCATCCGGTTCGGGGCTTCGAAGACCTGCATCCCGATGCTGTTTCCCTGGGCACGTGTGCCGCCCGTGCCCTGGCCGACGGTGCCCCGTTGCTGGGCACCGACCCGCTGTACCTGCGCGATTCCGATGCCAAGGTCCCCGCAGTGATGAAGGGAAAGCTGCTGTGAGCCAATCCGAGACCAATGCCCTGCCTGCCGGACTCATGACCCGGCCCATGACCCTGGAGGATATCGATCGGGTGTGGGAACTGGAGAAGGTGCTCTTCCCCGCCGACGCGTGGCCCCGGGAGATGTACATCGATGAACTTAAGCGCACCGATACCCGGGACTACTGGGTCGTGTGCGACGGTCAGGCCATCGTTGCCTACTGCGGGTCAATGTGCGTACTGCCGTTGGCGGACGTGCAGACCATTGCGGTGAGTCCCGACTACGAGGGCAGGGGGATCGGTACCCACCTGTTGCAGTTGATGATCTCCACGGTCACCCAACGAAGCGCCACCGACCTGCTCCTGGAGGTCAGGGCGGACAACCCGCGTGCCCAGGGCCTGTATGAACGCCATGGCTTCGAAGCCATCCATCGTCGTGCGCGGTATTACCGTGACGGGGTCGATGCCGTGATCATGCGCAAGGTGCTCGCACCGGTTGATTGATCCACACACCATGGGCTCCGAACCCCCGGCTTCGTCCAAAGAGGGGCAACATGCCTAAAATTGGTTCCATGTCCCTTTCTGCACCCCTGGTCCTTGGCATTGAATCCTCCTGCGATGAAACAGGGGTGGGGATCGTGCGCGGAACCGAACTGCTGGTCAATGCCGTGGCTTCCTCCATGGAGGAGCATGTGCGTTTTGGCGGCGTCATCCCGGAAATCGCTTCCAGGGCACACCTCGATGCATTCGTTCCGACACTCTCCGCAGCCCTGGAGGAAGCCGGGGTGTCGCTGGACGACATTGATGCCATCGCGGTGACAAGTGGCCCGGGGCTCTCCGGTGCGCTGATGGTGGGAGTTGCCTCGGCCAAGGCCCTGGCGTTGGGCACTGGCAAGCCGCTGTATGCCATCAACCACCTCGTCGCCCACGTGGGCGTCGGCATCCTCGAGGGCGGGAAGCTGCCCGAAAACCTGGGTGCACTGCTGGTTTCCGGCGGCCACACCGAAATCCTGCAGGTCAACTCGCTGACCGATGACGTGCGCCTGATCGGCGCCACCATCGACGATGCGGCCGGCGAAGCCTACGACAAAGTCGCCCGCCTGTTGGGCCTGGGCTATCCGGGAGGACCGGTGATCGATGCCATCGCCAGGGATGGAGACCGTAAAGCGATCCGGTTCCCGCGCGGACTCACCATGCCCAAGTTCATCGGAACCGCGGAAGACCCTGGAAAGCATCGCCATGACTTTTCCTTCTCCGGACTCAAGACCGCCGTGGCGCGCTGCGTCGAGCAATACCAAAAACGTGGCGAGGAGGTTCCGGTTGCGGATATCGCCGCGGGCTTCCAGGAGGCCGTGGTCGATGTGATCACCTCCAAGGCGGTGCGTGCCTGCACCGAGCACGGGCTGAGCAACCTGCTGCTCGGTGGCGGAGTGGCCGCGAACTCGCGATTGCGTGAGCTGCTGGCGGCACGCTGCGCTTCGGCGGGGATCACCCTTCGTGTGCCTCCGCGTGAGCTGTGCACCGACAACGGGGCGATGGTCGCCGCCCTCGGAGCCCAGCTGGTGGCCACCGGGGCCGCCCCGACGGGATTGGGGTTCTCCACCGATCCAGGGCAGCCGGTGAGCATGGTGTCGCTGGTCGCCTAGCGGCAATCGCTTCCTAAGAAGCGGTGTGGGGGTCGACCGCGGTTTCCCGCCATCCACCCCCACATTCCGGGAATCCCTGAAAGGCCTGGATTTAGACCTTCTGCATGCGGCGGACGTTGTCCCGCACGACCTCGTGGAGGTCGCCGTTGTGGGCCGAGGCAACCTTGTGCTGCCACTGATACCCGGCGCCGCCGACGATGATCCGCTTGACGTCCTCCAGCTCGGCACTGCAGCCAAGCTTCGCCGCCACGGGAGCCAGGCGCTCGAGTTCCTGCAGCAGGTGTTCGGTGACGAGCATTTCGTCGCCCGCCGCGTTGAGGATGATGATCGCATCCATGCCGTACCGGGCGGCGCGCCACTTGTTCTCGACGCGGAACCACGGTGGCATCACCGGGATGGTCCCGCCGTTATCCAGGATGGTGGACATCTCATCAACGAGGCATTGGGTCAGTGCGGCAATCGCGCCGATGTCCTGCAAAGAGGACAGCCCGTCCGAAATGCGCATTTCAACGGTGCCGAAGCGGGGAACAGGCCGCACATCCCAACGAATCTCGGAAAGGTCGTCGATCACACCGGTGTGCATCATGTCAGCGACGTAGGCCTCGTATTGTTCCCACGTGGGGAAATGGTAGGCGATCCCGGCGGTGGGAAGCTGCTGGAACATCAGGGCCCGGTGCGAGGCGTAACCGGTGTCTTCCCCGCCCCAGAACGGGCTGGAAGCGCTCAACGCCTGGAAGTGCGCCTGGTAGTTGGTCAGGCCATCAACGATCGGCAGGGCCTTGTCACGTGAATCGAGTCCGACATGGACATGCACCCCGTAAATGACCATCTGTTGGCCCCACCACTGGGTGCGGTCGATCATTTTGGCATAGCGGTCCTTGTCGGACACCGGCTGCAATTTGGGTGGGGCAAAGGGGTGGGACCCGGCGGAGTATAGATCGATGCCCATGGGGTCGGTGACTTCACGGACGGCCACGAGGTTCTCATGGAGTTGTTCCTTGGCCTCGGCCACGGTGTCGCAAACGCCGGTGACGATTTCCACCGTGTTCAGCAACAACTCCTGCTTCACATGGGGGTGTTCCTCATCGGCGGCGAGCGAGCCGTGCCGGAGGTTCAGTTCGGCGAGCACTTCCTCTGCGACCGAGCGCAGGTCGCAACTCTGGCGATCAACCAGTGCCACTTCCCACTCCACCCCGAGGGTGGATTGGCGTGATGATGCGAAATCTATGTGCACCGAACCTCCAAGATTTATGCGGCAAGCCACCCAACGTATTTATATCCCGCTAGTCTATCGATGGAAACGACGTCGGCGGCACCAGCGTCGCGGCCTCCGGCGTAATGCCGTGGACCAAGTCCAGTGCCGCCGCATCCCGCCGCGCGCCAGTGCGTGGCTAGTTCAGGGGTTCGACCTCGATGGCCAGGCGTTGTTCGCCCACCCGCGTGAGGATCAAGGTCGCCTTGTTCTTCGCCTCGCGGCCGGAGCCCGCCAGCAGGATCTTGCGCAGCTCCTCGGGAGTGACGTCCATGCCGCGCTTCTTGATGTCAAGGACGCCGATCTTTTGTGCCTTGACCCACGAACGCAGGTTCTTCACGTGGTAGGGGTGGACGGCCACGACCTTGTAGCCCCTGGCCAACGGTGTGGAAAGGGCGTCCGCGGAGCTGAAGTAGGCGATGTGCGGATCGATGAGATGGCCGCCGGCGGACTCGAGCAGCTCCGCGATCAGGCCGGCACGGATCACCGCGCCGTCGGGTTCGTAGATGTATGAATCGATCTTGCCGAGTGGAACCTCCCCGCGCAGTGCCGCATCGGGATCGAAGTCCGCGTCGCTGGTGAGTTCGACCGCGCCGTGGGCCCCGATGACCAGCGCGGCACGCCTGATGCCCTTTCGGGCCAGCGTCCCGAACCACAGGGCGGCCTCGGTGACGTCCCCGTTGATCGATACCCACTGGACTTCGCAGTTCGCCGGGACGGCGGCGTGGGGAAGGCCCGGACCCATTTTGACTCCGACGGCCAGCCCCTGATCCGCCAGCGACTCCACGAAGGACAGCGGGGGGCTGAACGCTTCGGGGTCGAAGATGCGCGAGGTGCCGGAGGTATCGGTGGTCCGTCGGGCCGGATCGAGCCACACCCCGTCGAACCCGGTGAGCTCGAAGGTCGTGGCATCGGCGTTGATTACCCTGGCCGTGGGCCATGGCATGAGGTTCAAGGTGGCTGCCGCCGCGGTGGTTTCATCCAACTCCACGGCGGTGACATCGATCTCGGCGCTGGCCAGGGCGAGCGAGTCGGCTCCGATGCCGCAACCCAGGTCGGCAACCTTCTTGATCCCGGCACGGGTGAAGCGCTGGGCATGGAGGCCTGCGAGCTTCAGGCGGGTGGCCTGTTCCAGTCCGGCCGGCGTGAAGACCATCCGGTCCGCGAAGGGCCCGAACTTGGTCCGCGCCTTGGAGCGCAGCTGGGCCTGTTGGACCACCGCGGTGACCAGTTCCACCGGGTGGCCGGCCTTGCGCAGCGACAGGTTCAGGTTCAGCGCCGCTTCCTTGGTTCCGGCTGCGGAGGGGTCCACTGAATTCAGCAGTTCCCATCCCTCGGGGGTCAACAGGATTGCCAGCTGGGATGCTGCGGCCTCGGAGCTTTGGTTTGCCATGCGTTCCAGCCTAGTACGGGAGGGGCCGAACCCTCGATCGGCTGCCTGGGCGCAATGCGACGGCATG
This sequence comes from Micrococcaceae bacterium, assembly GCA_030540695.1. Taxonomy (GTDB): domain Bacteria; phylum Actinomycetota; class Actinomycetes; order Actinomycetales; family Micrococcaceae; genus Paeniglutamicibacter. Next base: position 5,573 of record JAUNVO010000019.1, on the reverse strand, counting down.
GACTGTGAGGCCAAGGCCGCGCGGTTGAGTGCTGGTTGCGTGGGAACGAGGAAGGGATTCCGTGGCTGCTGGACCCGGGGGAGCAACTGCGCCGAGGGCGTAAAAGACGACGCGGTTAGCACTCGCCTTGACCGAGTGCTAATGGTTGCCTAGAGTCATCAGTGGCGTTTGTTGAATCTTTCAAACGCTGAAAGCCTGAGGTAATCCACCAGCTGGCACCGCGACGACGGTTGGTATGACCCCAACGGCCCGTAAACCATTGGTAACTCACGCAAAGGAGAGACGATGTCTGTCTCCATTAAGCCCCTCGAGGACCGCATTGTCGTCCAGCCGCTCGAAGCAGAAACCACCACTGCTTCCGGACTGGTCATCCCGGATTCCGCTAAGGAAAAGCCGCAGGAAGGCAAGGTCGTAGCAGTAGGACCGGGCCGCGTCGATGACAACGGCAACCGAGTTCCCGTAGACGTAGCCGAAGGCGACGTCGTGATCTACTCCAAGTACGGCGGAACCGAAGTCAAGGTAGGCGGCGAAGAGTACTTGGTACTCTCGGCACGCGACGTCCTGGCCATCGTCGTAAAGTAGTTTTCCAACATAAAGCCCCGGCCCCTGGCCGGGGCTTTATGTAGCTCAAAAGGAGTAGGACATGGCAAAACAGCTAGCTTTTAACGAAGAGGCGCGACGCGCCCTCGAAGCGGGCATCGACAAGCTCGCAAACACCGTCAAGGTGACCCTCGGCCCGCGTGGCCGCAACGTGGTTCTTTCCAAGGCCTGGGGCGCACCGACCATCACCAATGACGGCGTCACCATCGCCCGTGAGATCGAACTCGAAGACAGCTACGAGAACCTTGGCGCACAGCTGGCCAAGGAAGTGGCCACCAAGACCAACGACGTGGCCGGGGACGGAACCACCACCGCCACGGTGCTCGCACAGGCCTTCGTCAAGGAGGGCCTGCGCAACGTTGCCGCCGGCGCCGCACCGGGTGAAATCAAGCGTGGCATCGAGGTCGCTGTCGAGGCGGTTGCCGCCCGCCTGGCCGAAAACGCCGTTCCGGTCGAGGGCCAGCAGGTAGCCAACGTCGCTGCCATCTCGGCCCAGGACGAGGAAATCGGCAAGTTGTTGGCCCAGGCCTTCGAAACCGTGGGCACCGACGGTGTCATCACCATCGAAGAATCCTCCACCACGGCCACCGAGCTGGTCGTCACCGAGGGCATGCAGTTCGACAAGGGTTACCTTTCACCGCAGTTCGTCACCGACCCGGAGCGCCAGGAAGCAGTCCTCGAGGACGCGCTGATCCTGGTCAACTCCGGCAAGATCTCCACCGTGGCCGAATTCCTGCCGCTACTGGAGAAGGTGCTGGCAGCGTCCAAGCCGCTGTTCATCATCTCCGAGGACACCGAGGGCGAAGCCCTCTCCACCCTCGTGGTGAACAAGATCCGTGGCACGCTCAGCGCCGTGGCCGTCAAGGCCCCGGGCTTCGGCGACCGCCGCAAGGCCATGCTGCAGGACATCGCGATCCTCACCGGCGCACAGGTTGTTTCCCCTGATCTGGGTCTGCAGTTGGACCAGGTAGGGCTCGAGGTGCTGGGATCGGCTCGCCGCATCACCGTCACCAAGGACGCCACCACCATTGTTGACGGTGCCGGCACCCCCGAGGATGTTGCTGACCGTGTCTCGCAGCTCAAGGCCGAACTGACCCGCACCGATTCCGAGTGGGACCGCGAGAAGCTCTCCGAGCGCCTCGCCAAGCTCTCGGGCGGCATCGGCGTGATCAAGGTCGGCGCAGCCACCGAGGTCGAGCTCAAGGAACGCAAGCACCGTATCGAAGATGCAGTCTCCTCCACCCGCGCGGCCCTCGAAGAGGGAATCGTTGCAGGCGGCGGCACCGCATTGGTTGACGCACTTGCCGTCCTGGACACCGACCCGGGAGTGCTGGCACTTTCCGGTGACGCGCTGGCCGGCGTTGGCATTGCACGCCGGGCCCTGGTCCAGCCGCTGCGCTGGATCGCCCAGAACGCCGGATTCGATGGCTACGTCGTCACCGCCAAGGTCGCCGAATCACCGGCGAACGAGGGCTTCAACGCCCTGACCGGCGTGTACGAGAACCTGATCGAGGCCGGAGTCATCGACCCGGTCAAGGTCACCCGTTCGGCGCTGCGCAACGCTGCATCGATCGCTGCCCTGGTGCTGACCACCGAAACACTGGTCGCCGAGAAGCCCGAGGCCGAAGCCGACTCCCACGCGGGACACAGCCACTAAAGCGGCACAACGCACGAGCGCAGGATCCGGCGCCGCCGGCATTTCGCACCCCACTCCTTGGCGGAGTCGGGAGCGGAACGCCGGCGGCGCTTGGCGTTGGGCCGTGGGGTCGCAACCGGCGTCAATAACGAAACCATAACGGCGTTTGCTAAGCTTGTATCTCTTGGGCAATATTCAACGCGCCCACCCACGGCAAAAATTTCAGGAAGTGCAGATGTCGATCCACTCGCCAGCCCCTGCCCCAGTGGCACGGAGCAAGCCGGCAGGCGCCAACAAGCCTGCCTCCGGCTTCAGGCCCGAGCTCCAGGGCCTGCGCGCCCTGGCGGTGGTGCTGGTGATGGTCTACCACGTCTGGTTTGGCCGGGTCTCCGGCGGCGTGGACGTCTTTTTGATGCTCTCGGCTTTCTTCCTCACCGGTGCCTTCATCCGCAAGGTGGAGACTTCCAGGCCGTTGGCATTGCTCTCCTATTGGCTCAATGTCTTTCGTCGGCTGCTTCCCGCGGCCGTCCTGGTTTTGGTGGCGGTCATCGGGGCAAGCATTGCATTTTTGCCCAAGGCACGGTGGAGCTCGATCATGGAGCAAACCTCCGCGAGCCTCTTCTACCGGCAAAACTGGCAGCTGGCCAGGGACTCGGTCGACTACTACGCCACCGACCACGCCACCGCCAGCCCTCTACAGCACTTCTGGTCATTGTCCATCCAGGGACAGATCTTCATCCTCTGGCCGCTGCTGTTGGCCGTTGGCGTGCTGCTCTGGAAGGCACTGGCCACCAGGTTCCCCGCCCTGGGCTACCGCGGGACCATGGGCCTCCTCTTCGGGGCCGTCTTCATCGGATCGTTGGCCTACTCGATCCACATCACCGCGACCGCGCAACAATGGGCATACTTCGATACCGGCGCCAGGCTTTGGGAATTCGCCCTCGGGTCGCTGGTTGCCGTCTATTTGCCGTTGCTGGCGAAACTGCCCGCAGCCCTGACCGTGCCCCTGGGCTGGGTGGGGCTGGCCGCCATCGTCTCCTGCGGCATGGTGCTGCAGGTCGAACACCAATTTCCCGGCTATCTGGCGCTGTGGCCCACCCTGGCCGCCGCGTTCATCCTCATGGCGCCGCCGAACAACTTCGGGGTCCAACGCGTGCTCGCGCTTCGCCCCCTGGTGAAACTCGGCGATGTTTCCTACGCGCTGTACCTGTGGCACTGGCCGGTGATGATCTTCTTCCTGGTGGAAACCGGTGGCAAGTCCATCTCCTTCACCACCGGCCTGGGATTGATGTTGCTCTCCCTGCTGTTGGCCTGGGCCACCACCAAGATCGTGGAATCCCCGATGCGTTCGTGGCAGTGGCTCTCGGCCAAGCGCCGCCGCGTGGGGTTGAGCATCGCCGTGCTGCTCGCGCTGGTGCTGGTGCCCCTGGGCGGCTGGGAACACCGGGTCTCCGCAGAGGAAACCCGGGCGGCAGCGCAGGCCGGGATCGATAATCCGGGAGCCGCAATCCTCGACCCCTCCTTCGCCCATGTTCCAGATGCCGCCGCCGTTCCGATCCCGCTGACCAGCAAGCTCGATGACGAGTGGTCGAACTTCGGTGATGACTGCGCCGGGGCCTGGGCCCCGGAATCGGGCGACATCGAATACTGCCAGCAGGGCGGAAACCCGGATGCGGAGAAAACCATCGTGTTGCTGGGGGATTCGCATGCCCAGCACTGGAGCGGAGCGGTGGACCTGATGGCAGAAAAGCACGACTGGCAGTGGATCCTGCTGACCCGGCCCGCCTGCCGCTTCGGGGGACCCTCACCGACCCGCGGGGATGAATGCGGGGACTTCAACCAAGCCGCCGGGGCCTACGTGCTGGACCACTCGCCCGATGCGGTGCTCACCGTGGGCACCTTCACCGCCCTGGGCAAGGACGAGGACGGACGCACCCCCGCGGAGCAGGAGCACATCGTTCCCGACTACCGTGCGGGGATCCAGCCCATGCTCGACGCCGGGATCCCGGTCATCGCCATGCGCGACACCCCGCGCTTCACCAACCCGGCTCCGGAATGCGTCGATCGGTATGGGGCTGACGCCGAGGCATGTTCCAAGCCGGTGTCAAAGCTGATGGCCACGAAGTCCCCGCTTGACCCGATCGTCTCCAGCGGCGCGTGGGGGAGCAACTTCTCCACGATGGACATGACCGACCAGCTGTGCCCCGACCAGATGTGCAGCCCGGTGGTGGGCAACGTGCTGATCTACATGGATGAATCCCACCTCACCAGCACCTACGTGCGCAGCACGGCAGAGGTGTTCGAGAAACGCTTCCTGGCCGCACTGAAGGGTTCGGGCTGATCCCCACCCGCCCACGGGCGCGGGAAACTGCTCTCACGTTGTCGGCTTGTTGGTGGAACTTCCCGCTTCAGCACGCCAGGCGCTGCAGCTCCCAGCCCGGCCCGGTGCGCAGATAGCGAAGACGGTGATGGTCCCGGCCCGGATCTCCCTGCCAGAATTCCACGGACTCCGGCACCACGCTCCATACCGACCACAGCGGCGAAACGATCGTTGCGTCCTCGCGCACGGCGGACTCGGCACGCGCAATCGCGTCGCGACGGGCCGCCTGGTCGGCAACGACGGAGCTTTGCGCCCCGGTCAACGCGACCGCCCGGGCCAACGGGTGGCGGGCGCGGAAATCGGCGGACGACTCGGCGGCCGAGGCGCGGTGGGCGGTCCCACGCACGCGGATCGAGCGTGCGACCGGACTCCAGAACAGCGTGAGGGCGCAGTGGGGGTTTCCCGCCAGCTGCTGTGCCTTGGCGGACTCGTCGCTCGTCGCGAATGCGAAGTTGCCCTCGTCGCTCACGTCCTTGAGGATCACCATGCGTGCATCGGGGGCTCCGTGCCCATCGACCGTGGAGAGCGTCGTGGCGTGCGCTTCGGGGACCCCGGCCGCCAGTGCGTGGCGGAACCAGGCCATGAACAACTCGTGCGGTGTTGCCGGTGCCGAGGGCCAATCGAAATCGGGGGCCTGCCCTGCGACCGAGGGAACCGCCCGGAGAACTTCACGAAATGTCTGCATCCCTCCATTGTCCATGCCCGGGAAACCTGGAAGGCGGCAGTGCCCGGCAATCGGAGCCGCCTTGCGCCGGCCCGGGGGCTGGAATGACCGTAAAGATGGGTGCCCGGGCTCATGTTCCCAGGCAGGAGGGAGCGGCGGCGATCCGCCGGATGGCACTTTGGGCAGACGAGGCCGAGGTGCTCTGTGCCGCCGAATGACGTCGCGTTGGACACACATGTTATGGGGGAATGTCGCTGGACGGCGAAGCGTTCTAGGATGGAACCAATCCCCGC
>JAUNVO010000288.1 GCA_030540695.1 Micrococcaceae bacterium | reverse complement strand
TGACCGACACCTACTTCGTGGTGGCACACTTCCACTACGTGGTCTTCGGCACCGTGGTCTTCGCCATGTTCGCCGGCTTCTACTTCTGGTGGCCGAAGTGGACGGGCAAGATGCTCAACGAGCGCCTTGGCAAGATCCACTTCTGGTTGTTGTTCGTCGGCTTCCACGGCACCTTCCTGATCCAGCACTGGCTGGGCGTCATCGGCATGCCGCGTCGTTACGCGGACTACATGCCCGAAGACGGGTTCACCACCATGAACCAGTTCTCCACCGTCTTCGCCTTCATCCTTGGCGTTTCAATGATCCCGTTCTTCTGGAACGTCTGGATCACGCATCGCCACGGCAAGAAGGTCACGGTAGATGATCCGTGGGGCTTCGGCGCGTCACTGGAGTGGGCAACGTCTTGCCCACCACCACGCCACAACTTCCACTCCATCCCGCGCATTCGCTCCGAACGCCCGGCTCTTGACCTCCACCATCCGGAACTGAGCTCGCGCTCGACCCCGGAAACCCCGGTGGCCAAGATCTTCGGCCCGGCAGACCAGAAGGATAAGTAGAGATGAAAGTAGAATCTTGGCTCTTTCTCGGCGGAGTTTTCTTTTTCACGCCGGTAGGAATCGTTTACGGTTTCATGGTCGAGTGGCAGGAGCCCGTCGGCTTCCTGGCGATGTTCCTGCTTGCAGGCATGTCGTTCATGGTCGGATGGTACCTGCTACACACCTCCAAGCGAGTCGGGCCCCGTCCCGAGGACCGCGTTGACGGCGACATCCACGAGAATGCGGGCGCCATCGGCTTGTTTGCACCGTGGAGCTGGTGGCCGCTGGTCCTGGCATCGGGTGCAGCGATCGGCTTCGCCGGTTTGGCACTCGGGTTCTGGGTCCTGTACATCGGCGCCGGGCTCACGATCATCGCCCTGGTTGGCTGGGTCTACGAGTTCAGCCGCGGCAACCACGCCCACTGATCCTGGTTAAACACCAGTAGGTGAAGCATCGAAAGCGGTGTCTTTTTCCCCTCACGGGGATCAAGACACCGCTTTTCGCGTTTGTGCCAGTGCCCGGGTGGGCGAGAATAGAACCACGGGGCATACGCGCCGGGCCAATGACGAGGGAACAATAGATGAAATCCTACGCACCCCAACCGGATGTCAAGGGAATGATCGATCCGACGTCCCCGGTGAGCAAGTACCGACAGATCCGCGAAATCCTTCGCAACCACGCCAGAAACATCTGCCAGCCCGGCTACCGGCTGCCACCGGAGCGGGAACTTGCTGAGACGTTCAATGTCGCCCGCAAAACGCTGCGCCAGGCAATCGACTCACTGGTGGAAGACCAGGTCCTGAAAAGGGTCGTCGGAGTCGGAACATTCGTGGCCCATCCCAAGGTCGACCTGCAGGTCCGGTTGAACTCCTATAGCGAGGAAATGGTCCGACGCGGAATGGTCCCGGACGCGCATGTGCTCCGCTTCGAGGAAGTCCCGGCATCCGGTTCCCTCTCGCGGCACATGGAAATCGACGAAGGGGCACCGGTGATCCGTTTCAGCCGCCTGCTGCTGGCCGACGGAAAGCCCATGAGCCTGGACGAGAACTTCCTGCCCAGCGACCTGGTCCCGGGATTCCTCAACGATCCGCCACCGATCTCCCTGTATCAGTCACTCCACGAGCGCTACAACTTGATCCTTGAATGGGGGGAGGACCAGATCGAGAGCGCCGCGGCGACGAGCGAGCACGCGAGGCTCCTCCAAGTTGATGTCGGTTTCCCCCTCCTGCGCATCACGCGGTACGCGTTCGTGGGCGAGGGCCTTGTCGACTATTCGGTGTCGCTTTACCGATCCGACCGCTACAAGCTCTTTGTACCCTTGGAACGCCAGGGGAGCCGCAGCCCTCGTTACACCACCTTGCGGTAGTCCCCACGCGTCCGGCAGGCTGCCGCGGTGGGCTGAACGGCACCATAGGGGGTGGCTTGTGAAAAAGTAAAATATCCGACGTCTGTACGGCTCTCCGCTCAAAGCGTGCCCCGTTGATCGACAATCTGTCTGGTTTGTAGTCCTGGCTCCGCTTATGCGTGGTCATTGGGTATGGCCAGGGCTGGAGCTCATTACCGTGGCGCGTGCACTGCATGCATTGCACCGCGAACCGCTAGAACCTGGGGCTGAATGAAACTCCGGGGCAATGGTTCGGGAGCATTCGTACAGGACGGGATCGCCGTAGTTCTCGCCGAAAATCGGGCGGATTTGAAGGGGATATGAACATGGCTGACGAACGGTAACCGGGCCGTTCAGTCGTGTCCGGTGCTCGGATGGAGCGTGGCGAAGTCGGTGTGGGCCTGGCCAGCGGCTTCGGGGTGGGCCTGGCGTTTCTCGTGCTCGTTGAGCGCCCGGTAGATGCTGGCCAGGCTGGGGTTGCGGCCTTTGCGTTTACCGGTGGGGATGATCAGGTCGAGCCGAATGTCCTCGAGGGACTCACCGTTCGCGCGACGGCGCAGCACGGTGTGCAGCATGTCGTCGGTGATGACCGGTGGGCGTCCACCGTGGTTTCCCTTGCGGGCGGCCGCATTGAGGCCTTCGAGGGTGGCTTCGCGGATGTTCTCGCGTTCGGTTTCGGCCATCGCGGCGAAGAACGCGAACAGCACCCGGCCTGTGCCGGTAGGGTCGTAGATCCCGGTGAGCGGCCCGGCGAGCATTTCCAGGGCGATGCCGTGCGCGGTGAGGTGATCAGCCAGCGCGGTCAGCTCGGCGGAATCCCTCCCGAGCCGCTTCATCTCGTAGACGGTGAAGATGACCCGGCAGTGCGGGGCGTGTGCCTTGATCTGCCGGGCTGCCTCCAGCGCGGCTTCGAACTTCGGGCGGACCCGCACGCGGCTGGAGACCTTCTCGGCGAAGATCTTTTCGCGCGGAATGCGGTGCGCGGCCAGCTGGGACTGGAGTTCCTGGGTAATGACAACCGCGGAAGGACGTACGATGTTTGGAATGCTCTCCGTCTTCGCCCAACTCCAACGAGAACTCATCGTCGCCAACACCCGCGTCGGACTCGCCGCGGCCCGTGCCCGCGGGCGAACAGGAGGAAGACGCCCGAAGCTCACCCCCGACCAGGCCCACCACGCCCAGCAGCTCTACGACGCGGGGACCCATACGGTCCAACGCATCGCCGCCCTCCTCCAGGCCCCGCGCTCCACCATCTACGGG
>JAUNVO010000018.1:7721-25086 GCA_030540695.1 Micrococcaceae bacterium | reverse complement strand
CCTTGGCGGCCTCGGCGATCTGCTTGACCTGGTCATCGAACTTGCGGATGTTGCCCGGGTTCACCCGGACGGCGGCGCAACCGGCATCGATCGCGGCGAAGACATACTTGGGCTGGAAGTGGATGTCGGCGATCACCGGGATCTGCGACTTCTTCGCGATGATCGGCAGTGCCAGCGCGTCCTCGGTCGCGGGGCAGGCAACACGCACGATGTCGCAGCCGGTGGCCGTGAGTTCGGCGATCTGCTGCAACGTCGCGTTGATGTCCGTCGTCGGGGTGGTCGTCATCGACTGGATGCTGATGGGGCTCTCGGAGCCTACACCGACCGAACCCACCTTGATTTGGCGGGTCTTGCGGCGCGGGGCAAGAACCGGTGGCGGAGCCTGTGGCATGCCGAGACTGACCGGGATCGAGGTCAAGATTTCCTCCGTGGTGTTTGGTGTTCAAGCTGATTCCATTATCACCCCTGCGCGCCACCTTGACGGGTGGTGATCTCGCAGGGCGAAGCCGCACGCACCGACACCGGCCGCGGCAACGCCGTGATCACGCTTCGGTGCTGGTTAGGCATGGTGAGCGAGTTCACCGGTGACGGGGCTCCATTCGGTCATCCGCAGCACGGCAATGGTCCCGTTGACGGCGAACGGATCCCGTGCCAATCGCTCCGCCAGGGCGGCCTGGCTCGGGGCCGCAATCAGCAGCAAGGCGCCGGAGCCATCGACATAGGGGCCGGAGGCAACCAAGGCGATTCCATCGGAATCGGCGCCCATGCTGGCCAGGAATTCCCGGTGTGCGGGGCGATGCTCGTCGCGGACGGACTCGGTATCGGCAACGTATACGTATTCAACGGCAAAAACACTCATGGGCAACAGCCTAATGGGTTCCGGGGCCAAAGGCGTTGCCTGCCCCCTCCGGCGGTCCCCCGGCCCTGCCGGTCAACCGAAGATCGACACCGGCTTGACGATGTCCGCGTAGACCAGCACCGCACCCATGACCAGCATCCCGACGAAAACCACGTAGGTCAGCGGCAGCATCTTGGCGATGTCCACCGGCCCCGGATCGGGACGGCGCAGCAGCTTGGAGAAGAATCGGCGTATTGATTCGTAGAGCGCGCCGATGATGTGCCCGCCATCGAGGGGAAGCAGCGGGATCAGGTTGAAGACGAACAGGGCGATGTTCAGACCGCCGACCAGCGACACCAGCGAGGCGGCCTTGTCCACCACGCCGATCTGCTCCATCGCACTGATCTCCCCGGCGATGCGGCCCACGCCCACCACGGAGATCGGCCCGTTGGGATCACGCGGGGCGTCGGTGAAGGCGGCCCTGCCCACGGCGGCGACACGGGCGGGCAGGTCGATGACCACCTTGGCGACCCCGGTGAGCTGTTGGCCCACCGCGGGCAAGACAGCGGACACCGGCTGGGACACATTGCTCACCTTCGAACCCATGCCGATGAACCCGACCTCCTGGGTTTTGGTGGCCCCGGAGGAATCGGTGATCAGCTGGCCCTGCTCGTTGACCATCGGACGCTCGGTCTTGTATGGGGTGATGGTGGTGGAGTGTGCGACGCCGTCGCGCTCGTACCCCAGCGCCACGGATTCCCCGGCGTGGGAGCGGATCGAGGCGGTCAACGCGGCCCAGTCGGTTTCGCCCACCGGTGCCCCGTCGAAGGAGGTGATCACGTCCCCGGGGCGCAGCCCCGCGGCGTAGGCGGGACCGGCCACGTCCGAGGGCAGGCAACCGTCGTTCACCGAGGAGTCGCGGTTGGCCTCCTGGCCCAGCGGCACCACGCACTTGTAGACATCGGCCACGGTGCTGGTCTGGGTGGGAAGCCCGAAGCCGACGGTGACGATGCCGATCATCACGATGCCGATGAGCAGGTTCATGATCGGCCCGCCAAGCATGATGATGATCCGCTTGATCACCGGCAGCTTGTAGAACAGGCGGTTGTCATCGCCCTCTTGGAGCTGTTCGGCGGCCATGTGCCGGGCCTCGTCGGCCATCTGCTGGAACATCCCGGTGGAGGACTTGCGCAGCACCGGGGCGTCGGTGGCACCCACCAGGCCCTTCTGCTTCGCCGGCGGGTACATCCCGATCATGGAGATGTAGCCACCGAGCGGGATCGCCTTGAACCCGTATTCGGTGTCCCCCCGCCTGAAGGACCAGATGGTCTTGCCGAAGCCGATCATGTACTGGGGAACGCGCACGCCAAAGGCCTTGGCCGGGAGAAGGTGGCCGACCTCGTGCAGTCCGATGGACACGCCGACGGCGATCACCATGATCAGGACCCCGAGGATGAAAAGAAGGATGCTCACAGTGATTCCAAACGTTTGGCGGCGGCGATTCGTGCCCAGTCCTCGGCTGCCAGCACCGTTTCCAGGTCCAGCCCGGCGGTGCCGGGGGTGTAAACATCCAGGATGGCCTCGATGGTCTCGACGATGTCGGTGAAGCGGATGGACCCGGCGTGGAAAGCGCTCACGGCTTCCTCGTTCACCGCGTTGTACACGGCCATGTGGGTGGGCGAGGTCCCCGCGGCCTCCTTGGCGAGCTCGATCGCCGGGAAGGCACGGGTGTCCAGCGGTTCAAAGGTCCAGGACGCTGCGCCGCTCCAGTCGCAGGGTGCCGCAGCCCCGGGAACCCGGTGCGGCCACCCCATGCCCAGCGCGATGGGAAGGGCCATGTCCGGCGGTGAGGCCTGGGCGATGGTGGACCCGTCGATGAACTCGACCATCGAATGGACCACCGACTGGGGGTGCACCACCGCCTCGATGCGCTCCAGCGGGATGTCGAAGAGCAGGTGTGCCTCGATGACCTCCAGCGCCTTGTTGACCATGGTCGCCGAGTTGGTGGTCACCACCTTGCCCATCGCCCAGGTGGGGTGCGCCAACGCCTGGGCCGGGGTGACATCGGCCAATGATTCGCGGCTCCAGCCCCGGAAGGGCCCGCCCGAGGCGGTAACGATCAGCTTGTTCACTTCCTCGGGGGTACCGGCGCGCAGCGCCTGGGCCAGGGCCGAGTGCTCGGAATCCACCGGGACAAGTTGCCCCGGCGCGGCGGCGGCCTTGACCAGTTCCCCACCGACGATCAAGGACTCCTTGTTGGCAAGTGCCAGCAGGTGCCCGGCATTCAGCGCCGCCAGGGTCGGCGCCAGCCCGATGGACCCGGTGATGCCGTTGAGCACCACGTCGGCCCCTTCGAAGCCGGCGATGGCGGTGGCCGCCGTGGGCCCGGCGAAGAGTTGCGGGTCATAGCCGCGCACACCCGCGGCCTCGGCAGCGGCACGGATCGCCGCAGCCAGTGCATCGACATCGGGATCCGCGCAGCCCACGGCGCCCGCGCGCGTGGCAACTGCCTGGGTGGCCAGCAGGCCGAGGTTGTGCCCGCCGGAAAGTGCGGCGACCGTGAAGCGCTCCGGTGCCGCGGCGATGACCTCCAGGGCCTGGGTGCCGATGGATCCGGTGGAACCGATCAGCGTGATCCGCCGGAGGGACCCGGGGGTTGGCGGAACGAACACCGTGGCCTTTGCCGGGGCGGGGTGCGGGGTCGAATGCTGCGCGATGTTCACCTGACCATTATGTCCGCTCTTGCTGTGCCGACCCAATGTGCCGCAGAATCCAAACGGGCACACCGAATCCATCTTCCGGGGAACGTCAAATGCCTGCTTGTCGGTTCAAGCCGATGTCACCGGCCCGGCGTGGGCAATCGGTTTCTCCCCGGGCCCGCCTAGACCCAGTCGTCGGTGCCGTAGTTGGCCTCGTGGTGCTTCTGGTGCGCTTCGCGGGTGAACATCAGGCACACGCGCGTCGCCTCCGCCACCGTGATGCCGTCCTGGTTCTTGCCCACGTGGGCAAAGGTGGCCACCCCGAGCCCCGGACGGGAGTTCGAGGGGCGCAGGTCCACGATGCGGGTCTGCGTGTAAAGCGTGTCTCCCGGGAACAGCGGGTGCGGGAATCCGACGTCGGTCAGGCCAAGCTGTCCCATCAACGTTCCCTGGGTCAGCTGCGAGACCGATTGCCCGACCATGGTGGCCAGGGTGAACATCGAGTTCATCACCCGGCGGCCGAAGGGCTGCGTCGCGGCGAAGGCGGCATCCAGGTGCAAGGCCTGGGTGTTCATGCTCAGCGTGGTGAACAGGACGTTGTCTGCCTCGGTCATGGTGCGCCCGGGCGAGTGGATGTAGACCGCCCCGGCATCCAATTCATCGAAGTACAGACCCCGTTGGTGGACCTCACGTACATCGTCGTTCTCCGCCATGGTTCTCACTCATCCCCTGCTGCTCGTTCCGGCTTCCTGGGTCCCGGCCCACCGCGTCCGGGCGCTGGGCCCGTGGCGGATCGCCCGGACCCCAACGGTCCTTGTTCCCGTATCCTACAAACTTTCCCCGCCCACCGGCAGCAACCCATGCCTAGAGTCCCAGCGATCGGGCGATCAGCAGCAACTGCACCTCGGTGGTGCCTTCCCCGATTTCCAGGATCTTCGAGTCCCGGTAGTGCCGGGCCACCAGTGTCTCGTTCATGAATCCGTAGCCGCCGAAGATCTGTGTGGCATCGCGTGCGTTGTCCATGGCCGCTTCGCCGGCAACCAGCTTGGCGATGGCGGCCTCGGTCTTGAAGTCCTTGCCGGCAAGCATCCTCGAGGCCGCCGAGTAATAGGCCAGGCGCGAGGTATGGACCCGGGCCGCCATGCGGGCCAGCTTGAAGGAGATCCCCTGGTTCGAACCAATGGTGCGGCCAAAGGTGGTGCGGGTCTTGGCGTAGGCCGTTGCCTCATCCAGGCAGCCCTGGGCTGCGCCGGTGCCCAGCGCCGCAATGGCGATCCGTCCCTCGTCGAGGATCTGCAGGAAGTTCGCGTATCCGCGCCCCCGCTCCCCCAGCAGGTTTTCCCCGGGCACCGTGGCATCCTCGAAGCGCAGCGGGTGGGTATCCGAGGCACGCCAGCCGACCTTGTCGTAGGCGGGCTCGACGCTGTACCCGGGGGTGCCGCGGGGCACCAGGAACGTGGAGATTTCCTTGGCGGTGGACCCGTCGTTGCGCTGGTGGGTTCCGGTGACGGCGGTGACGGTGACGAGTGTGGAGATGTCGGTGCCGCTGTTGGTGATGAATTCCTTGGCCCCGTTGATCACCCAGGAGCCATCCTTCAAGGTGGCGGTGGTTGCGCTGCCGCCGGCGTCGGAACCGGCACCTGACTCGGTCAGGCCGAAACCGGCCAGCTCGGTGCCGGCGCACAACGCCGGAAGCCAGCGCTCCTTCTGTGCCTGGTTGCCAAAGCGGTAGATCGGCATGGCGCCCAGGCCGACTCCGGCCTCCAGGGTGATGGCCACCGACTGGTCAACGCGGGCGAGCTCCTCGATGGCCAGGGCCAAGGCGAAGTAGTCCCCTCCCATCCCGCCGAAGTCCTCGCTGAAGGGCAGGCCGAACAGGCCCAGCTCCCCCATCTGCTTCATGACGGAATAGGGGAAGGAGTGCTCGGCGTCGTGCTTGGCCGAGACCGGGGCCACGACCTCGTTGGCGAACTCGCGAACCGTTGCGGTGAGCTCTTGGTAGTCCTCGTTGAGTTCCAGGCTGATCATGATCCCCGGGTCCCCTTTCGTTGGTGGGCGTGGGTGCACGCTTGCCGGTCGCCAACGGCCACGAACGCGGGTTGTGCGCCATGCCGGTGTTGGGCCAAGACCGGTGCACGATGCGATGGCAACGCGCTTGGGCTTTGTCCGGCGACCACGTATTGTTAGTGATCATTAACTGAACTCGAGGCTAGTGGCGTAGCGCACACTTGTCTAGCCTTCGAGGATGGATAGCCACCGCCGGCCCTTCGCCGGCGTTCCGGACCATCGGCATGAAGGAGCACCACGGCGTGAAGGGCAGCGGCAAGGACCAGGCAGCAACCGATCGCGAACGCGCCAAAGCACAGCGCCGCGAAGACCTCTTGGCGGAGGCGACGCGGCTTTTCGCCATCCATGGCTACCCCGGGGTCTCGCTCGAGGACCTCGGAGCCGCCTGCGGCATCAGCGGACCGGCCGTCTACCGGCACTTTTCCGGCAAGCCCGCCGTTCTCACCGCCTTGCTGGTCGGGGTCAGCCAGGATCTGCTCGACGGCGGGGAGAAGGTCGCCAAGACCGGCGGCGACGCCGAAGAGACGCTCAAGGCGCTCATCGCCTTCCACGTGGATTTTGCGCTGGCCAAGCCCGACATCATCCAGGTCCAGGACCGGAACCTGGAAACCCTTCCCGCGGCGGAACTGCAATTGGTCCGCAAGCTCCAGCGTGCCTACATCGCCCTGTGGACCGAGCAACTCCACCGGATCCACCCGCACGAAACCCCTGCCGTCATCAGGTTCCGGGCACACGCCGCGTTCGGATTGCTGAACTCCACCGCCCATTCGGCCCACTCCCCGCGCACCTCAAAGGCTGGTTTGCGCAAACTGCTGAACCAGATGGCGGCATCGGCGTTGTTTACACCGGTAGGGTAGGGATTAGACGACCATCACAACGAGAGAGGCAGTGACCGTGCAGCTACGGCCTTTGCAGCCCGAAGACCTGGATCAGTTCTTCGAACACCAGCAGGACCCCGAAGCCAACCTCATGGCGGCCTTCACGGCCCGGAACCCGGCGGACCGCGGGGTATTCGACCACCACTGGGGTTCGATCGCCAATGACCCGAAGGTCGTGGTGCGCACCATCGAAAGCGACGGCGAGGTCGCCGGCTCCATCCTGGTCTTCGAACACGAGGACATCCCGGAGATCACCTTCTGGATCGCCCGGCGTTTCTGGGGCAAGGGCATCACGACCTCGGCCGTGGACGCCTTCCTGGCCGAGTACCAGGCACGGCCGTTGCACGCCCGGGTCCCGGAAGACAACATCGGCTCCATCAAGGTCCTGGAACGACGCGGTTTCAAGGTCGTTGACGAGACGGCCGAGTTCTCCCACGCCCGCGCCGCGGTCGTCAAGGAATACGTCATGGAGCTCAACTAGCCCCAGCCACGCGCATCCCGCCCCGTGTCGAGGGGCAACGACAACGGCCAGGAACCCGTGAACGGGTTCTTGGCCTTTGTCGTTGCCCGGGATTTGTCAGCTGTCCGGGTTCTGGGTGGCCAGCAGAGCGCGGCGCGCCTCGCGGCGTTGGGCCTGCTCGTTGGGCTCCGGAACCGGGGCCGCGGCCAGCAGCCGTCGGGTGTAGTCGTGCTGCGGCGCGTGCAATACGTCGGAGACCCGCCCCTGCTCGACCGACTTGCCGTCCTTCATGACCACCACGTTGTGCGCCAGCATGTCGACAACCGCCAGGTCGTGGCTGACAAACAGGCACGCGAACTCGTAGCGGGCCTGCAGTTCCTGGATCATTTCCAGCACCGCCGCCTGCACCGAGACATCCAACGCACTGGTCGGCTCATCGGCAATGAGCAGTTCCGGGTCCAGGGTCAGTGCACGGGCAATGCACACGCGCTGGCGTTGGCCCCCGGAAAGCTCGTGCGGGTAGCGGTTGATCACCGAACGCGGCAGGTGCACCGCCTCAAGCAGTTCCTCGGCGCGCTTGATCCGCTCGGCGCGGGTGCCGACCTTGTGCACCACCATCGGTTCGGTGATGCAGTCACCGATCGGGAAGCGCGGGTCCAGCGACGCGGCCGGGTCCTGGAAGATGACCCCGATCTTTGCCCGGATCGCCCGCGCGGCCCTCGGCCGAAGCGCCGCAAGGTTGGTCCCCTGAACCGCGAGCACCCCGGAGGCAACGGGCAGCAGCCCGAGCACGGCCTTGGCGACCGTTGACTTGCCCGATCCCGATTCGCCCACGATGCCCAGGATCTCCCCGCGCGGAAGCTCGAAGGAGATGTCATCGACGGCACGGAACTTCGACCCGCGCATGTCATATTCCAGAACTAGGTTCCTGGCCTCCAGGACCAGTTCGCGCTTCGGGTCCACCACGTCCGGCGGTGCCGGCATCCAGGTGCCGGCATCGGCCATTGCTTCAAGCCGGGGCACCGAGGCGAGCAGCTTCTGCGTGTACGGGTGTTCGGGGTGGTTGAGCACTTGGTCCACGGTGCCGGTCTCCACCAGCGTGCCGCGGAACATCACCGCAACCCGGTCGGCAAGATCCGCCACGACGCCCATGTTGTGGGTGATCAGCAGGATGCCGGTGTTCAGCTTGTCCTTGAGTTCACGCAGCAGATCCAGGATCTCGGCCTGCACGGTGACGTCCAGGGCGGTGGTCGGCTCATCGGCGATGATGACCTTGGGGTCGCAGGAGATCGCCATGGCGATGACGATGCGTTGGCGTTGCCCGCCGGAGAACTGGTGAGGGTACTGCTTGATGCGTTTGCGCGGTTCGGGGATGCCGACCATTTCCAGCAACTCGATGGACCTGGCGACAGCCTCCTTGCCATAGGCCAGTCCGTGCAGTTCCAGTGACTCGGTGAGCTGGCGCTCGATGGTCAGTACCGGGTTCAGCGCGGTCATCGGCTCCTGGAACACCATGGCGATGTCCGTCGCGCGCATCTTGCGCATCTTGCTCTCCGCCAGTCCCACCACGTTGACGCCGCCCACCAGGGCCTTGCCGGTGATGTAGGCGTTCGATGGCAGCAGGCCGATGGCGGCGGTCGAGGTCACTGACTTGCCGGACCCCGATTCACCCACCAGGGCCACGACCTCGCCCGGGTAGACCTCGAGGGAGAGGCCCTTGACCGCGTGCACATCGGCAAACTCGGTTTCGAAGGAGACACTGAGGTTTTCAAAGCTCAGCGCCGTTGCATTTTCGCTTGGCAGCGGTGTTGAGATGCTCATGCCTGTTCTTCTTCCTGCTTCTTGCGACGCCTGGTTTTCTTGGTCTGGCGCGGATCGAAGGCATCGCGCAGTCCGTCACCGAGGAAGTTCACGCTCAAGGCGATGGCCACGATGATCATGCCGGGCCACCAGAAGAGCCACGGGCGGTTGGTGAATGCGTTTTGGTATTGGCTGATCAATAGGCCCAGGGAGGATTCCGGTGCCTTGACCCCGAAGCCCAGGAAGCTCAGCGAGGTTTCAAGCAGGATCGCCCCGGCCACGGCGAAGGTCGCGTTGACCACGATCACACCAATGGTGTTGGGCAGCAAATGCTTGAAGATCACACGGCTGGTTTTCGATCCCATGGCCTGGGCGGCGGCGACGTATTCGCGTTCGCGCAGCGAGAGGATCTCGCCTCGCACCAGGCGGGCGAGCCCGGTCCAGGTCAGCAGCCCCAGCACGAACGCCAAGGCAAAGATGGAGTTGGACGAGGAACCGGCCATCTGGCCCAGCACGGCGGCAAGCACCAACAGCGGGATGACGATGAAAAGGTCGGTCAGGCGCATCAGGACCTCATCGATCCATCCGCGGAAGTAGCCGGCCAGGGCACCGATAATTGCACCGATGAAGGTGGACAACCCGCCAACCACCACGGCGATGATGATCGATTTCTGGGTCCCGCGCATCACCAGGGCGAAGTAGTCCTTGCCGGTGTTGTCCTGGCCGAAGGGGTGCTCGCCGATGGCCAGCCCGTTACCGCCCAGCCAGGTGGGCCAAAGGCTCAGCGTTGGGGCTCCCCCGTTGATGACGCTGCCTGACATCATGTAGCTTTTGCCCCACCAGCCGGGGATCCCGGCGAAACCGATGGAGGTGAATGCCGTCACCGTGATGACCACCAGAATCACCGTGGAGATCATGGCGGCCTTGTGGTTCAGGAACCGCCGGCGCACCAACTGGCCCTGGCTCTTGGACTGGCTTTCTTTCCGGGCCAGTTCCGCGTCCTCGACCTCGACCAGGGAGACGAGCTGTTGCTCGTTGGGTGAGATTTCTGAATTCATGCTCGATGAACCTCGTAGCTCGTCGTTGTCCTTGTGCTTGCTCATACCCGGATCCTCGGATCAAGAAGCGCGTAGAAGATATCGGCCAGCATGTTGAAGACGACCGCGGCCGTGCCGGTGACCAGGAAGAATGCCATGACCGGAGCGGGGTCAACCGCCGTCAGACCCACCTTGAACATTTCGCCCATGCCCTTCCAGCCAAACACCGTCTCGGTGATCACTGCCCCGCCGATCAAGCCCGCGAAGTCGAAGGCCGCGATGGTGGCAATGGGGATCAAGGCGTTACGGAAGGCATGGCGGAAAATCACGGTGCGCTCGTTCAGGCCCTTGGATCGTGCCGTGCGGATGTAGTCCTGCTGGCCAACCTCAAGCATCGAGGAACGGGTATAGCGGGAATACGAGGCCAGGGAGATGACTGCCAACAAGATGGTGGGCAGCAGCAGCTGCGCTCCTCGGTCCAGGAAGACCTCCCAGAAGTCCCCGCCGAAGTTCGGGGTCTGGGAGCCGATGGTGCCGATGGGCCGGGGCTTGAGACCCAGGAACCCCGGCCAGGCGCGGAAGATGTGGTCGACGACCGTCAGGCCGGCGAAAGCGAATCCGGTCACCGCGCTGACGCTCATGGCGACCTTGCGCAGGCGTCCACCCATGAAGTACCCGATGGCACCGGGAATCACCACGGCCAGGATGGCCCCAATGACCAAGACCAACGTTGTTGGGGTCTTGAGCATCGAGAAGGTCGCGTAGTAGACGCCCAGACCCAACGCAACGGTGATCAGTGCCGGGTAGAGCACCTTTTTGGTGCGCACGCCCACCGACATGGCCGTTGCGCTCAAGGCCACGGCGAGGGACAGGACCACGATGGCGGCCGGTCCCAGCTGGGGGTAGCGGAAGAAGTTCAGCCACAGCAGGTACGGAATCACGACGCCGACGAACGCGGCCGAGACGGCAAAGGTGATCAGCCGTCGTCTAAGGTTCCCGGCGAGGAACACCTGCATCAGGAAACCGAATAGCAGGGCGACAACGACGATTTGGACTGTGGTGAAGGATGGATCCTTGATCCAGTCGTTGTAGCCGATGGCCATGTATTCCTTGAGCATCACGGCTGCCCAGAACACCGGCAGCGAGAAGAAGAGGAAGGTCAGGAAGGTGACGCCGTAGTCAAGTCCCGAATACTGGCGGATGGCCGAGAGCACACCGATGGCAATGCCGAAGATTGCGGCCAACACGGTCGCCAGGACAACCAGGCGCATCGTGGAACCGGCCGCCGCGGCCAACATGCCGTTGACCTCGATGCCGTTGATGTTGGTGCCCAGGTCGCACTTAAGCGCGAAGCAGCCGCCCACGCCCACGAGCCAGGTCCAGTAGCGCTCAAACCACGGTTGGTCCAGGTTCATGAAGTCGCTGCGTTGGGCCATCAGGTAATCACGGTTGTCGGCGATGGATTCGCGCAGGTCCGCCAGGGGATCCCCCGAGTTGATCACCAGTATATATAGCAGGAACGAAGCGGCGAGAAGGATGCCGAGTGAGGCTCCCAGCCTTTTGAGGATAAATTTCAGCACTGCGTGGTACTTACCTTTCGGTCTTGGCCCGCCCTTGGAAGGGGTGGTAACAAGGGCGTGTGGGGCCCGGCTTGTTTGCCGGGCCCCACACTAAGACGCTGATTTTGCCGGTGGGCAGTTACTCAGCGCGGACCCACTGCTCGGCGTTCCAGACAATCTGGGACTGGGTGGCGGTGTGACGCACGTTCAGGATGTCTGACGTGGAGGCCGAGAGTCCCGGGTGTGCGAACAGCGGGATGCCGAAGAGGTCATCCCACAGCAGCTTCTCGATCTTCTTGGTCTGCTCCAGGTGGACGGCCGGGTCTAAGGACGAAGCCAAGGTGGTCCAGGCCGCGTCGACTTCCTTGTTGGAGAACTCGCCGTAGTTCTGTGGCTTGCCGGTGGCGTAGATGTTCTGGCCCGAGGTGATCTGGCCCGAACCCGCCCAAGCGAACAGCGCCACGTCGTAGTCGCCGCGCTCCTGGGTGCCGCCGGGGGCGAAGAACTTCGGATCGCCGGCGTCGACGACCTCGAAGCCTGCCTGGTCACAGGAGGACTTGATCATCGCGACCTCGTCGGTGCGACGGGGGTTCGGTGCCGAGTAGCCGATGCGCACCTTGGTGCCCTTGGCGTTCTGCTCATCGACGATCTTCTTGGCGCCCTCGATGTCGACATTGTCGTAGCGTCCGTCATAGGAAGCGTCGACGACAGCTGCGTAGTTTTCCTGGAACGGGAAGACCTCGCGTGCGTTGAGCACCTTGGCTTCCGGGTTCAGCGGCTTGATCAGGTTGTCAACGATCTCCTGGCGCGGAACGCACATGGCGAAGGCCTGGCGCAGTTCCAGGGAATCCTTGAAGGCGGCCTTGTCGCGGAAGTTGAAGTCCAGGTGCTCCCAGGTCAGGGTGTCACCCTTCTGGATGTTCACCGCATCCCCGAGCGCTTCGAGCTGTGAGAGGGTGTCAACGGTCGGCTGCGGGGCAATGACGTTGAGGTCCTTGTTCTGCAGGGCCTGGACCATTGCGCCGTCATCGATGAAGCGGAAGGTCAGGGTCTTGGTGGCTGCCGGGGTGCCGTAGTAGTTCTCGTTGGCTTCCAGGGTCACCGACTGACCTGCGCTCCAGCTCTTGAGCTTGTACGGACCCGAGGAAGGAATCAGGTCGGCATCCGGCAGGGCGCCGGGCTTGGTGGTCCAACCGGTGTTCCAGAACTCAGCGGCCTTGGTGACCTTCTTGGCGTCATTGGCGCGGATCGCGTCAACCAGTTCCGTGGTGGACATGCCACCCTGCTTGGCCACGACGTGCGCCGGCAGACCCATCCACGACTGGATCTGCCAGTCCGGATCCGGATCCTTGAAGGTGACCGTGAATTCCTTGCCGTCCGCATCGCCTTCGGGGCCCTTGGGAACGGTGTCGCCGAGATCGGCGGACACGGAGTCAAAGAGCTGCTTGCCCTTGGCGTTTTTCAGGTTGGCGTTCTGCGTGGCCCAGGACAGCACTGCGTCGGCCACGGTGATCGGGGTTCCGTCGGACCATTTGGCCTCAGGCTTGATCGTGTACTTGATGGTCAGCGGGTCGTCGCTGACCTTCTCGTAGGCCACGAGGTCGTCATTCGGGTAGATCGCGCCATCGGTCCCGAAGTACGAGAAACCTGAAAGTACGCGGTCCGTGATGGCGGAGTTGTACGTGGAGTAGGTCTGCGGGGTGTTGGAGTTGTAACCGATGAACTCAGGGGCGCCGACGCTGACCTTGATCTCGGCATCCTGGGTCTTGATGTCACCGAGGTCCGCAAGGCCGGAGTTCGCCGGTTCGACGCTGTTTGTTCCGCTGCTTGATTCCGACGTCTTGGCCGATTCGCTGGGGGCGTCCCCGCCACCCGGCGCGCACGCCGTCAGTGCCAGTGCGAGAGCAGCGCCAACTGCAACAGCCTTGGAAATACGCTTACCACGCATTTCTCCTCCTAATTAGCTTGATCTTCAGGTAACCGGGCTTGCGCCCGAATGCGGTCCATGCAGTGTGCGATGCCCCACACTTTAGAACCATAGCGGTGATTGCTCCGGTTGGATATAAAAATACCGCTTCACATTTACCGTGTCGCGGGGCACACCAACCAGCGACCCGAGTCACGTATTACGGGCCGCCGGATGCGATGCGTTCAACAACCGCGAAAAATCAAGGATCTGCTTCACATTGAGTTTTGCCAATTACTACTCACAGGTAGGAACTGCGTGCTTCCGCGGTTTTATAACAGTTTGAAAACATCGACCGGCTTGGGCGCCGTGGCTGCGCGTTTCACTCGTTCGGCAAAATCACTGCCACGTCCCAATCTCGATGGTTGCCATGTCAAGCAATTGGGCTTAAGTGGCCAGGACTCCGGCAGGGGCGGTGCCGGATGCCGCACCGGCCTCGGCGATGATCTTTTTCCGGGCGATCTTCCTCAGCGGCGCTTTCCCTTGGACCCCGCGCTCGCGCACGTTGGTGCACCGCGTCGGTCAGTGGCCGAGCCGCATGGCTCTGGCACCGGTGAAGGTATCCGCTAGGCACCGTTCCACCGGTGTACCCATGCCCCCTGGGCATCCAGCGGCGCGACGGCCTTTCCCGGCGCCTTCCCGGCGCGGCAGCGAAAGTCATCTCGAGATCTTCGCGGCACGGGCCGTTAACGGGCGACGGGGATGGGGCAAGCCGTGGCTTGCCCCATCCCCGTCGCGGCTCCCCCGGTGTTGCCGGGGGGAAGCACCGGTCTTCTAGATCAGCAGTATTGCACCGGGAATCGCCTTGAGCAGGTTATCCGTGTACTCGGTCTGCGGGTTGTGGAAGACCGAGTCTGTCGTGGAATGCTCCACGATCCGGCCATTCTGCATCACGCACACGTCATCGGCGATTTGGCGCACCACCGCGAGGTCGTGGGTGATGAACAGGTAGGTCAGGTTCAAGTCTTCCTGCAACTTGTTGAGCAGGTTCAGGATCTGCGCCTGAACCAACACGTCCAGGGCGGAGACCGCCTCGTCGCAAATGATCACTTCCGGGTTCAACGCCAGGGCACGCGCGATCGCGATGCGCTGGCGCTGTCCACCGGAGAGCTCGTTGGGGAACCGGTGCATGGTGGAGGCGGGCATCTGGACGTGTTCCAGCAGTTCCTTCACACGGTTCTGCCGTGATTTGGAATCCCCGATCCCGTGGATGCGCAGCGGCTCCTCGATGGTGCGGTAGATGCTGTACATCGGATCCAGGGAGCCATAGGGGTCCTGGAAGATCGGTTGCACCCGGCGGCGGAACTTGAACAGCTCGCGTTCGCTGCGGTCGGTCATCACCTGTCCGTCGAAGGTGATGAACCCGGAGGTGGGTTCCAGCAGGCTCAGCACCATCTGCGCGACCGTGGACTTGCCCGAGCCGGACTCCCCCACGATCGCCGTGGTGGTGCCGCGCTTGACATCGAAGGACACGTTGTCCACCGCGGTGAAGTCCACGCTGCGTCCAAGGCCCTTGCGGATCTTGAAGACCTTGGTCAGGTCCTTGATCTTCAGGATCGCGTCCCCTGCGGGCGCCGGCTCGGCCTTGGTGACCGCGTTGGCATCCTCGGCAACCTCGGTCGGCTGCGACTGCAGGCGCTTGGAGGCCAGGGACGGCGCCGCGGCGACCAGTCGCTGCGTGTAGGGGTGGCGGGGGTTCCGCAGGATCTCTAGCGCCGGTCCGGCCTCGACAACCTGCCCCTTGTACATGACCACGATCTTCTCCGCACGCTCTGCGGCGAGCCCCAGGTCGTGGGTGATCAGCAGCACCGCGGTGCCCAGTTCACTGGTCATGGTGTCCAGGTGGTCCAGGATCTGCTGCTGCACCGTGACATCCAGTGCGCTGGTCGGCTCGTCGGCGATCAACAGGCGTGGGCGGCAGGCCAGCCCGATGGCGATCAGCGCACGCTGGCGCATGCCGCCGGAGAATTCGTGCGGGTACTGCCCCGCACGCACTGCCGCGTCGGGAAGCCCGGCCTCGGACAGGACCTCCGCCACGCGCTCCTTGGAATTGCTTCCGGCCAGGCCGTTGGCCTTGAGCGTCTCCTTGACCTGGAACCCGATCTTCCACACCGGGTTCAGGTTGGACATCGGGTCCTGCGGGACCATGCCGATGGAACTGCCGCGCAGCTCGATGATCCGTTTCTGGGTGGGGTGTGTGATGTCCTCGCCGTCGAAAATGATCTGGCCGCCGGTGACCTTGCCGTTGCCGGGCAGCAGCCCGATGGCGGCAAGCGCCGTGGTGGACTTGCCGGAACCCGACTCCCCCACGATGGCCACGGTTTCCCCGGGCATCACGGTCAACCGGCCGTTGCGCACCGCGTGGACCGGACCCTCGGGGGTGGCAAACGTGATCGCCAGGTCCTTGATTTCAAGCAGCGGACGGTCTTCGTGCGTTGATTCGCTCACGGATGGTCCCTTCAATGGTTCACTCATGGTGCTATCCCTTCCGTGTCTTGGGGTCCAGTGCGTCGCGCACCGCGTCACCGAGCATGATGAAGCTCAAGACCGTGATGGACAGTGCCAGCGCGGGCCACATGAGGATTCCGGGGTTGTTGCGCAACGAAATCTGGGCATCGGAGATATCGTTGCCCCAACTCATGATGCTCGGGGGCAGGCCGACACCCAGGAAGGACAGCGTCGCCTCGGCAACGATGAAGATACCCAGGGAAATGGTGGCGATCACGATGACCGGCGCGAGCGAGTTGGGCACCACGTGCTTGACCAGGGTCTTGAACTTGGACAGGCCCAGGGATCGCGAGGCCATGACGTAGTCCGAGCTCTTCGCCTCGATGACCGAGCCGCGGGTGATGCGCGCCATCTGCGGCCAGCCGAAGATCGTCAAGGTGATGATGACGGTCCAGATGCTCTTGTTATCGCGGAACGCCGGCAGCTGCATGATGATGATGGCACCCAGGATCAGCGGCAGGGCGAAGAAGATGTCGGTCAGGCGTGCGAGGACCGCGTCGAGCCAGCCACCGTAGTATCCGGCCAGCGCACCGAAGGTGCCGCCAATGATGATCACCCCGATGGTGGTGAACAATCCGACCAGCACCGAGGCCTGCGCCCCGTGCATGATCCGCGCGTAGATATCGCACCCCTGGAAGGTGAAGCCCAGCGGGTGCCCGTCCATCGGCCCCTTGCGGGCGAATTCCAGGTTGCAGGCCGTGGGGCTGGTCTGCGTGAACAGGCCCGGGAATGCGGCAACCACGATGACCAGGATGATCAGCAGGGCGGAGATGATGAACAGCGGTTGCGTGCGTAGCGAGCGCCAGGCCTGGGCCCACATGCTCAGCGGGGCCGAGGTCTCATCGACCTTGTCCACCGTCTGCAGCGGAGTCTCCTCCAGCGGGGCTACAAAGTGTTCGATCCGCCGGTGCGAGACCTTTCCCGCACGGATGCGCGGGGCGGGTTCGTTGGGCTCAATGATTTCTGGAGTTGGGTTATCAGGCAAGGCGAATCCTTGGGTCAAGCCACGCGTAGAGCAAATCAACGACGAGGTTAGCGAGGACAAAGACAAGCACGAGCACGCTGACGACGGCGACGATCGTTGCGCTTTCGCCCTTGAGTATTGCTTGGTAGAGCAGGTTTCCGATACCGGGGACGTTGAAGATGCCCTCGGTGACGATCGCGCCGCCCATCAGGGCTCCCAGATCGGCGCCCAGGAAGGTCACCACGGGAATCAGCGAGTTGCGCAGAATGTGCACCACGACGACGCGTCGGCGGCTCAGTCCCTTGGCGGTGGCCGTCCGGACGTAGTCGGCCTGCTTGTTCTCGATGATGGAGGTACGGGTCAGGCGGATCACATAGGCCAGGGAGACAAGCCCCAGCACGATGGCCGGGAGTATCAAGTCCCCCCAGGGTGCGCCGGAGCTCACCGTGGGCTTGGCCCAACCGAGTTTGACGCCGACCACGAACTGGAGCACGAAGCCCAGGACGAAGGTGGGAACCGCGATGACCAGCAGCGAGGCGACCAGCACGGTCGAATCGAAGATCTTGCCCTTGCGCAGTCCGGCGAAGAC
>JAUNVO010000018.1:4699-7621 GCA_030540695.1 Micrococcaceae bacterium | reverse complement strand
CCGCCGGAGAGCGCGGCGATGGGGTCGCCCGGGGTGGCGAAGACCAAGAAGTAAACCAGCAGCGTGGCCCCGAAGAACACGGGAATCAGTTGCAGGATTCTCTTGAGGGTAAACATGATCATGGAACTGCCACCGTGGGTGTCGTTGGTGTGATCGAAGTGATCAAGGGACTACTCCTTGTGAGGAAGTGTGGGGAGTCGGGAACGGTTCGTTGCCCTAATCACGCAAGGAAGGGGGACCCGTGGTGGGGTCCCCCTTTCTCGCATGTCAGATCAATCGGTAGGACGGTTTACTTACCGACAACGGTGTTGTAAACCGGAACACCGTTCCAACCGAACTTCACGTCGGAGACGTTGTTGCTCCAGCCGCCCTGGACTGCCTGGTACCACAGCGGCACAACCGGCAGGTCCTTGAGCAGGATCTCCTGGGACTCGTTGAAGATCTTGTTGCCTTCCTCGACGGAGGTGGCGGCAAGGCCTTCGGCCAGCTTCTTGTCGAACGCGGGGTTCGAGTAGTCGCCGTCGTTGGATCCTGCCCCGGTGCCGTAGAGCGGGCCGAGGAAGTTGTACAGCGACGGGTAGTCGGCCTGCCAGCCGGCACGTGATGCACCGGTGAGCTTCTTGTCCCCGACCAGCGTACGCATTTCCTTGAACGTCGGGATCGGGTTCAGTTCCGCCTTGATCGGCAAGGTGTTGGAAATCTGGTTGGCCATGGCCGTGATGTATTCCTTGTTGCCGGCACCATCGATGTTCGAGGTGATGGTGAAGGCCTTGCCTGCGGGCCACGGCTTGATCTTCTCAGCCTTCTCCCACAGGTCCTTCGCCTTGGCTGCGTCAAAGGTCAGCACTTCGTTGCCCGCCAGGGAATCGGAGTAGCCATCGAGCACCGGTGAGGTGAATTCCTTGGCAACTTCCTTGCCGCCGAAGAAGATGTTGTCGATGATCTGCTGGCGGTCGATGGCCATCGAGATGGCCTGGCGGCGCATCTGGCCGGCTTCGCCCTTGAACTCGGGCAGGTAGCTCGGGATCACCATCGTGGCGTTGCCGGCATAGGCCTGGTTGACCCAACGGTCACCCAGGTCGCCCTTGTAGTTTTGCAGGGCGCTTGGCGGGATCTGGTCCAGCACGTCGAGGTTGTCGGCCAGCAGGTCCGTGTAGGCGGCGTCGAAGTTGCTGTAGATCTTGAACGTCACGCCACCGTTGGCCGGTTCGCGGGGCCCGGAGTAGTCCTCATTGGGAACCAGTTCGATCGAAACGTTGTGCTTCCAACCGCCTTCGGCCAACTTGTAGGGGCCGTTTCCTGCCGGCATCTCGCCGAAGGCCTTCGGGTCATCGAATGCGGCCTGCGGAAGCGGGTAGAACGCCGTGTAACCCAGGCGGAGCGGGAAGTCCGACTCCGCGCGGCTGAGCTCGACGGTGAAGGTCTGGTCGTCAACGACCTTCAGGCCTTCCATGGTGTCCTCGGTGGCGCCTTCGGCACTGACCTTGTCGTAGCCCTTGATGGACTCGAAGAAGTACGAGTTCAACTGTGCGTTCTTGGCTGCGGCGCCAAAGTTCCACGCATCAACGAAGGACTTGGAGGTGATGGCGTCACCGTTGGTGAACTTCGCACCCGACTTGATCTTGATCGTGTACATCTTGGCGTCGGAGGTCTCGATCGACTCGGCCAGTTCGTTGACCGGCTTGCCGTCGAGGTCGTAGCTGACCAGACCGGTGAAGATCAGGTCCATGACACGTCCGCCACCGACTTCGTTGGTGTTCGCCGGCAGCAGGCCGTTCTGCGGTTCGGTCGAGTTGGCCGTGATGACCTTGGATTTGTCGCCTCCGCCATTGTCACCGGCGTTGTCGCCGCCGCCGCCACACGCGGTCAGGGTCAGGGCAAGAGCTGCCGAAAGCACCAGTGCTTTCGAGGTGCGGTTGTAACGCATACGTTCTCCTCAACGAGTTGTCGGCCAGCGCGAACGGTTTTCACACTTCGCCGACCTTTGGTGAGTCTCATCACTCATAGGTGAGACTACTCATAAATCTCTGAAACAACTAATGAACGACTGCCTCTATGCAGAATCTTTATGAAGCTGCAACAAATAATTACGCATCGCCGTTGATCATTCATTCTCAATCCCTGGAAGCCAGGATTTTCCCGGGATGCGGCCTCCCTAAACCAGACCCATAAGCATCCCCGGGTCTTCCAAGATCCCTCCGACCTCGGCAAGGAAGGATGCTCCCTGCTCCCCGTCGACCAAACGGTGGTCGAAAGACAACGAAAGCGCCATGACCTGCCGCAAGGCGATCTCGCCCTGGTGCTCCCACGGCATCTTGCGAACCTGGCCCACCGCGAGGATCCCCGCCTGGCCCGGGGGCAGGATCGGGGTCCCGGCGTCGATGCCAAAGACACCCACGTTGCTGATGCTGAAGGTGCCCCCGGTCAGCTGGGCCGGGGTGATCGTTCCCTCGCGGGCGGCGAGGGTCAGTTCCCCGGCGGCCGCGGCGAGCCCAGCCAGGTCCATCCGCTGGGCATCATGCACCACGGGGACCATCAAGCCCCGGCCGGTTGCCGCGGCAAGGCCGAGGTTCACGTGGCCGAACTCGATGATTTCCGCGTTTTCGCCATCCCAATGCGAGTTCAGGGCGCGATGCCGCGCCAGGGACAGCGTGGCGATCTTGGCCAGCAGCGTTGTCACGGTGAGCTTGACCCCGGCAAAGCGTTTCGAGGACCGCAGGCGTTCAAGCAGCGCCATGGTCTCGGTGACATCGACGCTGAGGAACACCGTGACGTGCGGAGCGGTGAAGGCGCTGGCCACCATGGCCGCGGCCGTTGCCTTGCGCACACCCCGGATGGGTGTGCGGGTCTCCCCCGAGTGTGTCTCCGGTGCGCCCTGCACAGCATGCGGCGACGTGGCAGCCGATGTCTCGGCGGGCACCG
>JAUNVO010000018.1:0-4599 GCA_030540695.1 Micrococcaceae bacterium | reverse complement strand
GTCGGCTGGGGCTTCTCCTCGCCGGTGCCATCGCCCGGCGCCTCCGGCGAGGATGCGCCGCTGGCCTGGTCCACATCGAAGGACACAATGGGCTTGCCAACGTTCACCACGGCACCAACCGGCTCGTAAAGCTTCTTGACCACACCTGAAAACGGCGAAGGAAGTTCCACCACGGCCTTGGCCGTTTCGACCTCGGCAATGACTTGGTTCAGTTCCACCGTGTCGCCCTCGGCCACGCGCCAGGAGAGGATCTCGGATTCGGTCAGGCCCTCGCCCAGGTCGGGAAGGTTGAAAAGTTTCTCCATGGTGATGCTCATCCGTCCTCTCCCCGCAGGGGTGAATTGCGCCGCATGGCCCGATCGACCCCGTCAAGGATCCGGTCGAGGTCCGGCAGGTGGTGGCCCTCAAGTTTCGCCGGCGGGTAGGGGATGTCGAAGCCGGTGACGCGCACCGGGGCGTGGTCGAGATGGTCGAAGCAGCGCTCCGTCAGGCTTGCGGCAAGCTCGGCCCCCACGCCGCCGAACTTGCCGGCCTCGTGGGTGATCACCACCCGTCCGGTCTTGCGCACCGAGGTGGTGAGCGTGGCGAAGTCCACCGGTTCGATGCTGCGCAGGTCGATGACCTCGATGTCGATGCCTTCGTCGCTGGCCGCGTCGGCGGCATCCATGGCCGTTTTCACCAGCGGTCCGTAGGCAATCAGCGTCAGGTCGGTGCCCTCGCGCGCCACGTGGGCGCGGTAGAGCGATTCCGGGTCGGTATCGAGCTCCGTATCGACCTCGCCGCGCACGTGGTACCGGCGCTTGGGCTCCAAGAAGATCACCGGGTCATCGTCCGCGATGGCCTGGGCGAGCATGGTGTAGGCGTCCTGCGGATTGGACGGGGCGACCACGCGAAGCCCGGCGGTGTGCGCGAAGTATGCTTCGGGCGACTCGGAGTGGTGTTCGGGCGAACCGATGCCCCCGCCGAACGGGATCCGGATGGTCACCGGAAGCTTGACGTTGCCGCGGGAGCGGAAGTGCATCTTGGCCAGCTGGGAGACGATCTGGTCGAAGGCGGGGTAGACGAATCCGTCGAACTGGATTTCCACCACCGGGCGGTAGCCGCGGAAGGCCAGTCCGATGGCCGTTCCCACGATTCCCGATTCGGCCAGCGGGGTGTCGATCACCCGGTGTGCGCCGAAGTCCTTCTGCAGTCCGTCGGTGATGCGGAAGACGCCGCCGAGCTTGCCGATGTCCTCGCCCATCAGCACGACCTTCTGATCGCGTTCCATCGATGCGCGCAGCGAGGAGTTCAGTGCCTGGGAAAAAGTGAGCGTGCTCATGACCGTGCCTCCGTTTCCTCGGCGAAGCCCGCCAGGTAGTCCGCATAGTTCTCGCGTTGTTCCTCCAGCCACGGGTGGGGGTGGGAATAGACGTGGGAGAAGAGGTCGTCGACCGAGGGGTCTGGCATCGTGGTGATGGCCTCGCGCAGCCCGGCGGCCATGTCATTGGTTGCCGTGGCCGTGCGTTCCTTCAAGCCGCCCAGGTCGGTGCCCAGGGTGTCCAGGTGGGCGGCGATCCGGTCCAGCGGGTCCTTGGCGGCCCATTCCTCAAGTTCGAGGGGATCGCGATAGCGGGTGGGGTCATCGGCGGTGGTGTGCGCACCCATCCGGTAGGTGACCGCTTCGATGAATGCCGGTCCGCTTCCGGTGCGCACGTAGGCCAGGGCCGCGCGGGTGGCCGCCATGACGGCGATGACGTCGTTGCCGTCGACCCGCCAGGTTTTCAGCCCGAAGCCCTTGGCCCGGTCCGCGATGTAGCCGGTCGATTGGGTGGATACCGGTTCGGAGATGGCCCAGTGGTTGTTTTGGCAGAAGAACACCAGCGGCACCTGATAACTGGCGGCGAAGACCATCGCTTCGGACACGTCGCCCTGGCTGGTGGCCCCGTCACCGAAGTAGGTGATGGCCGCCGCGGAGGAACCGTCGAATTTCAGGCCCATCGCATAGCCGGCTGCATGCAGCGTCTGGGCTCCGATGACTATTTGTTGGTTGGCGATATTGACCTCGTAGGGGTTCCAGCCGCTGGGGGCCGCCCCGCGCCACATGCGCAAAAGGTCGTGCGGATCCACGCCGCGGCAGTATGCCACCCCGTGCTCGCGATAGGAGGGGAAGATGAAATCATCGTGTTCCAGGGCGCGGCCGGAGCCGATCTGCGCGGCTTCCTGACCCAGCAACGGGGCCCAGAGCCCCAGTTCGCCCTGGCGCTGGAGAGCAGTGCCTTCGGTGTCCAGGCGGCGGATGCAGGCCATGTCGATATAGAGCTTTTCCAGGGCGGGCGCATCAAGGTCCGTCACCCACTCATCAAGTTCGGGGCATGGCCGGCGGGTTCCGTCCGGGGCAATGATCTGGAGGTAGGGCTCGGCTCCCTGGGGGGCCGAAGAGTCAAACGTGGTGGACACGATCAGCATCCTTTGCGTCGATGGCTTGTGAAGGTCCGGCGTCCTTGTGGGACACCCTTGACCTGCGGCTTCGGCCTCATCGCCGTCGCTTACCTGTGATGCTACTCACGTAATGCAGTGCGCACAATCCTTGGGGATCAAATTGTGCAACCTGCACTATTCGCGGTCGACAGGCGGTGCTATTCTTGCGCACTATGCAACAACTTGACACCACCGACCTGCGCATCCTTGCCGCGATGTGCCAGAACCCCAAGGCCAGCGCCGTGGCACTGGCCTCCGTGCTGTCGCTGAGCCGCAACACCGTGCAGGCCCGACTTGTGCGGCTGGAATCCAATGGGGCATTGCTGCCCTTCGAGCAGCGGGTGAATCCCGCCGCGCTGGGCTTCGGGTTGGTCAGCTTCGTGCACATCCACGTCCAACAGCGCCTGCTGCGGGATATCGTGGGGAAGCTGGTGCTGATCCCGGAAATCATCGAGGCGCACGGGGTCACCGGTTCGGCCGACATCCTGGCCCGAGTGGTGGCGGCAAGCGCGCAGGAGCTCTTCAAGGTCAACGGCCAGATCCTGGCCATCGAGGGCGTTGAGCGGGCCGACACCTCCTTGTCCATGGCCGAGCTCATCGCGCACCGCACCACCTCGCTGATGGACTTGCGCCTGGGCGACCGCGGAGGGGTCTCGGGCATCGACAACGACAAGCACGCCGACTCCCCCGCCGCCGGCCAAGACGACCGGTAGCTCCCAAACACGAATCAGGCGGTGCCGCTGCCCCGGATGATGGGGAACGGCACCGCCTGGTGCGTGTTGCCGGCGGCCGCTCTGTGCCGGCCGCCGCTTTCACTTCACGTGCTGCCCTAGTGGTCGACCGCCTTTTCGGCACCGACACCGGTGAGCGAGCGGACTTCCATTTCCGCCGCCTTGACCGGATCCTCGGTGTTCTTGTCGAGGACCGAACCGAGCCAGCCCAGGAAGAACGCCAACGGGATCGAGACCAGGCCCGGGTTGGCCAGCGGGAAGATCGCGAAGTCCGCGCCGGGGATCATGGAGGTCGGCAGGCCGGACATGACCGGCGAGAAGATGATCAACAAGATGGCCGAGCCGAGGCCGCCAACCATCGACCAGACGGCGCCCTGGGTGGTGAACTTCTTCCAGAACAGCGAGAACAGGATGGTCGGAAGGTTCGCCGATGCGGCTACGGCGAAGGCCAGTGCCACCAGGAAGGCGACGTTCTGCCCCTGGGCCCCGATGCCGCCGACGATGGCGAAGATGCCGATGACGACCACCGTGCGGCGTGCCACCTTCATTTCCTTCTCCGGGGTGCTCTTTTCCTTGGCGATGACCGAGGAGTACACATCGTGGGCGAAGGATGCCGCCGCGGTGATGGTCAGACCGGCAACCACCGCGAGGATCGTGGCGAAAGCGACCGCGGAGATCAGGCCAAGCAGCAGCGGGCCACCGAGTTCGAAGGCCAGCAACGGGGCCGCGGAGTTCACGCCGCCGGGTGCTGCGTTGATCTTGTCGGCACCGATCATGGCGCCGGCGCCGTAGCCCAGCACCAGGGTGAAGAGGTAGAAGGCGCCGATGAGCCAGATGGCCCAAACCACCGAGCGGCGGGCTTCCTTGGCGGTGGGAACCGTGTAGAAACGCATCAACACGTGTGGCAGGCCGGCGGTGCCAAGCACCAGGGCCAGGGCCAGGGAGATGAAGTCGAGCTTCGAGGTGCCCGAGGCACCGTACTTCAGGCCCGGGTTCAGGATATCGGGGTTGTTCGCGGTTTCGACCGCCGCACCCAAGAGCTCGGAGAGGTTGAAGCCGTAGTTGGCCAACACCATGATGGTCATCACGAACGTGCCGGCGATCAGCAGGCAGGCCTTGATGATCTGCACCCAGGTGGTGCCCTTCATGCCGCCGATCAGTACGTAGACGATCATCAGCGCACCGACGACCACGATCACCAGGGACTGGCCCAGGCGGCTGTCGATGCCCAGCAGCAGCGATACCAGCGCGCCGGCCCCGGCCATCTGTGCCAGCAGGTAGAAGACACAGACCGCTAGCGTCGAGATCGCCGCGGCAATGCGCACCGGGCGCTGCTTGAGGCGGAAGGAGAGCACGTCGGCCATGGTGAACTTGCCGGTGTTGCGCAGCAGCTCGGCGACCAGCAGCA
>JAUNVO010000017.1:22322-25154 GCA_030540695.1 Micrococcaceae bacterium | reverse complement strand
GAACTTGTCAGGCAAGGGATTCCTCTCCCGGGGCGATAACAGTACAACAACGTGATGTAGAGGGGATCACATTCGTTAGGTATGGGTAACCTTCCTCGGGTATCCTAAAAATGTGCTGAAGATTCGTGGGTTGAGTAAGACCTTCGCCGGGCAAGAACCGGCGCAGGCACTGGATCACGTCGACATCGACGTGGCTGAAGGCCAATTTGCCACCATCCTGGGCCCCTCAGGTTGTGGAAAGACCACCCTGCTGCGCTCCATCGCTGGATTCGAAGAACCCAGCTCCGGAACCATCAGCATCGCCGGGCGCGATGTAGCCGCCGGCGGACGCTCGCTGGTGCCCGCCCATGAACGCGGCGTCGGCATCGTCCCGCAGGACGGCGCGCTATTCCCGCACCTTTCGGTGGCCCAGAACATCGGCTTCGGGCTGGCCGGCAAGCCGCGCCGCGAACGGGCGCGCCGCGTCAGCGAGGTCCTGGACCTGGTGGGGCTCGGAGGACTGGGCGCACGCCGCCCCCACGAACTCTCCGGCGGACAGCAGCAACGCGTCGCACTGGCCCGTGCCATCGCCCCGAACCCCGGGGTGATTCTGCTTGATGAGCCCTTCTCCGCCCTCGATGCCTACCTTCGCCAGTCACTGCGCGAGGAAGTCCGCAACCTCTTGCGCGATATCGGTGCCACGGTGGTTTTGGTGACACACGACCAGGCGGAGGCCATGACGCTCGCGGACCACCTGGTGGTCATGCGTGAGGGCAAGGTCGCCCAGGCCGGCAAGCCGCGCGAAACCTATTTCCGTCCCTGCGACATCGAACTGGCCCGCTTCCTGGGCGACGCCGTGGTCGTCAACGGGGAGATCCCCTGCAGCGCGGCCAGCACTTCGAGCGGTTCCACCGTCTCCTGTGCGTTTGGCGAGTTGGCCATCGGCTCCTGGCACGGCCAGTCCGGACGCTGCGACGTGCTGATCCGCCCGGAAAACATCTCCGTGCGTGGGGCGACGGATTCCGGCAGCCTTCCGGGGGTCATCGGCACGGTCGTGGACCAGTCCTTCTACGGTCACGACGGAACCCTCCAAGTCCACATCCCGCAGTTGCCCGAGAAGGTGCTCGTACGCGTCATGGGAGACCAGGCCTTCGACGTGGGCGAAAGCGTCAAGCTGTCTGTCGACCGCGCGGTATGCACCTACCTGGGTCCTGCAACCAGCCAGAACTAAGGCTCCGAGGGTATTCGCCCTTCCCTGCGCGCAAGTGCAGCCCGTACACTTTCCATCGCCCCACTACCGAGTTAGGTCCAGACGTATTCCTATGTTCTCCACCCTTTCGAAGCGGATCCTAGCCGCCACCGCCATCGTTTCCCTGGCAGCCCTGACCGGCTGCTCCACCGGTGACACCGGATCCGATCCCAGTGCCACGGGGGCCTCGGGCAAGGACGCCGCGACGCTGACCCTCTACACCGATCAGCACGCCGAACTCGTCGAGGGCCTGACCAAGGCCTACACCGAAGAAACCGGCGTGAAGTTCAAGATCCAGGCCGACGCCACCGTGGGCCAGATCGAAGCCGAAGGCAAGGCCGCCCCGGCCGACGTGTTCCTCTCCGAGGATCCGGGGCCGGTCGCCCAGATGGGCGCGAAGGACCTGCTTAGCCCCATCGACTCGGCCACCCTCGAGCAGATCCAGCCCGGCCTGAGCTCCGAAAAGGCTCAGTGGGCGGCGTACGCCGCCCGTACCCGGGTGCTCTACTACAACCCGGAGGAAATCAAGGAAGCCGAACTCCCGGCAACCCTGATGGACATCAACAAGCCGGAATACAAGGGCAAGTTCGCTTGGGCTCCCTCGGGTGCCTTCGTGGCCACCACCCAGTACCTGATCTCCACCATCGGTGAAGACAAGACGCGGACCTTCCTTGAAGGCCTGAAGGAAAACGGCGTCAATGAGCAGAAGAACGGCAACGTCCGCGACACCGTCGAAGCAGGCAAGCACGCCATGGGACTCTCGAACCACTACTACTGGTGGATCAAGGCTGCCGAGGTCGGAGGGGCAGATAAGATGGTCTCCAAGATTTACCACTTCCCCGAAGCCGACGCAGGCAACCTGGTGCTCTCCTCCGGCGCAGCCGTGCTGAAGTCCTCGAAGCAGCAGGAAGCCTCGGCCGACTTCATCAAGTGGCTCACCGCCGCCGACGGCGGGCAGAAGCTCATCGCCGATGGCGACATCTCCCTCTCCGGCGCCCAGTACCCGGTCGCCAAGGGGACCACCAGCAAGATCGTCGGATCGCTCGAGGACATCAAGTCCCCCGCCTACGACATGGACGTCATGGCCGACCAGGGCGAGGCAGAGAACCTGCTTAAGTCCCTGGGCATGTCCAGCTAACCTTGGCCACACGCACCGGCAAACCGACGGCGACCGCCTCCCTGGCGGTCGCCGTCGCCGTGCTCTCGCTGCTTCCGGTCAGCTATCTTTTTATCGCGGGTTTCTCCCTCGCGGACATCAAGGTGCTTTTTTCCTTCCCCACCACGGTCCCGGACATCGCCCGGACCATCGGGCTGACCTTTGCGGTCTCGATGCTCTCGATCCTGCTCGGCGTCACGGCCGCCACGGTGGTGGTGCGCACCGATATCCCGGGTCGCAAGCTGCTCACGGTGCTCTTCGCCATGCCGCTGGCCGTGCCCGGATTCGTCAGCGCCTACGCCGCCTACTCGGCCAACCTGATGTTCATTCCGCGCACTGACCTGGTCACCAACTTCTTCGGCGCCACCGCGGTGCTCTCGCTCTCGCTCTACCCGTATGTCTTTTTGCCCTGCGTGATCGCGCTGCGCAACACCGACCCCGCCCAGGA
>JAUNVO010000017.1:0-22222 GCA_030540695.1 Micrococcaceae bacterium | reverse complement strand
GCCAACCGCGCTTTTTCCGGGCGGGCGGTTCCGGGTTCGGTGTCCAGCTCCTCGGTGCGCCCGCCCTCGCGTTGGCGGCTGCGCCGGGGGATGCCGGCGGTGATGGCCGCCGTCCTGGTGATTCCGCTGCTGGCCCTGGGGCCCACGGCGTTGATGA
The DNA here is from genome assembly GCA_030540695.1 of Micrococcaceae bacterium. Classification (GTDB taxonomy): domain Bacteria; phylum Actinomycetota; class Actinomycetes; order Actinomycetales; family Micrococcaceae; genus Paeniglutamicibacter. Next base: position 22,065 of record JAUNVO010000017.1, on the reverse strand, counting down.
CGGTGCGCGGGTTGGGCTCGCCGAACCGTTCGGCCGTCGTGCATTGGCCCGACGTCTTCGCCGCGATGGGCTCGACGCTCAGCTATGCCGGCTGGGCCGCCCTGTTCGCGACGATCTTGGCGTTCCCGGTGAGCTGGTGGGTGAGCCGCAGGCCCTCGTTCACCTCGCACCTGACCGAACGCTCCATCTGGGTCGCCCACGCGGTGCCCAACGCGATCCTGGCCCTGGCACTGGTCTTCATGGCCACCCGGTTGCTGCCGGGCATGTACAAGACCGCGGCCCTGCTGGTCCTGGCCTACGTGATCCTCTACCTGCCGCTGGCGGTCAGCAACCAGCGGGTCGGGATGGCCGCGGCCCTGGTGAAGTACGACGACGTCGCCGCCTCGCTGGGCTCGGGCAGCTGGCGGCGGTTCTTCCGCGTTTCGCTGCCGCTGGCGCTTCCCGGAGTGGTCACCGGCGCCCTGCTGGTGGGCCTGGATGCCAGCAAGGAACTGACCACCACGCTGATGCTGCTTCCCTACAACTCCAAGACCCTGGCCACCGGCCTGTGGTCGACCACCAACGGGGAATCACTGGACTTCACCGCCGCGGCCCCCTACACGCTGATGCTGGTGATCCTCGGTTCCATCCCCGTGTTCCTGATCGTGCGCCGCACCCTGCGCTACGTGCGCTGAGGGCCCGGCGCACCTAGCGGGAATCAAGCGATTCACGTGGAGGTGCGTGGGATCTCTTCCTCCCATTGCTGCCGGGACACCAGCTCCTCGTCCCCGTCCCCGACGGTGGCCCAGGCGCTGATGGTGTTGGAAAGCACGTAGTCGGTGGCCGTGGAGCCAAGCACCGACTCCGTTTCCAGGCGGGCGGACCAGCCGGTGTTGGAAAGCTCGATGAACCATGCCGAACGCGCCTGCGCACTGAGCGGATCACCCTCGCGGATCGTGTAGGTCTCCCGGCTGAACTCGGTGAAGAGCATTCCGTCGGGGTAGCGCCGCGAACCGCCGTACCCGGGGTCCACATCCAGTGTCCAGGTCCCGGTTTCGACGTCGTTGTGGACGCTGCGTTGGGAGATCGCCACATACTTCGGATCCACCTGGACCCCCTCGTTGCTGAGGTAATGCACCGGCAGCGCCGGGGGTTGCTCGGGTTCGCCCAACCCGACGCCGTCAAGAAGGCCGGTCGTGGTGCGGGCGCCCTCGATGGCCTCGCGCAAGCCCTCCCCGGCGTCACCGTCGCCCCCGAAGAGCGGAAGTTCCAAGAAACTGCGGGCCAGGTCGATGGACAGCGTCGGTTCCACGGCCGAGGGCCAGATCCATGGCCAGTAGTTCGAGGACAGCGCCACGCGGACGGTGTGCCCGGCCGGAACGATGTAGCCAACGGCCACCATCTGGAAGTCGATGTCGATGAACTCGTCAACGGGAAGCGGCACCGATTTATCCATGCCCTCGCGCTTGTTCAGGTTCAGCACCCCGCGGGTCACCAGCGTGGAGGACCCGTCGGGCGCGACATCGCACAAACGCGCAATGATGTTTGCCTGGGGCGTATCGCAGGACAGTGCCAGGCGCACCCCCACCTTGCCCAGGATCCCGGTGTCATGGGCAACGGGCGGGAAGTCGATGCAGGTGGAGCGCCCGTCTTCGCTGCGCTGGTCCGGCGGCAGGTCGGTGGCATTGCCGAAGGGGAAGAACCGGCCGGCATCGGCCCCGGTCTGCTGGGGACTGCGCACCGTGGCGACTGCGCCGGCCACCGGGGTGGAGCAACTGCCTTGCGACAGCGCGTGCCGCTGCCCGTTGACCTGTTTCGCGGGCCAGCCATCAAGGCCCAGCCAGGCTCCGCGGCGTTCCTCGTAGTAGGTTGCCGGTGCATCGCCCTCGGGCAGGTAGGCCAGCAGCGTGGGCCCCTGTTCGGCGCCGTTGTCCACCCCCTTGAGCCACTTGTCCCACCACGCGAGGGTCTGCGCCAGGAAGTTGATTCCCGGGCCCGGCGCGTAGCCGCGGTCCGGGTATTGGTGCGACCAGGGTCCGATGATCCCGCGCACCGGGGCATCGAGGTTCTGGAGCAGGCGCAGCACCGTGTCCCGGTAGGGATCATGCCAGCCGCCCACGGCCAACACGGCGGCCTTGATCGAGGAGTAGTCCTCGCACACGCTGCCCTGGCGCCAGTAGTCGTCGCGTTCCTGGTGGCGCAACCATTGGCCGGTCATCGCCCCGGTGTTCTCCAGTCGCTCGCGCCACTGGGTGACCCAGTCCTCGCCGACCAGTTCCGGACGCGGCGGGCGGGCGTTGAACGCGAACATCGTCCCACCCCAAGAGGCCATGTCGATGCCCAGCATCGCCCCGCCCATGTAGTGCACGTCGTTGTCGTACCGGTCATCGGTGGAGCAGACCGTCACGATGGCCTTCAGCGCCTCCGGCGCGTGCCCGGCCAGCTGCAGCGAGTTGAACCCGCCCCAGGAGATCCCGAACATGCCCAGATTTCCCGTGCACCACCGTTGGGCCGCGATCCACGCAATGACTTCCAGTCCGTCGGCCTGCTCCTGCTCGGAATATTCATCGACGAACAATCCCTCCGAGCTCCCCGTGCCACGGATGTCCACCCGCACCGAGGCGTAGCCGTGCCCCGCATAGTAGGGGTGGCGCTCGTTGTCGCGCGGGGCCGTCCAGTCATCGAGCCGGTAGGGCAGGTATTCAAGCAGTCCCGGGACCGGGGTGTCCCCCGAGTCCCTCGGGCGCCAGATCCGCGCGTGCAGCTTGGTCCCGTCGGATAGTTCGATCCATGCGTCCTCGGTCAGGATCTCCTGTGGCGAATCGACGTACTTCATCGGGTTCAAGCGTCCTTCCAGTTGCGGATGCGGTGCCCGTTGGCCGGCTGGTTCCAGCCGCCGTCGGGGTCATCGATCCAAGTCTGTTCCTCCGGCGGGGCGGGCGGCAAATCCAGGTCTCCGGGCTCGATCACCGAGGCCAGGAGGGACGCCGTGTAGGGGTGGTTGGGTCCGGCCAGGACCGCGGCCACGGGACCCACTTCCACCACCCGCCCGTTCTTCATCACCACCACGCGGTCCGCGACGTCGGCAACCACTGCCAGGTCGTGGCTGATGAACAGCGTGGATAGCCCGTGGGTGCGTTGCAGCCCGTCCAGCAGCTCCAGGATGTCCGCCTGCACCGAGACATCCAGCGCCGTGGTGATTTCATCGGCGATGATCAAATCCGGTCCGGCCGCCAGCGCCCGGGCAATGCCCACGCGTTGGCGCTGCCCGCCGGAGAGCTGGGAGGGAAGTCGCTTGCCGAAGCTGGCGGGCAGCCCCACCTCGGTGAGCAGTTCCTCAACCCTGGCCTTTTCCCTTGAGCGTTCAACGGTGCCAAAGAGCCGCAGCGGCCGCCTGATGGCCGCTGCCACGCTGCGACGGGGATTCAGCGAGGTGTCGGCGTTCTGGAAGATCAGCTGGACCATCCGGCGCAGTTCGCGGCTGCGGTTCGCCACCGGTTCCCCCAGATCGCCGCCGACGCCGCCGGCGCTGCCGCCCTCGACGTGCATGGTTCCGGAGGTTGCACCGCGCAATCCGGCCAGGGTCCATGCGAGGGTGGACTTGCCGCTTCCCGATTCCCCCACGACCGCCAACGTCTCCCCCCGGTGGATCTGCAGGTTCACCGTATCCACCGCCGGGGGCCCGCTGGCGGTGTAGGAAATGGTGACGTCCTTGCACTCGACCAGGACCTCGGTGAACGCGGCCTCGACCTCGGCCGGGAGCGCCGCGGCGCGGGCCGTGCCGGTCCTGAGCTTGGGCACGTCACGCAACAGCTCGCGGGTGTATTGGTCCTTGGGCGCCGCGAACAGCTCAACCGTCGGTTGGGTCTCCAGCAGGGATCCGTTGCGCATCACCGCGACGTGGTCCGCCATCCCGGAGACGACGCCGAGGTCGTGGCTGACGATCAACGTTGCCGTGCGCAATTCCTGGCACAGGTCCTTGATCAGCCGCAGCACCGCGGCCTGGGTCACCACGTCCAGGGCGGTGGTCGGCTCGTCCAGGACCAGGACATCGGGCCGGGCGGCAATGGCCATGGCAATGCTCACGCGCTGTTGCTGCCCGCCCGAAAGCTCGTGCGGGTAGCGCCTGGCCAGGTCCTTCACGTTGGGCAGCCGCACCTCATCCAGTGCCTGCAGGACCTGGGCCCGGCTGGCGGGAAGTCCGTGGCTGGTCAGCGCCTCGTGCACCTGGGCGCCGATGCGCATCGACGGGGTCAGGGCCTGCCCGGCATTTTGGGCCACCAACGCGACGGTTCCACCGCGCAGTGCGCGCAGTTCGGGGGCGGTGAGCGAAAAGACATCTTGGGAACCTATCAGGACCCTGCCGCCCTGGACCCTTGAGCCGGGACGAAGCTGTGCCAACAGGGTTCGTGCCACCGTTGACTTGCCGCTTCCGGACTCCCCCACCAATCCGAAGGTCTCACCGGGGCCGATGGAAAAGGAAACGTCATTGACCACCGGAATCAAGCGCTCCCCGGCGGCATAGGAGATCGACAGGTTCTCCACGGACACGGCGGCGCCGGCGGGGCCGGGGGCATGGAGCAGGTCTCCGGCACTTGCATCGATACTCATTGCACTCCTGTCATGGCACGGTCAACACCGAGTCTTTTGCCCAGTCCGTCGGCTGTGAGGTGCAGCCCGATCACGAAGGTCGCCAACGCGACAATGGGGCCAAGGGTGGCCAGCGGGACCACTGTCAGCGCCGTGCGGTTCTCCGCGACCATCAGTCCCCAGTCCGGGGCCGGCGGGTTGGCACCGAAACCCAGGAAGGACAGCGAGGAGATCAGCAGGACGACCCAGCTGGCCCGCATCGCGTATTCGACAAGCACCACGTCGAGCACGTTGGGCAGGATCTCACGCACCACGATGGGTCCGGCACGCTCACCGCGGGCCTTGGCCGCGGTGACGTAGTCAAGGGAACTGACCGACCGTGCCGCACCGCGCACCACGCGGGTCACCGCCGGGGTGTAGACGACCACCACGGCCAGCACGATCACCCACATGCCGCTGCCGAACACGGCGACGACGACCAGCAGCGCGAGGATCGTGGGGACCGAAAGGATCGCATCGACGACGCGCATCACCACGTCGTCGAACCAGTTATCCAGGTACGCGACCAGGCACCCGAGCAGGGCACCGATGGCCACGGCGATCGTGGTGGCCAAGAAGGTTACCTGCAGGGCGTATCTTCCCCCGTTCAGGGTCCGCGAAAGCACGTCGCGGCCGTACATGTCCGTGCCGAGCCAGTGTGCGCCGGTGGAACCCTGCAGGGCCGCCTCGGAGTTGCTGGCGATAGGGTCGTAGGGAGAGATCCAGGGGGCAAGGAATGCCAGCAGCACGTTGATGGCGATCAGTGCGATGCCGATGATGAACATCGGTTCGGCGGTGCGGAGCGCGGATTTCATGGTTGGATCCCTTCTCCGGTGGCGGTGGCCCGGGAACCGGCGGCCGGCCCCGTCGTGCCCGGCGGCTGCCCCGCAGCGGGCGTCGTTGCCTTCGCCTTGCGCTTGGACCCCTTGGCCAGGCGTTGGCGTGGATCCAGCAGCATGGCGGTGAGGTCGGCCGCGAGGTTGCAGGCCACGTAGACCGTCGCCGAGACCACGGCCACCGCCTCGATGATCGGAAGGTCGCGGTTGAAGACGGCCTCCAGCATCAGGTTGCCCATGCCGGGATAGTTGAAGATGTTCTCCACCACGACCACACCGCCGAGCATCCAGGCAATGTTGATCGCCACGACGTTCAGCGTCGGCAGCATGGCCGTGGGCAGTGCGTGGCGCAGCACCACACGTGATTCACGCAGGCCCTTGAGCTGCGCGGTGGTGATGAAATCGGAGGTCATCACGTCGATGGTGGAGGTCCGCGTCATCCGGATCACGTAGGCTGCCATGGCCAGGGACAGCACGATCACCGGCAGCCAGATGCTGGGCAGCAGTTCGGCGACGGTGGCGCTGGGCCCGTCGAGCACCACCGCGGGGAACAGCGGAATCCCGATGGCGAAGGCCAGCACCAGCAGGGCCCCCATCATGAACTCGGGGATACTCATGGCAACCAGCGAGATCAGCGAGATCGAGTGGTCCTCCCACTTGTTCCGGCGGAGCCCGGCGAACACCCCCAACAAGATGGAGAGCGTGACGGCGATCAGCACGGTGGGGATCGCGATCAGCAGCGTATTGCGGAAGTGCACCAGCAGTGTCGGCCCCACCGGTTCGCCCGACACCATGGAGGTGCCGAAGTCCCCTTGCACCGCGCCGAACAGCCACTGCACATATCTGAGCAACACCGGGGTATCAAGGCCCAGTTCGGCCCGCATCTTGGCAATGGATTCGGCGGTGGCATCGCGGCCAAGGATCTGCTGCGCGACGTCACCGGGCAGTGCCTGGACGGCCAAAAAGACCAGTAGCGAAGCCAACACAATGGTCAGGATCGCGCTTCCCAGCCGTCGGAGTATCAGCTGCGTCATGATTTCAGTCCGATCTTCAGGTAGTCGAACTCGAAGCCGAACTCCGAGTAGTTCACCACTTCCTTGGACAGCCCGACCAGCCGGTCACCGAACATCGGGGTCATGTCAGCGCCGTCATCGATGATCACGCGTTGGGCATCTTGGTAGATGCCGCGTCGTTTGGCGTCGTTCATTTCCCCGCGGGCCGAAACCAGCAGCTGGTCAAAGGTCTTGTTCGACCATGCCGATTCGTTGTAGGAGGATCCGGAGCGGAAGACCTGGTTCAGCAACTGGTCAACGGGCCGTCCGGTGAACCAGTAGCTCACCGAAAGCGGCTTCTTCATCCAGATCTCGGTGTAGTAGGAGTCGGACGAGGCGCTGGTGACGGTGAGATTGATGCCCGCGGCCTTGACCGCGTCGGCGTAGGCGACGGCCATCGGGGTGAACACCGAATCGTACGACGAGGTGAAGATGGGCATCGTCAGCCCCTCGGCACCGGCCTTCTTCAGCAGCGAGCGGGCCTTGTCCGGATCATATTCCCGGGTGAAGTCCAGGTGGTCGGCATACCCCGGGGGCACCGGGTTGTCCCAGCCGGGGCTGCCGTTGCCCTGCAGTGCGGTGGCAACGATGTCCTTGGGGTTGTAGGCCAGCTTCATGGCTTGGCGCACCAGCGGATCGGAGAATTCCTTCGAGGTGGCCAGCATCGGGATCGTGTACCACTGGGCGTCCTTGGCCCGTGCGACCGTCGCGTTCGGCGAGGAGGCCACGACACGTGCGGTGGCGAAGTCCAGGTTGGTTTGGCTGATGAGGTCGATTTGCCCCGCCAGCAGCGCATTGACCCGGGCGCTGGTGTCCTGCACCGAATAGAAGTCGATGCCTTCCAGCGCCGGGGGGCCGGCGAAGTGTTCGGAGAAGGCCTCGACACCTCCGCGTCCGGCCGGCGTGTAGCTGCTGAGTCTGAACGGTCCGGTCCCTATCCCGGTCCTGCCGATGGTTGGCGCCGAATCCACGGGAATGATGTAGCACTGGTAAGCGGTGAGTAGCGAGGGGAATTCCGCGTTGGGTGAGGTCAGATTAAAGATCACGGTGTGCGGATCGCGGGCGGTGATTCCCGAGGCCTCAAGGATCGGGGTGAGCACCCCGGCCTGCGGCGAGCCCACCTCGGGGTCAAGGATGTGCCCGAGCGTATAGACGACATCGGCGGCGGTGAACGGGCGTCCGTCGTGGAAGGTGACCCCGCGGCGCAGGTTGAACGTCCAGGTCTTGCCATCGGGCGTGGAGGACCATTCCGCGGCAAGATCCGGAACCGTGACCCCCTGGTCATCGAGCTTGACCAGGCGGTTGTAGATCGCACCGAGGTACTCGTAGGCAGAAAGCGAGCTAGCGGGATCCAGGGTCTCCGCGGCCGACGCCGCCGGACGCGCGATGCGCAGCCTGCGCCCGGGCGCCGGAACCCCCGTCGCGGCCGCCATCGGGATTTCGGCCACTTGGGTGCCGTTGCCGCAGCCGCTCAGGCTTCCCAGCAGGGCGCCGGCACCGAGCAAAAGCCCGCCGGAGAGTAGGGATCGACGGCCGATCGAGTGTGTATATGACATCCATGCTCCTCGTCCGAGTGATGCCTCGAACAGTAGTGGCACGGAGCATGAAAGGAAAACATGTTAAGCCGCCGCGGGTCTCGTTTGCCCTTCACCCGGGCACCGGAGGGCCCGACCCCGTGGGCAATGAGGGTGCCAGGACCCGCCCACGCTGCCATGAAGGGGGCCGCACCCCTACCAATCCGGACCAGGTGAGCTCGGTTGGGGATCCCCCGCTTCAAGGCACCGACGCGACTGCGATACTGGTGCCATGAACACCACCAGATGCTATCGGGGAGGCGTCCTAGTGGACGAGGGTTTCTCGCTGGAGAAAATGGACGAGCTCCGGGCCGAAGAGGGCACCATCTTTTGGGTGGATCTGTACCGGCCGACCGTGCAGGAGCTGGCATCCGTGGCCGAGGAACTCAACCTGCACTCCTTGGCGATCGAGGATGCGGCCACCGAGCGCCAGCGCCCCAAGTTCGATCGATACGAACACCATGACTTCCTCAGTGCCTACGCTGTCCGGCTGGACACCGACACCGGGGAACTGGCCACCGCCGAGGTCGCGGCCTTCATGACCGCCAGGGCCCTGGTCACCGTTCGCAAGGACGATGCTTTCCCCATCCGCGATTTGCTGGAGCACATGGATGCGAATGCCGAACTCACCACCCATGGCATCAGCGCCCTGTTGTACGGACTGCTGGATTTCGTCGTCGATGGGCACTTCGACACCGTCCAGGCCCTCGATGACCAGATCGAGACCCTCGAAGACTTGCTCTTCGACGATCGCCCGCACGACACCGACGTGCAGCGGCGAAGTTTTGAATTACGCAAGTCCCTGGTGCGGCTTCGACGCGTCGTGCTACCGATGCGCGAGGTCGTCAACACGCTGATCCGGCGCGACATCGATCTGGTGCCACCGGCGATGGCGCCGTACTACCAGGACCTCTACGACCACGTCCTGCGGGCCACCGAGTGGACCGACAGCCTGCGGGACCTGGTCTCGACCATCGTGGAGACCAACCTGACCATCCAGGGCAACAGGCTCAATGTGATCACCAAGAAGGTCACCAGCTGGGCTGCGATCATAGCCGTGCCGACCGCCATCACCGGCTTCTACGGGCAGAACCTGCCCTATCCCGGCTTCGCCACCACCGCTGGTTTCATCACCTCAAGCCTTCTCATCGTCGGACTCTCGGTGGTCCTTTATCTGGTGTTCAAGCGCAAGGACTGGCTCTGACCGATTGGGGATGCGGATGGATTTGTTGTTGCCCACCCTCAGCGATAACCGGTGGAATCGGCAGGCAGCCCCTCGCCCTGGACCTCGTTGACGTACCGCCAGCAATCCGGTGCTGAACCGTCGACATCGGTGAAACCGTAGTCGCGGGCAAGCCCAGCGCTGGAAAACGAACCACCGGTGCGGGCAAAGACCTCGGGATCCGCTGCCAGGGCCGCAACTCCGCGAGCCACGAAACGCGGGGATTCGCTGATGGCGGCGAAGTGCCCGTCCTCCGCGGTGGAGGACTTCCACGAGGTTTCATCGACCCCGTAGTTTTCGAGCATCATTTCCGAGCGCAGCCAGCCCGGGCTCACGGCCACCGCCGTGCAGTGGTGCGGGCGCAGTTCGTGCGCCAGGGTGAAGGCCATGCGCAGCGGCGCGTTCTTCACCAGGTCGTAGTACGTGGAAACCCGGTAGTTGGCGTCGTTGAATTCCCTTGTCCCGTCGGTCACTTCGACGGTACAAGCCACCGGGATTCCGTATCAAGAGGGCCAGTGCGTGGTGGGAGGTGACCAAATGGGTCTTCACGCCCAGTTCCAGCATCCGCAGGCCCGCGTTCAGGTCGTGCTTCCAAATAGGCTTCTCCCACTCGATGAGTTTTTCGCCGCCCCAGATGTCGTTGACCAGCACGTCCAGCCGGCCTTCTTCGGTGTCGATGCGTTCCACCAGCGCGGCGACGGCATCGGGGCCCAAGTGATCCACGCGCACCGCGATGCCGCGGCCGCCGGCGATGGTGACAAGCTCGGCGGTTCTTTCGATCGTTTCGGGGCGGTCGTACTCGCTGCGCGCGGCCCGGGCGCTGCGGCCGGTGCAATACACCGTGGCTCCCGCCTCGCCCAACGCGATCGCAATTCCGCGCCCGGCGCCACGGGTGGCACCGGCCACGAGGGCCACCCGTGGACTTCAACGTCCGTTCCATGGGCCTCACGCTAACACCGGCCCGGGTCCGGTTCCAGGGGGGGCAAGGCACCTCATCGGCATCCCCGCTGGGCAGTCCTAGCGGGCAGGGTAAAGCGGGTTGTGCCCGGGCGCGACCTTCTCGGCTGCACGCACCGGGTCCGGCGCGGTTCCCTCGCCCCAGGGGTTCCCGCCCAGTGCTTCGCGGCCGTGCGGATCAAGCCAATTGGCAAGGTCGGGACCGACCGGAACGATCCGCGTGGGATTGATGTCGCGGTGGACCATGTAATAGTGCTTCTTGATCTGTTCAAAGTCGACGGTGTCACCGAAACCCGGCAGCATGAACAGATCCCGGGCGTAGCCCCAGAGGTTGGGCATCTCGGTGAGCTTGTTGCGATTGGCCTTGAAATGTCCGTGATACACCGCGTCGAAGCGCACCAGCGTGGTGAACAACCGCACGTCGGCCTCGGTGATGGTGTCTCCCACCAGGAAACGCCGCGTTCCCAGGCGTTCCTCGAGCCAATCCATGGTGGCCCACAGCCTGTCGTACGCTTCCTCATAGGAGTGTTGGTCCCCGGCAAATCCGCAGCGGTAGACCCCGTTGTTGACCTCGGTGAAGACGCGTTTGTTCACCTCGTCCATTTCCCCCAGCATGTCCGCGGGCAGCAAATCCGGGGCACCTTCGCGGTGAAAAGCCTTCCACTGTGTGGAAAAGTCGAGGGTGATCTGCGGGTAGTCATTGGTGACCACCTTCCCGGAGGCCACCTCGACGAGGGCAGGCACGGTGATGCCGCGCGGATATCCCGCGAAGCGCTTGAAGTAGTTCTCTTGGATGCGCTCGGTGCCGAGCACCGGATCCACGCCGCCGGCGTCCAGGTCAAAGGTCCACGAGCGGGAATCGTGAACCGGTCCGGGCGTTCCCAAGGAGATGGCATCTTCCAGGCCCAGCAAACGCCTCACGATGATGGCGCGGTTCGCCCAGGGACAGGCTCGCGCTGCCACCAGGCGGTAGCGTCCAGGCTCCGCCGGCCACAGTTCGGCTCCGGCGGAGATGCCCGCGTGGACGTTGCCGATTGACCCGGCGGTCGATCCGCCGGAGGCACGAACGGCCTGCGGATCGGCTACGATCCGGTCCTTGATGTAATTGGTGTCCCGCGTGAATTCATCGCCCGTGACGTAAGCGCCCCTGGTGCCGTACTGCTCGTCGTTCATGATCCAACCCTAGGTTCGGATGCCCTCAAGCACCATCGTTTCCACTGGCTTTTCTGAATGGTATCCGGCCCGTCCCCGGCCCGGACCCCGCACCCAAGGCTCCTAGGCGGAGACCATGGCGGCATCGCGCACCGATTTCATGGCCCGCGTCCACGGCACCAGCTGGTCCAGCACCGGTGCCAGCGATGCGGCCTGCAGCTCGGTGGGCTTGAACTCGGCGAAGTCCTCGAAGTCGGTGAACAGCGAGAACATTCCGGTCTTCTGCACGTGGGCCACCTGCAGCTCGGAAAGAATGCCGCGCAGGTGCTCCACTGCACGCACGCCGTAGGCCGAACCGTAGGACACGATGCCAGCGGCCTTGTTGGCGAATTCCGCATTCAGGTAGGACAGCGCGTTGGCCAGGGCCGGCGAAACCGAGTGGTTGTACTCGGGGGTGATGAAGAGGTAGCCGTCGAACTCCGAAATTTTCGTGCTCCACGCAACGGTGTGCCCATTCTGGTAGTTCCGGAAGGCTGCCGGGTAGGCTTCATCAAGTAATGGCAGGTTGAAGTCGGCGATATCGACCAGCTCGTAGTCGGCGTCGCCGCGCAGCCGGGCCTGGGTCAGGACCCACTGGGCCACGCCGGAATTGATGCGCCCCGGACGGGTTGAACCGGTGATGATGGCAATCTTGTTCATGCTGGATCTCCTTGCATGGGGGATAACACGCGCAACGATGTTGACGTGTCAACTAAAATCGAATATCCCCATCCTGATACGCAATGATTGACATGTCAACCATTTATGAAGAAAAGTGAGGTGTTTCATGCCTGAGGCCCGATGGCTCAGCGAGGAAGAACAGCGGCTTTGGCTGGAGTTCCGCGAATTCCTCTGGGGTTTCCCCAGCGCGATGGATCGGCAGCTGGCCCGCGATTCGGGCATGTCCAGCGGCGAATACGCCGTGCTTGCCGCGGTCTCCCAGGGCGCCCCGGAGGCCCTGCGCTCCGGAGATCTGGCCGCGTCGCTGCAATGGGAACGTTCGCGGGTCTCCCACCTGTTGCGCCGAATGGAAGCCAAGGGCCTGATCGAACGCAGGGCCGCCAGCGCGGATGGCCGCGGCCAGGAGATCACGATGACGAACAGCGGCTGGAAGACCATTCGCGCCGCGGCCCCGGCGCACGTGGCTTTCGTGCGCGAAGCGCTTTTTGACCCGCTCTCGGAGCCGGAGAAGGATCAGCTGCGCTCAATGCTCGGCAAGATCCGCGCCTCAGTGGTGGAACGCGACCTCTGGTAGCCGGCCGGGATCACGTCGTGGGGGTTCAGTTCGGGCAGCTATTCCCCGTGCTCGGCGATCGAGGGCCACTGGGCATCGGCGGTAAACGAGGTTGCCCAGTAATACGGGTTCAAGGCGCGCAGCGGAAGCATCTCCCAGGTGCTTTCCCCGGCGGTGACCGGCACCGCGGCCAGGACTTCGGGTCCCCACACCGCGAGGCGCTCCTGGCAGATCCCGCACGGTGCCAGGACCTGGTAGGTCCCCTCCTCGGTCCCGTTGGTCACGCAGGCCGAGGCGACGACCCGCTTGCCCAGGCTGTACGCCGCGGCGACCGCACCGGCCTCCGCACACAACGTGGCGGCAGCATTGAAGTTGTCGAAGCTGACACTGGTCAGGATCTGCCCGTCCTCCAGCGCAACGGCGGCGGCGGCAACGGAGTCCTGGGCCCCGGGCCATCTGCCGCGCAGTTGTTCAATGGCTGAATTCACAAGCTTTTGATTCGGGTCCATACCTTGATTCTGCCACGTTGCCGTGTTTCCGGGCATCGCGGGGCCATGAACCGTGTCAGGACACCGACTCGCCCACCTTCTCGGCACCGGCGGCCACCAGCCGGGCATAGGCGCCATCGGCATCGCACAGTCCGGCCGGCGTCCCTTGTTCGATGATCCGTCCGCCATCGAGCACCACCAGCTGGTCGGCATCCTCCACCGTGGAAAGCCGGTGCGCAATCATCAGGGTCGTACGCCCGACCGCCAACCGGTCCAGCGCCTCCTGCACCAGCGCCTCGGTGTTGTTATCCAGTGCGCTGGTGGCCTCATCGAGCACCAGCACCTTCGGATTGCGCAGGATCGTGCGGGCAATGGCTAGGCGTTGCTGCTCGCCGCCGGAGAAGCGGTGCCCGCGGGCCCCGACCAAGGTGTCCAGGCCATCGGGGAGTCCGGCGACAAGATCGGCGATCTGCGCGGAGGCCAGCGCCTCCCACAGCGTGGCCTCCCCCGCACCGGGATCGGCCAACAACAGGTTTTCACGGATCGAGGCGTGGATGAGGTAGGTCTCCTGGGAGACCACGCCCACCACCTTGGCCAACACCTCCGCAGATATCCGCCGCACATCGACCCCGTCGATGGTGATCCGCCCGCGCTGGGGATCATGTAGCCGCGGCAGCAGCGAACCAAGCGTCGATTTGCCCGAGCCGGTGGGCCCGACGATCGCGGTGGAAGTCCCCGGCGCCAGGTCCAGGTCAATTGAATGCAGCACCTCGGTGCCGTCGTGATAGGCGAACCCCACGCCCTCAAACCGGACCCGGCCCTCGATGCGCGCAGGGTCAAGGTCAACGGGGTCCACCGGCGCCTTGACCTCAGGTTCCAGGTCCAGGTATTCAAAAATACGGCTGAACAGTGCCATTGCGGTCACCCATTGGACCCCGACGTTCAGCAGCGACATGATCGGCATGAAGATGGTGGCCTGCAGCGTGGTGAAAGCCACCAGCGTCCCGATGCTCATTCCCCCCGAGGTCCCCGGGAACCCCGCGGCAAGGTAGATGGCTGCCGGGATCGCGGCGAACACCACGGACATGGTGGCCATCCGCCAGCGTCCGGCCAGCTGGCTGCGCAATTCCAGGTCGATCAGGCGGCTCGAGGATCCGGCGAAGCGCTCGACGTCGCGACCGGTGGTGCCAAGGGTCTTGGCCAGGCGGATGCCGGAGACCGAGAGCCCCTCCTCGATCTGCGTGTACATCCCGGCCAGTTCCTGCTGCCTGGCGTTGGTGATGTTCCGGCGCATGAGCGCGACCTTGCGCGAAAGCCAGATGGCCGGTGGCAGCACCACCAGGGAAAGCAGGCTCATCCGCGGGGACAGCGCGACCATGGCGATCGCGGTGGCCACGGCGGTGGTCAGGCTCGAGGCCACGGAAGTTGCCGTGGAGGTCACGACGGACTGCATTCCGGCAATGTCGTTGGTCAGCCGTGACTGCACCTCGCCGCCGCGGGTGCGGGTGAAGAATCCCAGCGATTGGGATTGCAGGTGGGCAAAGAGCCTGGTCCGCAGCGTGTGCATGACCTTCTGGCCCATCTTGGTGGCCATCCAGGTTTGCACCACGCCGATGGCGGCCGTGGCGGCAGCAACCACGATGAGTCCCCCGGCAAGCCATGCCAGCATCGAGGTGTCTTGCCGCGGAAGGGCATCATCGATGATGGCGCGGATCAGGAACGGCTGGGCCAGGCCGATGACCGAGGCCGCGGAGATCAGCAGGACAACGACCGCGATGACCCACTTGTGTGGTTTAAAAAGGGCCGCGATCCTCGAAAGCCTCACCGGATGGAGCTTGACCTGCTTCGCGTCGGCGGCACTGACACGTGCGACACCACCCGGGCGCCCCGCACCCACGGGACGGGAAGCGGCTGCGGGCCCGTGGCTCGACGACGCCTGGCCGGAGCGGGCAGCAGCGGAAGGTGAACTCGATTCCACCATGTGCACCACCTTTCAAGGTGGTCGTGGGGTGCGGGATTCGCACCGCGTCTTTAGTGAGGGTACCTCACTATGTGGTTTCCAGTCAATTCAGCGGTCGCCCTGCCGGTAGTCTGGAAGGTATGCCGCTTAGCAACAACCCGCCTCTGGCCCGGGACCTTTCGGAACTATTCCATCGCGCTTTTCGCTCGTTTCGCCAGTCCTGGTCGCGGCAGCTGGTTCCGTTCGACCTGACCCCGCACCAATTCCGCGCCCTGCATTCCCTGGCACGAAGCACCGCCGACCCCGGGATGCCGGAGGGGTTACGCCTGAAAGATGTCGCCGAACGGCTGCACATTGCCGCGCGCTCGGCCACCGAGGTCATCGACCACCTTGAGGCCAAGGGGCTGGTGTCCAGATGCGCCGACCCCGTGGACCGCCGCGCCACCCTGGTCACCCTGACCGAGGCGGGACGCACCTTGACGGACCAAGTCCAAGTCGCCAGGCGCGATCACACACAGTTCTTCTTCGGTCGTCTCGATGCCCAGGAACGCGCCGAGCTGGCCCGCATCCTGGGCAAGCTCGGCGACTCCACGGAACATTGAGCCGCACGGGGCCGGGCTAGTTTTCCGACTTGCCCCGGCGCCAGTACCCCATGAACGCGACCTGCTTGCGGTCCATGCCGGCCTCGCGCACCAGGTAGCGGCGCATTTCCTTGATGACTCCCGCCTCGCCGGCCAACCATGCATAGAACGGCTGGGTGGAGGCCGTGGCGGTCTCCCAGAGGATCTCCTCATCCACATTGACGTCCTCCGGCTCCGCCCCGGTGATCACCGCTCCGGCACCGGGGATAGCCACCACCTCGCGCACCGCCGCGGCCAGCAGTTCGCCGTGTGGATGCAATCCACGCGGCAGCCATTGGACGCTGACACCCGAGCGCGTCGTTGAGCCCTGGATGTCGGCGGTTTCCGGCACCTCGATCAGGGCATGGCCGGTGATGCCGGCGGGCAGCGCCTGAAGGATCGAGCAGATCGCCGGCGCCGCGGTCTCATCCCCGGCCAACAGGATCCGCTTGGCGCTCCCGGGGCGGAACTCGATGCCCCCGTAATCCGCGGAACACAGCGCCTTGTTGGGTCCCAGCAAGAGCAGCTCATCACCGATTTCGGCGTGCGCCGCCCACATGGTGGCCGGCCCCCCGGAGGGCTGGCCACCCTCGGTACTCAGATGCAGCACGAAGTCGATGTCGATTTCCGCCCCGGTGCCGCGATTGTCCCGGTGCCCGGCCGGGCGCAGGGCCCGCACGGTGTAGGTGCGCATGGCGCCGCGGGATTCGGCGGGCAACCCGAGCCAGCGGCGGTACCAGCCGGTGGCCTCGTCCGCGGACAGCACTGCGCCGGGGCGCAGCGACCCGAACTGCCTGCTCGTGTTCCCGGCGGCGTCCGTCTGCATCAACAGCTTGATGCGCAGGTCAAGGGGCTGGGGGCCTGCACCGAAGTGCTCCAGGTCCGCTCCACCGAGGGTGATCCGCGTGAAGTTCTCCCCGATCCGCTCGACGCCCAGCACGTGGGTGCCAAAGGCCAGTATTTCACTGACGTTTTCGGCCCGTTGGGAGGTATCTTCGTTTGCTGCGTTTGCGGCGGGCCCGGTCTGCGCAGCCCCGGTTGCCGCAGCGGTTCCGGCTTCGAGTCCCGCATCGGGATTCTGCGTGCGATGGATGCCCTTGGCCGCCAGCACGGACTCCGCCCGCAGCACTCGGTGCCTGCCGATGGGTAGCACCAGCGGGGTGCCGGCCACCGGGTCCGGGATGACGCGGCATGGCATGGAAAAGACGTTCTTGACCATCTCCTCGGTGACGATGTCCGCCGGATGTCCGGCGGCCACGACCTTCCCCTGCTTCAATGCGATCAGATGGTCGGCGTAGCGCGCGGCCAGGTTCAGGTCATGAAGCACGATCACCACCGTGGTGCCGCGGGTGCGGTTCAGCTCGGAGATGACATCCAGGACCTCGAGCTGGTGCGCGACGTCCAGGTAGGTGGTTGGTTCGTCGAGCAAGAGCAACTCGGTCTCCTGCGCCAGGGCCATTGCGATCCAGACGCGTTGGCGCTGCCCGCCGGAGAGCTCGTCAACGAGGCGCTCGGCCAGGTCGGTGGTGTTGGTCATCTCCATGGCACGTTCCACCGCGGCCTCGTCCTGGGAGGTGAAACGCTTGAACCAGCCCTGGTGGGGGTAGCGGCCGCGACCGATCAGTTCGCGCACGCTGATGCCATCCGGCGCCGTCGGGGTCTGCGGCAGCAAGCCCAGCAGTTTGGCGACCTCGCGGGCGGGACGGCCGTGGATGTCTTCCCCGTTGAGCAGCACCTTGCCCCCTGCCGGCTTGAGCAGCCGGGCCAGGCCACGGAGCAGGGTTGATTTTCCGCAACCGTTGGCGCCCACGATGATCGTCACCTCGCCGGTGGGAAGTTGTAGCGAGAGCTCGTCCAGGATGCTCACCGCATCGTAGCCGAGCGTGAGGTCCTGTGCTTCGAGAAGTGCCATGGCTAGGCTCCGGTCCCTTCCTTGTTGGAACGCACCAGAACCCAAATCAGGAACGGTGCTCCCAGTGCGCCGGTCACGACGCCAACTGGTAATTGCATGTCGGGCAAGATGTTCGAGGCCATGAAGGTGGCGGTGGTGACCAGCAGTGCACCGATGAGCGCGGCCGATCCCAGGTGGCTGCGTCCGGCGCACAGGCGCAGCGCCAGCGGGCCGGCCAAAAACGAGATGAAGGCCAGTGGTCCGGTGACGGCAGTGGCCACGGCGGTGAGCCCGACACCCAGCAGGATCAGCCCCAGCCGGGTGGCGCGCACATTGAGCCCGAGCCCCGCTGCGGAGTCATCGCCGAGTTCCAGGATGCGCAGTTTCGAGGCGGCCGGAACCAGCAGCGGCAGCAGGATGGCCAGTGCCGCCGCCAGCAAACCCGCCCGCTCCCAGGTGCTGGCGGAAAGCGATCCGGTCAGCCAGCGCAAGGCGTCCGACGCAGTGCGCACGTCCGTGCGGGTGAGCAGGTATTGGATGATCCCCTGGAGCATCGCCGCCACCGCGATGCCGGCAAGGATCAGCCGTGCCCCGGTATGCCTGCCCGAATCGGCGATCGCGTAGATCAGCAGGGCCACGGCCAGTCCACCGGCACAGGCGAGCAGTGACAGGCCCAGGCCCTGTGCACCAAAGAGCAGCATGCCCGCCACCGCCGCGGCGGAGGCGCCGTAGCCGACGCCGATCACGTCGGGGCTGGCCAACGGGTTGCGCAGCATGCGCTGGAAGATCGCGCCCGAGGCCCCGAACGCGGCGCCGGCGAGCAGTCCCACCGCGGCCTGGGGCAACCTGTCTTCCCAGAGCATGAAGGAGACGGCGGGAACCACTTTTCCTCCCAGTGCAGCCAGCAGGTCCCCGAAGGCGATCGGGTGGCGCCCGGCCAGCAGGTTCAGCGCAACGGCCACGACGATGCCGGCCGCCGCCAGGACGTTGGTGCGCGCCACGGGATTCCGGCCTCGCCGGGGGGCCCGGTCTCTCGTGGTGCCGGGTTCGCGCCGCGCCTGCTCCACGGCATTGGTGAAGGCGCCATGCAGGGTATTGCGAGTCGGTGGGTTCACAACGTGACCTTCCTTCCGCGACGCAGCAGCCAGAGGAAGAGCGGGGCCCCAAGCAGTGCGGTCATGACCCCGACCTGGATTTCGGCCGGCGGGGCGATGACCCGGCCCACCACATCGGCGCACAGCAGCAGCACCGGTCCCGCCAGCATCGAAAGCGGCAGCAACCACCGGTAATCGGCTCCGGCCAGGGCCCTGATCGCGTGGGGAACGATCAACCCGACGAACCCGATGGGACCGGCAAGGGCCGTGGCGGCACCGCAGAGAAGGACCACGCCAACGGCGGACAGCGCGCGCCCGCGGCCCACCCGGAAGCCCAGCCCGCGGGCGGAGTCGTCGCCCAGCGCCAGCGCATTGAACAGACGGGCGCCAAGCAGCACCGCGACGCCTCCCGCCAGCAGGAACGGAAGGACCCCCAGCATTTCCGGCACGTCCCGGGCGCCCAGGGTTCCGACCTGCCAAAACCTGAACCTGTCCAGCGCCTCTTGGCCGATCATCAGCACCGCGCTGGTCAGTGAGCCCAGGCCCGCGGCCATCGCCGCCCCGGCCAAGGCGAGCTTCAGCGGCGTCGCCCCGTCGCGGCCCAACGAGGCAATGGCATAGACCAGCACCGAGGCCCCGGCCGCACCGAGGAACGCGAAAAGGATGTAGCCCTGCAGCGTGCCCACGGCGAAGAAGTGGATGCCCATGACCACCGCAAGTGCCGCCCCCGCGTTGACCCCCAGGATCCCGGGGTCCGCCAACGGGTTGCGGGTGATGCCCTGCATCCCTGCCCCCGCCAGACCCAGCGAGGCACCAATCAACAGCCCCGCCACAGTGCGCGGGATACGGGCCGCGACCACCGCGTGGTCCCCGTTGCCCGCGTCGAAGTCCGTGAGCGCCTGAAATACGGTGTGCACCGAGATGGGCCGGGCCCCGATGAGCAGGGACGCGAAAAGGGCAACGACGAGTGCGGCCAGCAGCCCCAGACCGACGGCCACGGACCGGAGATTCCCCCGGGAAGCGCGTGCACCAACCCTCGTGGAGGGGGCATCGTTTACGGGTGCCACGCTCACGGCATGCACTTCGTGACACCGGTGCGGCCCCGCCCGGTGGCCCTAGACTGGGTGCCATGACCAGGCAACAGGCTCACCGCGTTTCCGGGCAGGCATCCTTCCTGCTCGCCCCCAACCCCGGACCGATGTCGTTGGAGGGAACCAACTCCTACATCCTGCGTGCGCCGGGATCCGAACACGCGATCATCGTGGACCCCGGACCCGATGATGCCGGCCACTTGGCCGCCCTTGCCGCCGAATCGGTGGAGCTGATCCTGGTCACCCACCGCCATCGGGACCACACCGCGGGAATCGACACCCTGCACCGGCTGACCGGTGCGCCGGTGCGCGCCGCACTGCCCGAGCACTGCCGGGAAGCACCGGTACTGGGGCACGGCGAGGAAATCCGGGCTGCCGGCCTGGTAGTGCAGGTGCTGCACACCCCGGGACACACCTCGGACTCGTTGTGCTTCCTGCTTCCGCACGACGGCTCCAACGCCTCGATGCTCACCGGAGACACGATCCTCGGGCGCGGAACCACCATCCTGGATGCACCCGACGGAAGACTGGCCGACTATTTGGCCTCCCTTGACCTGCTCGAGGGCGCACCCGATGCCCGCGTGCTCCCGGCCCATGGACCGGTCCTTGAATCGCTGCACAACATTGTGCGCCAGTACCGCGACCACCGGCACGAACGGTTGGCGCAGGTCAGAACCGCGCTGGCACAGCTGCGCCGCGAGGGCACACAAGAACCCGGGATCGGCCAGGTCACCGATCTGGTTTACGCGCAGGTCCATCCCTCGGTGCGCGCCGCGGCGGAAAAATCGGTGGAAGCGCAATTGCACTATCTCGGCCAGGTCGAAGCATGATGACATCAGGTGCTGGGTCCCCCTTGCCGGGCGCCGGCTACTTGCCCGTTGCCGTCTGGGCGCCTGCGGCCAATGCCGGGACCACTTTCTCGATGGCGTAGGGCACCGACAGCGGGGATGCTGCCGAGATGGAGAGCACCTCCATGTCGTTGGCCGCGGCCACAAGCCCACCGTTGGCTACCGCGGGGATCTGTGCGAAAAGCGTGTCGTTCTTGATCGCATCCGTGGTGGACCCCGCCGGGATCCAGGTGAAGAAGATATCCGAGTCAAGCTCATTTCCCCGCTCTGCCGCCCACGGGAGATAAAATTCGCCATCCTTGACGTTTTCGTCCACCATCGGCGCTTGGGTCATGCCCAAAGCGCTCAGGAACCGAGGGCGCGAGTCCCCGGTGGCGTAGAGGTTGATGCCCCCGTCGGCGGGCTCGAGGTTGCCGGCGATAAAGGTGGTGTCCTTGAAAACGGGATTGGCCCGGGCCGCGTCCGAGAGCTGGCCCTCGACGTCCTTGATTAGTGCTGCGGCCTCCTCGTCCTGGCCCAAGGCCTGGCCCACCGCCGTGGTCACCTGCTGCCAGCTTGAGGTGTAGTTCGGCGCAACGGGGCCGATCACCGGGGCGATCTTCGAGAGCTTGTCGTATTCCTCCTGCGTCAAGCCCGAGTACCCCGCGACGATCAGGTCGGGCTGGGTCTCCGCGATGGCCGTGAAGTTCACTCCGTCTTTTTCCGAATACTGCTTCGGGGCCTTCTCGGTGCCGATCGAGGCGCCGAGCTCGGAGAGCCTAACATCCTTCCAATCCGTGGATCCCTGATCGTTGTTGCCCCAGTCGTCCTCGGCCATCCCCACCGGAACCACGCCCAAGGCCAGCACTGCGTCCGCGTTCACCCAAGAGACCGTGGCCACGCGCTCCGGCCGCTGGGGGATCTCCGTGGCGCCGTAGATGTGCTCGATGCTCACCGGGTAGGAAGAATCGGACGCGGCAGAAGGGCTTTCAGGTGTGGAACCGGCCGTTGAGCCACACGCCCCAAGGGTCAAGGCAAGTGCTGCTGAGGCCGCGGTGATCAGGCCGGCTCGTCGGGTGAACGTCATGGGCTGGTAGATCCTTCGGGTAGGTGGCAGAAGTGCCTTCTGGTGCGATTGGACGCCGGATCGGCGGACATCGTGCTTGCGGGCGCTGGGCCCATCTAAGGAGTAAGGCTATCCTCACTAAATCCAATTAAGCAACGTACTTGAACCCTAATTACAGATCGCCGCACCCCTGCGCACCCGGAAAAACCCCGCCGCCCCGCAGGCCAAACAGCCCATTGGTGACTAGGCTCACACCATGGAAGAAAACCCGACGTCGACAAGCAACAACCCCCACCGCGGCAGGGGCACGGCACTGATCACCGGCGCCACCTCGGGACTCGGTGCGCAATTCTG
>JAUNVO010000287.1 GCA_030540695.1 Micrococcaceae bacterium | reverse complement strand
CACAAAGCTCTGTCCCAGTGCCTGGTGCGCGGCCACGGTCGGATCCGAGGAGGTCTCGCCGAAGAACGGGGGGCCGGAAACGTAGTGGGAGATTGGTTCGGCGGCGGCCCAGAAGACGCCTCCGCCGGCGAGCAGGGTGCACATGATCATGGCGACCCACTTGAAGCGGCCGTATTCGGGCTTCATGTTCCCGCCCAGCCGGGCCTTGGCGTAGGGGGTCAGGGCCAGGATGATGGCCACCAGGAAGGTTGCCAGCAGCAGGGCCTGCCAGTAGATGCCGAGCCACTTGGCGGCGGAGGTGAAGCCGTTGTTGATGGCTTCGGAGGACTGGGTGGGGAAGATCAGGCTGGCGAGCACGAAGATCGCCAGGATGGTAATGCTGGCCACGGTGACCTTGCGGTCCAGGATGTAGCCCGATCGCGCAGCCGGGGCGCCATCGATCTTCTCGGTGGCGACCGGCGGACTGGGATTGGGTGGTTTGGGGCTGGAGCTGTTGGTTGTCATCGTGGAATCAACGGCTTTCCTGTTAGCTGGATCACGCGTCTTGCGTAAGAATGAGATTAGTCGCACATCATTTACCGCGTCCAAGACTTAGTTCGACTTCATTGATAGCTTTCGGCTATCTGTCGTATCTTGCGGCGGTACTGATGTGGAATCGAAATCATCGAATCGACGGTCCATAGGCCTGCGGTTTCCCGGGCCAAACGAGTGCTCACGTCCGTTGCGTGCGGCGATGGAACGAATAAGTCTACGCGCCATGGCGTCCGAAGCGAATTTGGCACCCGGCGCCACTCTTGGGATCGGGCGCCGGGGTGGCCGTGGGGGGCCTAAGCGCCACAGAGACACAAGTGGCCCGGATCCATGTCGGAACCGGGCCACTTCCAGCCTCAGGAGGGCTGTATGTGTGGGCGAAGCTAGAGGGCTGCCAGTTCCTTCTGATCCTCCGGCGCGTTGGCCCTCGCGGGCTCGGGCTGCGCGGAGGAAACAACCTCTGTGGTGGTTCGCACCGGCTTGAACCTGTCGATGACCAAGACCGCGGCCAGCGACACTGCTCCCCAGATCCCGAAGGTCACCAACTGCGCGCCGACGACGTCGGAACCGAAGTAGAGGATCGAGCGGACGGCCTCGACCGCGGCAGGCATCGGCAGGATCCCGTGCAGCACCGAGAAAACTTCCGGTTGCATGTAGATCGACAGGGCGGCGCCCGAGGCCGGGATGCCCAGGAACATCAAGATGGCCACGACCGGCAGGATTGAGAGCATGCCCATGAGCCGTTCAAAGACCGTGGCAAACATCGCCACGGTGAAGATCGCGATGATCCCGGTGCCGAACATGGCCCAGAAATGGCCGGAGAACCCGCCGATGACCGGGCCGGCGATCCACCACAGCAACGCCGACATGAACACCGACCAGCCGGCGACGATGGGCAGCAACTTGCGCAGCGGACGCGAAGCCGGTGCGGCACTGGCACCCACGACGATGATCATGAAGCCGGACATGATCCAGCCCATGGCCATGTACATGCTCACGGTCCCGGCGCTGTCCCCTGAGGGCAGCGGGGCCACGTCCTGGCTCACCAGTTCCATGCCGTTGCCGGCCGCGACCTGGCCGAAGATCTGGGTGATGAGCTGGTGCGCACTGGAGCCGGCCGCCTCGTTGGTCAGCAGCAGGGCGGGTTCCCCCGGTGCGGCCGGCATGACCATGGCGCCGGAGACGGTGCGCTCGGCGACCATGGTGCGGGCTTCCTCCCCGGAGTCCACGGCACGCAGGTCAAAGAGCCCGGGCATGGACTCCTGGAGCGAGTCGACGGTTTGCGCGGCGGTGGCCACGGTGGGTGCCGAGATGGCCACGGGCATCTCGCGAGGTGTCGGCTCGGCCATGGCACCGAGCATGAAGGAGACCATCATGATCACCATGCCCAGCGGGAAGACGAGCAGGGCGGTGTAGCGCCAGAAGCGGGTCTTGGGCCGCTTGCCGCCGTGCAGGGACGGGACGCCGATGACAGGGGCCGGGGCGTTGGGCTTGGTCCTGCGCCTACGGGCATCGAATCCCAGGGTCAGGCCCAGGGCGATCACCGCACCGATGACCAGCACGGCCAGGTAGCCCCAGGTGCCGGCGCCCTCGAAGTAGAGCACCGAACGCAGTGCCTCGCCCAGTGCGGGGGTGGGCAGGAAGGAATGGAAGTAGGTGTAGATCCCCGGCATGGTGTAGACGGACAGACCCATGTTCGAGGCCGGAACGCCCAGGACCATCAGCAGGAACATCGCCACCAGGATCGCCAGCGGTCCCAGCAGCCGGGTGAGCAGCAGCTGGACGGCGCCAATGGCGAAGACGCCCAGCCAGCTGACCCCGACCATGGCCCAGGCGTGATCCGGCGTCACCACGCCCAGCAGCGGTCCGGTCACGGCCCAGACCAGGGACGCGATCAGCGTGGACCAACCGGCCAGCAAGGGCAGGGCGCGGCGGAAGCGCAACAGCTCGGGGGAGTTGGACAGGGTGAGGCTGAAGGGCAGGTAGCCGGCCATGACCAGGGCGGTGGTCAGGAACATGGCACCGAGGCCGGACTTGTCATTCTCCGGCAGCGGGGCCAGGTCCTCGGCGGACATTTTGAGCCCCTGGCCCATGATCTGCGGTGCGAGCAACGCGGTGACGGCCGAGGCCTGGGAAGCTCCGGCGGAACCGGCGGTGTAGAGCGTGGCGGCCGGGCCATCGATCACCACCGACGCGGTGACCATCCGGTCAAGCACCAGCTGGCGGGCTGCCCCGGCGTCGGAGGTGATGCGTACGTCCACGGCTTCGGGATCGGCCGATTCCAGCGCCTTGGCGAATCCGTTGGCGCTCGCCGGGGCTCCGGACACGGCGATGGGCATGTGGTGCGGTGTGGGGGCATGCATGGCGGCCAGGTAGCCGCCAACCATCATGACGACCATGATCAGCGGCATGAGGAACATCGCGACGTAGCGCCCGATGGTCTCTGCCTTGGCCTTCTTGCGTGCGGCGGCCTCCGCGTCGAGTTCGGGGGGATGCCCGGTGGGCGTTGTTGCCGTGGTGTTCAAGCGCTTGTCTCCTGATGCTGTTGCCTGCGGGGTGGTGGCCGGCTGTGGGGCTGTCGACGGCCAAGGGGAAAGCCCACCCGCGGGGTACTTGGTTGATTCTATTCAACTACTTTACGCCACGTGGCGTAAAGTTGGGTGCCATAGCGTCAAAAATCACAACAACACGACTCCGCGATAACGTGGGGACCCAACGGAAGGTGTTCTCCATGGGACAG
>JAUNVO010000016.1:16015-25290 GCA_030540695.1 Micrococcaceae bacterium | reverse complement strand
TGGTGTTCTTGAAGACGGGTCGTCCGGTGGGAACGGTTTGCGGGTCTTTTGGCAGGGTGGTGGTGCCGGCGATGTAGGGTGTTGGATCCGCATGGATCATGGCCAGGGCCTTGAAGGTGGCTTCCGGTAGTTCGTGGGCCAGGGTGCCTCTGGCTATTTGTGCTGCAAGGAGCTGGGTGTGGGCTGCTGTTCGGTGTGCGTCTTCGGCGGCGTGGGTGAACAGCGCGGCGGTGGTGGGGGAGGTGGTGTGTGAGGCGATGCGGCGTGCCAGTTCGCGGACCAGATGCTGGGCGGCCAGTAGGGAGCGTAGTTCATCGTCGGGTGTCACGGTGTGTCGGGGAATGCCGGCGGTGTTCGTGATGGTTGCGATGAACTTGCTTGTTTCCATGCCCACCAGTTTGCTCCCGGTGGAGTTTGGGGATCGGGAGGTGCGTGCGCAACTGTGGATAACACGAGGGGCCATATGCCGGGTCAACGTCGACGTCGTTGCTGGCCATCCTGGGACCGGTGCAGAGTGCCTGTTATCCAGTGCTGCCCATGCGGCAGCGGCGTGGGAGGCTCCCGGCCTGCTATTAAGCGGACTCTGAGAGCGGGCCCATGCTAGGGCCATAGACCAACAGCACCGTCACCGGGGACGGCCATTTCACTCTCGGTGTGGAAGACGCGTAAGCCGCGGGCCTCGTAGTTGGCGATGGCGGTCGGCCCGTCAAGTGAACAAGTGTGCACCCATACCCGGCTGACAGGGGGGAACCCGCTAACACGCGCATCCATGTCCCAGGCCCGGGATATCGCCTCTGCGAGCAATGCCCCGCCCAGACCGCGCCCGATGCATTGAGGGAACAGGCCGAAGTACATGATTTCAACCTCGGTGCCCGTGCCCTGGACCCGTCCCACCAGCTCCACGTAGCCACCGGGTGCGCCGTCGATGTAGAGCACGTGGGTTTCGGTTCCCGGGCTTCGCATCAAGGCGTCCCACTGGCTCCGGGTCAGGTTGAGGCGGTCCGACCAGTTCAGGCCGCTACCCACGCCCTGATAGAGGAATTTGCTGAATTCCGGGGTGATTCCCTCGACCCGCTCGATCCTGGCGCCCTCGGGCAACGGCCTGGAAGCGGGGCGAAGCTCGTTGGGGGAAAGCTGCTGCAAATGTGTGGTGGTGACCTCAATCATGGGTTCCATCATAGGCAAGACCCCGGGCCGGCGGGAGCACGTCGATAGACTGTGAAGCGTGACTTCCACCGATACCTTCGCCCAGATCCCCGATGCGCCGCGAAGTGACGACGCGCTGTTGCTCGATGGCCTTTCCAAGGACCTGCGCGCAGCAGGCTTCGGGCACGACGCCATTACCGCTTTCCTGGGGGAGGACGCCCACGAGGCCTTGATGCGCGACCAGCTGGTTCCGGCGCTCCGCCGCATCGAGGCACAACCGGCGGCCACGGCGTTGGGCACCATGGTTGGGCTGTTCATGCTGGGAACCGATGCCGCAATGGCCGAGGTGGCCTCCGCCTTCGCCGCCACCGGGATCGAGGGGTTGGAAAGACTGGGCGTCATCGAACCCGTCGAGGGCCCCGGGCAACGGTGGCAGGCAAGCATCGACCTTCGCCCGCATGCCTCGGATGCGGACGCGGAGCTTTGGGTCGCCAGCGATCTCGGCGCGCACCAGCGCCCGGGGGTGCTTCGGCACGACCATGTGCTGGGCATCGGGCAGGCCTCGCTGACGCTGGCCCAAACCACCATTCGTCCACAGGTCGATACCGCGCTGGACCTGGGCACGGGGTGCGGCATCCAGGTGTTCCACCTGCTCTCGCATTGTCGCAGGGTCATCGCCACGGACATCTCGGCCCGGGCGCTGGGCTTCACCCGCTTCAACCTGTTACTGAACCACCAGGCCCTGCGCATCGACCCGGACAACCTCGCCGGACGCGTTGACTTGCGCTTGGGCTCGTTGCTGGAGCCAGTGGCCGGGGAACGCTTCGACCTGGTGGTCTCCAACCCTCCGTTCGTGATCACCCCACGGGTTCCCGGCCAGGAGAACACCGAGCGGTTCACCTACCGGGACGGCGGAATGCCCGGCGATTCATTGGTGGCGCACCTGGTCGCCGCGATCCCGGGAATCCTGAAGCCCGGCGGAAGTGCCCAAATGCTCGCCAACTGGGAAATCATCGCAGCCGGGGAAGCGACCGACTGGAGTGCCGGTCCCCGCTCCTGGCTCACGGGGGACACCGAGGCGTGGTTCATCCAGCGCGAAACCGTCAGTCCCACCGGGTATGCCGAAACCTGGCTTCGCGATGCCTCCCAGGGCCGAGACCGGTTGGGGTTTGCCCGGCAGTACGGCGCCTACCTCGATGACTTCGCTTCGCGAAACGTCGAGGCCATCGGTTTCGGCTTTATCTGGCTTCGTACACCCGCGGATGGTGCCCGCGGGCTCGGTCGGGTTTTTGAATCCATCGGTTACCCCATCGAGCAGCCCATCGGACCGTGCCTGGGACGCGACATCGCCGTTGCCGACGGGCTACAAGGCCGCGCACTGGGCGATCTGCACCTGCTGGTGGCCGATGATGTCACCGAGGAACGCCACCAGCGTCCAGGTGCCGAGCACCCCGGAGTGATCTTGTTACGCCAAGGTGCCGGTTTGCGGCGAACCGAGATCCTGGACACCGCGCTAGCAGGATTCGTATCCGCCTGCGACGGGGACCTGGGTGTATCGTCCCTAGTCGGAGCGTTGGAGTCGTTGCTGGCCCCGGATGATCCGAAATTTTTGGACACGTTGCATCAGGGGGTTCGGCGTCTTGTTAAGCGTGGCTTTCTCCTGGAGATGCGAAACAACCGCTAAACTTTTTTCGTATGACCCAGAACACTTCCGCCGGGCCGGGTGCCAACGGCGATGGCCGGTCCCCGGCACCGTCACAACCGGTGTCCATCAGCGACCCGCAAGCCATCCGGGCGCTCGCCCACGAGGCACGCCTGACGGTGCTCGAGGAGCTCTTCGCCTCACAGGCCACACGCACCGCCACCGAACTGGCAACCCGCTGCGAGTTGACCCCCAGTGCGATGAGCTACCACCTGCGTGCCCTGGAGAAATACGGGTACGTGGTGCGGGCCGCCAGCGAAGGCGATGGCCGGGAACGCCGCTGGAAAGCCGCCGGAAGCCAGCTGGTGCTGGGATCGCTTTCCGATTCGACGTCGGCGAAGAACGCATACCTCAATGTGCAGCTCAATGCCTTCCGCGAGCGGCTCTCCGCTGAAATCACCCGGCGTGATAAAGAACGCAAGTCCGGCAAGGAACCCGAAGCCGACAGGGCCCCGGTGCTGACCACCGGGATGGTCTTCCTTTCCGAGCCGCAGCGCAAGGAATTCATCGCCAAGGTATACAAGCTGCTCCACGAATACGAGGAGTTGGCCGAACCGGAGGCACGCGGGGTCGATGGGCAACGGCTTTACTACATGCTTTCATTCCTGCCTGAATTCCCGGATGGACATGGGCACTGACACTCCTTGGCAGGACATGCAAAAGGGTGCCCCGGCGCACTGCTTGCTTTGCGGCACGTAAATACGGCTAACCTAGATCAGGGAATGTGCTGTGCACCCACTTTGGTGCACCACTGGTTGCTAATAGGAGTGTTGTGCCCGCCAAGGCCAAGGAAAAGACCGGAATGAAACTCGTGATCGTGGAGTCCCCGGCTAAAAGCAAGTCCATCGCCAAGTACCTCGGCGACGGCTTTGAAGTCGATGCCTCGGTGGGGCATATCCGCGATTTGGCGCAACCCGCCGATCTACCCGCGGAGATGAAAAAGGGCCCCTACGGCAAGTTCGCCGTGGATGTCGAGAACGACTTCGACCCCTACTACGTCGTCTATCCGGACAAGAAGAAGCGCGTCGCCGAACTCAAGGCCAAGCTCAAGGGTGCCGATGCGCTCTATCTCGCGACAGATGCGGACCGCGAAGGCGAAGCCATCGCGTGGCACCTGCTCGAGGTGCTCAAGCCCAAGGTCCCGGTCTACCGCATGGCCTTCACCGAGATCACCCAAGAGGGCATCAACCGTGCCATGGAGAACATCCGTGAGCTCGACACCGACCTGGTCAACGCCCAGGAAACACGCCGGGTCCTGGACCGTCTCTATGGCTACGAGATCTCCCCGGTGCTCTGGCGCAAGGTGGCGCGCGGGCTTTCGGCCGGTCGCGTGCAGTCGGTGGCAACCCGTCTGGTCGTCGAACGCGAACGCGAACGCATGGCCTTCCGCAACGCCTCCTACTGGGATTTGGCCGGAACCTTCGCCACCGGCGCGGGGGAGAGCTTCGGGGCAAAGCTGTCCTCGGTCGACGGTGCACGCGTAGCCACCGGCCGCGACTTCACCGACCGCGGCGAGCTCAAGACCCCCAAGTCCGGTTCCATCGCCCACCTGGACGAGGCCGGGGCCATCGCGCTGGCAGCGGGCCTTGCCGAGACGGACTTCGCCGTCACCTCGGTCGATGAGAAACCGTACACCCGGCGCCCGGCAGCACCCTTCACCACCTCCACGCTGCAGCAGGAAGCAAGCCGCAAGCTGCGCTGGAGCTCCAAGTCGGCCATGCAGGTTGCCCAGCGCCTGTATGAAAACGGCTATATCACCTACATGCGTACGGACTCGGTGTTCCTGTCCAACGAGGCGGTCAATGCCGCGCGCAAGCAGGCCGCCGAACTCTACGGAACTGACGCGGTCCCCGACAAGCCGCGCGTCTACAAGGCCAAGTCCTCCGCGGCGCAAGAAGCCCACGAGGCCATCCGCCCCGCGGGTGACTCCTTCCGCCGCCCGGCCACGGTGCGCGCGCAGCTCTCCGCCGACGAGTTCAAGCTCTACGAGCTCATCTGGAAGCGCACGGTTGCCTCGCAGATGGCCGACGCCAAGGGCTTCACCGCCACCATCAAGCTTGCCGGCGAAGCCACCACCGGCCAGGTAGCCGAGTTCTCCGCCTCCGGCACCGTGATCACCTTCCGCGGCTTCATGGCCGCGTACGAGGAAGGCCGCGACGCGGCGCGAGACCAGAAGGCCGCAGATGCCGCCGAAGAGGCGCGCCTGCCCAAGCTCAGTGTCGCCGACCCGCTGGCCGGGACCGGCATCGACGCCACCGGGCACACCACCTCCCCGCCGGCGCGCTACACCGAGGCCTCGATCGTCGCCGAACTTGAAGCCCGGGAGATCGGGCGTCCCTCGACCTTCGCCCCGACGATCTCCACCATCATGGACCGCGGATACGTCACCAAGCGCGGCGGGGCCCTGGTACCCAGCTGGATCGCGTTCTCCGTGGTGCGCCTGCTGGAGGAACACTTCGGCAAGTACGTGGACTACGACTTCACCGCGCGGCTGGAAGACGACCTGGACGAGATCGCGCACGGCCGCAAGGGCCGCACCGCCTGGCTCAAGGACTTCTATTTCGGCACCGGCGACGGGGCCGATGCGGGCCTGGAATCGGTGGTCAACAACCTGGGCGACATCGACGCCCGCGCCATCAATTCCATCGACATCGCCCCGGGCATCGTGCTGCGCGTGGGCAAGTTCGGCCCGTACCTGGAAAAGCCGCTTCCCGCCGATGCCCCCGAGGGTACCGACCCACAGCGTGCCAATGTGCCCGAGGACCTGGCACCGGACGAGCTGACGGCCGAAAAGGCCATCGAGCTGATGGAAAACCAGGGGCCGGGGGAGCGCGAACTGGGCGTCGACCCGGAGACCGGGCGGATGATCGTGGCCAAGGAAGGTCGCTACGGCGCCTACGTCACCGAGGTCATCGTGGAGCCAACGGCCGAGGAGTTGGCGGCGGCGCCCGTGGAGTATTACAAGAACGGCAAGCCCAAGCCGCCCAAGAAGCCGGTCAAGGCCAAACCGCGCACCGGCTCGCTGTTCAAGTCCATGACCGTGGACACCGTGAGCCTGGAGGAGGCCCTGCGGCTGATTTCGTTGCCGCGGGTGTTGGGCGTGGATGCCGAGGGCGTGGAGATCACCGTGCAGAACGGCCGCTTCGGGCCCTACCTGAAAAAGGGGACGGACTCGCGGTCCATCGGCACCGAGGAAGAGATCTTCACCATCACCCTCGAGGAGGCGTTGGAGATCTACTCGCAGCCCAAGGTCCGCGGCGCCCGTGCCGCGGTGCCCCCGCTTGCGGAGTTCGGGCCCGACCCGGTCTCCGAGAAGAACATCGTGGTCAAGGAGGGGCGCTTCGGTGCCTACATCACCGACGGGGTCACCAACATCACCATCCCGCGGGACACCACGCTGGAAGAGCTGACCCGGGAGACGGCCATCGAGCTGCTCGCCGACAAGCGCGCCCGTGGGCCGGTGAAGCGCAAGACCGCGGCGAAGGCCCCCGCCAAGAAGGCCCCGGCGAAAAAGCCCGCGGCCAAGAAACCGGCCGCGAAGAAGCCGGCGACCAAGAAAACGGGCGACTAGCCGCTCCGCGGCAAGGGGCATGCACATGAGGAAGACACCATGAGGCTGGGCGTACTGGATATCGGATCGAACACGGTCCATTTGTTGCTGGTCGACGCATATCCGGGCGCCCGTCCGGTGCCCTTCGCCTCACACAAACGCCCGCTGTCGCTGGTGAGCTACCTCGATGAGGACGGGGCGATCAACCAGGCGGGGCAGGACGAGCTGCTCGACTTCGTGCATGAGGCCGCGCAATTCGCGGTGAACCACCATGCGGAGGACCTGCTGGCCTTTTGCACCTCGGCCATCCGTGAATCGGCCAACGGTGTCGAGGTCCTGGCCCGGGTCGTTGCCGAGACGGGGGTGCGGCTCACCGAGCTCACCGGCGAGCAGGAGGCCGGGATGACCTACTACGCGGTGCGCCGCTGGTTCGGCTGGAGCTCGGATCGGATCCTGAACCTGGACATGGGCGGCGGTTCCTTCGAACTCGCCCTGGGCCAGGACGAGTTCCCCACCGTGGCCCATTCGGTGCCGCTGGGCGCCGGACGGCTCACCCACCAATGGCTGCCGACCGAGCCGGCCTCGATCAAGGAGGTCAAGGCGCTGCGCAAGCACGTGCGCGAGGTGCTCGCCGAACCGATCGCGGAACTGCGCCAGTTCGGCAAGCCGACCCTGGTCACCGGGACCTCGAAGACCTTCCGCTCGCTGGCGCGGATCACCGGGGCGGCCCCCTCCGGCGAGGGACCCTACGTCAAGCGGGTGCTGCGCGCCGAGTCGCTGAAGGTCTGGGCCAACCGGCTCATCGCGATGAGCTGGGAGGAACGCGCCGAGCTGCCCGGGGTCTCTGCGATCCGCGCCCCGCAAATGCTCGCCGGTGCCATCGTGGCACTGGAGGCCATGGAGGCGATGAAGGTCAAGTCGCTGCGCATCTGTCCGTGGGCCCTGCGCGAGGGGTTGATGCTTCGGCGCTTCGACCACGTACTTTTTGACTCAAGCGCGCCGCTCAGTAGTAGCGTGGGTGTCGGAGAGGTGGCTTTGGGACAATCCTCGGTAATGTCGATGTCCTCAAGCAACACCGCACTTTAGCAAATGCAGAGGCAGGGTTCCATGATCGAGTCAGTCAATGGCAGCAACATCGAGATCCCGGTGGCGCTTTCCAGCGCATCGGTCTACCCGCTGAACGTGCATGACGCCTTCGCCGTGTCCCACGACCTGGGGTACGACGGGGTCGAGGTGCTGGTCACCGGCAACCAGGTCTCCCAAGACGCCGGGGCGTTGAACCGCCTGGCCGAACGCTATGAACAACCCATCATGGCCATCCACGCCCCGACGTTGCTGCTGACCCAGCAGGTCTGGGGCACCGCCTGGAACAAGATCGAATCCGCGGCAGCGATGGCCGTCGAGGTGGGCTGCGACGTCGTGGTCGCCCACCCGCCGTTTCGCTGGCAGGGCACCTACGCCACCGAATTCGCCACCGGCATCCGCCGCATCATGGAGGAATACGGGGTGAAGATCGCGGTGGAAAACATGTACCCGTGGCGTGCCCGCGGCCGTGAGGCGAAGATGTACCTTCCGCACTGGAACCCGATCCCCGAACCCTACGACTTCGTCACCTGGGACTTCTCGCACTCGGCGATCGCGGACATGGACTCGGCGGCGGCCTTCCGGGACCTTGGCGAGCGGTTGAGCCATGTGCACCTGTGTGACGGTGCGGACAACGGCAAGGACGAGCACCTGGTCCCCGGGCGCGGCACCCAGCCGGTCATCGAGGCCATCGAGTACCTGCGTGACTCGGCCTGGGACGGAGTGGTGGCCGTGGAGGTCTCCACGCGCAAGGCCAAGGGCGCCGGGGAGCGCGAAGCCTGGCTGGGCGAGACCCTCGAATTCGCCCGGCGCCACCTGGCCCCGGTGAGCCAGGACGCCCTGGATGCCTCCGCCACCAACCAGTAGCCTCGCGCAGGGGTTGCACACGCACGTTGAATGGCCCGACGGGCCAACGGGCACGCATCCGTGAAACACTGGTGAGATGACTTCCGTGCAATCGACTTCTTCCCCTGCAACGAACAAACTTGCCTTCCTGGGCACCGGGTCCATGAACGGGGCGGTGCTGCGCGGCATCATCGCCTCCGGCTACGATCCAGCGGCCGTGGTTGCCACCCTGCGCAGCGATGCCAAGGCCGAGGACCTGCGTACCGAAACCGGCGTCACCGTGCTGATCGGCGAACGCGACCCCGAGGCAAACACCAACGCCGTGAAGGATGCGGATATCGTCTTTTTGGGCGTGAAGCCCGTGGGCATCACTGCGCTGTGCGACGAGATCCGTGGATCGCTCAAACCCACCGCCGTGGTGGTCTCCGTGGCTGCGGCCATCACGATCGAGATGATGGCCGCCCACCTTGAAGAGGGCCAGCCGATCGTGCGTTCGATGCCCAACACGCCGTTGAAGGTGGGATCCGGGGCCGTGGGCCTGAGCGCCGGTGAATTCGTGACCGAGGGGGCACTGGCCACCGTCGTCGAGCTGCTCTCCGGCTCCGGGGTGGTCCATGTGGTTCCCGAAGAGCAGCAGAACGCCGTCTCGGCGATCAGCGGCTCAGGTCCGGCCTACGCGTTCTACCTGGCTGAAGCCATGGCTGCAGCCGGCGTGGAGCTGGGCCTTGATGAGGCACTGGCCACCGACCTGGCCCGGGCCACCGTCGCAGGGGCCGGAAAGATGCTATCCGAGGCCGGAGCCGACCCCGCTGCGCTGCGCAAGGCCGTGACCAGCCCCAAGGGCACCACCGAACAGGCCCTGGCGACCTTCGACGCCGAGGGCATGGCGAAGATCGTCGCCAAGGGTGCGGCGGCCGCCGCGGCACGGGCCGCGGCAATCACCAAGGA
>JAUNVO010000016.1:0-15915 GCA_030540695.1 Micrococcaceae bacterium | reverse complement strand
CCCACCACGGTGATCCCGTACTTGGAACGCACCTGGGACTCGGCGAGGGTGAAGCCCTGGGTTTCCTTCGGCGGGTACATCTTCACGATCGCGAACCCGTCGTCGAACTCGATGAAGTCAAGCATGCGACCGCCCACCAGGTGCGCGGCACGCACCCCGGCGTCGGCCTCGGGATAGATCACGTGGTTGGCCCCGATCCGGGTGAGGATCTTGCCGTGGGAGGGCGTGATGGCCTTGACCCAGAGGTGTTCGATGCCCAGATCCACCAGGTTCACGGTGATCAGCACCGAGGATTCGATGGAGGTACCCACCCCGACCACCGCGGAGGTGAATTCCTGCGCGCCGAGCTGGCGCAATGCGTCGATGTTGGTGGCGTCGGCCTCCACCACGTGGGTGAGCGTCGAGGCCCACTTCTGCACCAATTCCTGGCTGCGCTCGATGGCCAGGACCTCGCGGCCCTGCTTGACCAGCTGCTCCGCCATGGAGGCGCCGAAGCGGCCCAGCCCGATGACCAGCACCGGGGCGTTGTGGTCCGGTTTCTTCTCAGCCAATGATGGGCCTCTCTTCGGGGAAGTGGTAAAGCTGGTTGCGTTGGCGCAGGGCCAACGCGGTCGCCAAGGTAATCGTACCGATTCGACCGGAAAACATCAGCGCGGACAGCACGTACTTGCCGGCCGGCGGCAACTCCCCGGACAGCCCGGTGCTCAACCCCACGGTGCCGAAGGCGGAAATCGACTCGAAGACCGCCCGGGAGATCGTGGTTCCGCTCATGACCAGGATGGCCGCGGTGGCCAGCATCACCAGGGTCCCGCCCAGGACCATGATCGAGATGGCCACGCGCATGGTGCCCTCCGGGATGCGCCGGCCGAAGGCCCGCACGTCGGTGTCGCCGCGGGCCTCGGCGAAGATCGCCAAGAACAACACCGCGATGGTGGTGACCTTCAGGCCCCCGGCGGTGGAGGCCGAACCGCCGCCGGCAAACATCAGGGCGTCTGAGAGCAGCATCGTGACCTGGTTCATTTCGCCCTGCTCGACCAGGTTGAAGCCTCCGGAACGGGTCATCACCGAGGCAAAGACCGAGTGGATGACCTTGTCCCCGTTGCCCATCGAGCCGATGGTGGCCGGATTGCCCCATTCGGCCACGGCCCAGAGCAACGCGCCGGAAACCAGCAGGATCGAGGTGACCAGCAGCGTCAGCTTGGTGTGCAGAGACCATTTCTTGGTGTTGAAGCGGTGCGCCAGCAGCACCATCAGCACCGGGAACCCCAGCGAACCCAAGAAGACCCCGAGCATCAGCGGAACCAGGATCCACAGGTCGGTCTCGTAAGGCACCAATCCATCGGAGTGCGGGGTGAACCCGGCATTGTTGAACGAGGAGATCGAATAGAAGATCCCGTGCCACAAGGCTTCCTTCAGCGGCTCGCCCAGGATCAGAAAGCGCGGGATCAGCATCAGGGACAGGGCGACCTCGATGGCCACCGAGGTGGTGATCACGATACGCAGCAGCGAGCCGACCTCGCCGAGGGTGGAAGCTGCGGAGGTGTTCATGGAATTCTGCGCCATCAGCTTCCCGCGCACGCCCAGGCGCTTGGACACCGCCAGCGACAGCACCGAGGCAAGCGTCAAGATTCCCAGGCCGCCGACAAACACCGCGATAATCATCACCAGTTGCCCGAAGAAGGACCAGTGGGTGGCCGTGGACACCACGGTCAGTCCGGTCACGCACACCGCGGAAGTCGCCGTGAACAGGGCATCGTGGAACGGGGTGGCCTCGCCGGTGGCGGAGGAAACGGGAAGGGCCAGCACCGAGGAGAACAACGTGATCACCACGACGAAGGCCAGCAGCGCCAGGCGTGCCGGGGACTTGACGGTGAAGTCCGCCGCCGCCCTGCGCCACAGGCCGGTGCGCGTGCGCCATCTGGCAAGCGCGCCCGATTCGGCGCCCTGCCGTCGTGCTGAGTCGGAAAAGGGAGAGGACCCCATGGGTTTAGTTCGGCTCCAAGACGTGGACATCTTCTTTTCGCGGAAGCCCGTGCCCCGCAAGCTCCCACAATAAACCATGGTGCCCGCGGATCCCTCGGTGGCGGGGCCGACGCGCGCCGACGCTTGAGCCACGGCCGGAACCCGGTGGAGGCATGCCGGGTGTCTTGGAGCACACCGGAGTGATGGATCGCGTAGCCTGAGAGTGTGTTTGCCGACAATGCACCAGTGCCCCCGACCCACGTGATCTGGAGCGAGGAGATGATGGCGTACCGCTTTAGCGAGACCCATCCCATGCACCCGCTCCGGTTAGATCTCACCGCCAGGCTCTGCACCGAGCTGGGTCTCTTCGAGCGCCCCAACCTCAGCGTCGTCGCGCCGCCGATCGCCACCGACGAGCAGCTCTCAACGGTCCACGAGGCCGCGTACATCCAAGCCGTCCACGAGGTCAGTGCGCACCCCGAGGTCCCCAACGAGGCCCGTGGCCTGGGCACCGAGGACAATCCGGCCTATGCCGGGATCCACGAGGCAAGCGCGCGACTGGCCGGCGGGACGCTGTTGGGGGCAGAGTCCATCCTGGAGCAAAAGGCGCTGCACGTGGTGAATTTCGGCGGCGGCATGCACCATGCAACGGCCTCCAAGGCCAGCGGCTTCTGCATCTACAACGACTCCGCGCTGGCGATCCAGCGGCTGCTCGACGGGGGCGTGGGCAAGGTGCTGTACATCGACGTGGACGCGCACCACGGCGACGGCACCCAGAGCATTTTCTGGAACGAACCGCGGGTGATGACCGTGTCCATCCACGAAACCGGCATGTCGCTGTTCCCGGGCACCGGTTACGCCAACGAGATCGGCGGCCCGGACGCCGAAGGCACAGCCGTGAACATCGCCGTCCCCCCGCGGACTTCCGACGCCGCCTGGTTGCGTGCCTTCCATGCGGTCGTCCCGCAACTGGCCACCGCGTTCGCACCCGAGGTGATCGTCTCGCAACACGGCTGCGACGGGCACCGCGACGACGACCTTTCCAATCTGCGCCTGACCATTGACGGACAGCGGCAAAGCATGCTGGATATCGCCGAGCTGGCCACTCGGCTGTGCGAGGGACGATGGATCTCCACCGGCGGCGGGGGCTACAACACCGCTTCGGTGGTACCGCGCGCCTGGAGCCACCTGGTGGCCATCGCCTCCGGCAAACCCATTCCGTTGGCGACCAAGGTGCCCCCGGTGTGGCGCGAGTACGTCCATGAGCGCTACGGGATCTGGCCGCCGGAGTCCATGGGCGATGATGCCGAACTGTGGTGGCGCAGCTGGGAGGTCGGCTACGACCCCGCCGACCCGGTGGACCGCACCATCATGGCCACGCGCAAGGAGATCTTTCCGCTGTTCGGGCTGGACCCCTGGTTCGACTAAAGGCCCCCCGGGATGCCAACACGCATATATGCGGATAGGGTTATGCGGTGGCACATGAACAAATCTTTTCCGCGTTGGCCGATCCGACCAGACGGCGCTTGCTGGAGGCCCTGCGCGAGGACTCGCGCTCGGTGGGTTCGCTGGTCGAGGCCCTGGGCGTTTCCCAGCCGACCGTCTCCAAGCACTTGAAGGTCCTGCGGGAAGCCGGACTGATCACGATGCGCGCCGAGGGGCAACGCCGCTACTACGCACTTGAACCGGCCGCCTTCGTCGAGCTGCACGGCTGGCTGCAGCCGTACCTGCCTCCGGTCCCCGCGCCGGCCGTGGTTCCCGATCCATTTCACGATTCCGCCGTCGTGTCGCAGGACGCAACGCATCAGGCCACCGTTGCCGCAGCACAGCTGGGCAGGACCGTGGGTCGCGGTCTGGAACAAGTGACCGGCAGGGCCCAGGACTTCCTCGAAAGGCTGCCCAAGCCGAAGTTCGGGCGCAAGCGCTAAGCGTTTCCCGAGGCCGGAAACCGGTTCGGCATCATACCTCCAGGACCAAAAACGTTACGCGGGCCAGGTTCCATGATTACGTGGGGTTGTGCCCACGGGCGTTGCCCATGTCATTCTCTAGGGAGGGGCAGCGTCGCCAGTCATGGCGGTAGCGTGCCCTCATGCCTGCCCCAAGTGATGAGGAGATAAGACTTGGACCAGCAACTTGCGACCATCCGCGACGAAGTGTTCCGTCGCAACCCGGGTGAAGCGGAATTCCACCAAGCCGTGACCGAGGTGTTCGAAAGCCTCGAAGCGGTGTCCCACAAACATCCTGAATATGCCGAAGCCGCCATCCTGCAGCGCATGTGCGAGCCGGAGCGACAGATCATATTCCGTGTCCCCTGGACCGATGACGAAGGCCGCGTGCAGATCAACCGCGGCTTCCGGGTGGAGTTCAACTCCGCCTTGGGCCCGTACAAGGGCGGATTGCGTTTCCACCCTTCGGTCTACCTGGGCATCGTGAAGTTCCTGGGCTTCGAGCAGATCTTCAAGAACTCGCTCACCGGCATGCCCATCGGCGGCGGCAAGGGCGGATCGGACTTCGACCCGCGCGGCAAGTCCGATGCCGAGGTCATGCGCTTCTGCCAGTCATTCATGACCGAGCTCTACCGCCACATCGGTGAGTACACCGACGTTCCAGCCGGGGACATCGGGGTGGGCGGCCGCGAGATCGGCTACCTCTTTGGCCAGTACAAGCGGATCACCAACCGCTACGAATCCGGCGTGCTGACCGGCAAGGGCATCAGCTGGGGCGGTTCCCTGGTGCGACCGGAGGCCACCGGCTTCGGCGCGGTCCTCTTCACCCAGGAGATGCTCAAGACCCGCGGCCAGAGCTTCGATGGCCAGCGCGTCGTCGTCTCGGGCTCCGGCAACGTGGCAATCAACGCCATCGACAAGGCCCAGACACTGGGCGCCAAGGTCATCACGGCCTCGGATTCCGGCGGCTACATCGTCGATGAGCGTGGCTTGGACGTTGAGCTGTTTCGCCAGATCAAGGAAGTCGAGCGTGGGCGCATCAGCGAATACGCCGAGCGCGCGAAGTCCAAAAAGGTGCACTACGTCGAGGGTGGGAACGTCTGGGACGTCGACGCCACTGTGGCGCTGCCCTGCGCCACGCAGAACGAGCTCGATGCCAAGCACGCCAAGCGACTGATCTCCACCGGCGTGGTCGCTGTTTCCGAAGGGGCGAACATGCCCTGCACCGCGGCGGCAACATCCCTCTTCCAGGATGCAGGGGTGCTCTTTGCCCCCGGCAAGGCAGCGAACGCCGGCGGCGTGGCGACCTCCGCACTGGAGATGCAGCAAAACGCCAGCCGTGACTCCTGGAGCTTCGAACACACCGAGACGCGCCTGACCCAGATCATGATCGGGATCCATGACCGCTGTGCCTGGACGGCCGACGAATACGGGGTACCGGGCAACTACGTCGCCGGGGCGAACATCGCCGGCTTCGTCAAGGTCGCCGACGCCATGCTGGCCCAGGGCCTGATCTAGCGAAGGCGCCGACGGCACCTGCAGGGGGCGGGACCGGCAACCGGAAACCCAAGGTTTCCACTGCCCGTCCCGCCCCCTGTTCCGTCTGTGACGCAGTGTGTCTTTATCCCCGGGAAGCATTTGTGCCCGGCCGCCGAGGACTGTACATTTTTAGCCATGACTAATCGTTGGTATGCGTATTTTGTGTCGGCTCTGGAGGAGCCTAGGACGCGGTAATTTCGCATACCCACCTTCAGAGCCGACAAGGGCCGCAAGCTATTGCTTGCCGGCCCTTCGCTATTTCCACGATAGCGGCCCTGGAGGAATACGCAGCGTGATCGCCGGGGCCGCATTGAAACCAATGGGCCTCCCGCGCCGAACGCCGGGGCCGCAACCGAAAGGCTCCAGATCATGAGCATTGCCATCGAAACACAGCGCCGGATCAACACCAATGAACGCGTGTTGGACATCACCGCACTTCCCTCCCCGGCCGAATTGGTTGCCGAACTTCCCGTGGGGGATGTCCGCAGCTACATGATCAGGAGGTCCCGACAAGAAGTCGGTGCCGTACTCTCAGGCCTTGATGCACGCCTGCTGGTGGTCATCGGCCCTTGTTCGATCCACGATCCCGCGGCAGGACTCGAGTACGCCACCAGGCTGGCCGCTGCGGCCAACGAGCATCAGGGGGAACTGCTGGTGGTAATGCGCAGCTACTTCGAGAAGCCGCGCACCACCGTGGGGTGGAAGGGGCTGGTCAACGATCCGCATCTGGACGGCAGCCACGAGATGGCACACGGGTTGCGGGCGGCACGGGAGTTCATGCTGGCCGCCAGCGAGCTGGGCCTGCCCTTGGCCACCGAATTCCTTGAGCCGCTTAGCGCACAGTACTTGGCGGACCTTATCAGCTGGGGTGCCATCGGGGCGCGAACCACCGAAAGCCAGACCCACCGCCAGCTGGTTTCCGGACTCTCGATGCCGGTTGGCTTCAAGAACGGCACCGACGGCTCGGTGCAAGTGGCCATCGATGCCTGCCAGGCGGCCGGTGCCGCACAGTCGTTCATGGGGATCAATGACCAGGGGCGCACCGCGATCGTGCGGACCGCAGGAAACAGGGACGCCCACTTGATCCTGCGCGGAGGCGCCGACGGACCGAACTTCGCCCCCGAGCCGGTCGCAGAGGCCTCATCGGCGATGAGTGGCGCCGGGATGAACCCGCGGGTGATCATCGATGCCTCGCACGCGAATTCGGGCAAGTCCCATGTGCGCCAGGGCGAGGTCATCAGGGAACTGGCTGCCCGGATTGCGGCAGGGGACCAAACGGTCGCGGGAATCATGGCCGAGAGCTTCCTGGTGCCCGGTGCACAGAAGCATGACCCCGATACCGTGGTGCAGGGCTCGGACGTGCTTGGTGGGTTGACCTATGGCCAGTCCGTGACAGATGCCTGCATGGGCTGGGAGGCCAGCGCGCAGCTGCTCGACGTGCTGGCCTCCGCCGTGCGTGCGGCGCGCTAGACACCCCCATCGACGCTTTGCCCGTGTCGCACCGTTGGGTCGGTGAGCCCTTGAACGTTGTATAGTTCACATTGGCCCGATGTGCCACTAAAGTGGCATGCAAGGGCATTGAAAATCTTGGGGTGTTTGCTCGGGCAGGGAGTTCTGCCGCGGCCGCGCCGAGGCACGCTTGCCGTGTGGAAATTGTCAGGAGAATCAGGGAATGGTCGAATCGCCAAACTTTGCCAGTGCGCGTTTCATGACGGTTGCTGAGGTGGCCGAGGTAATGCGTGTGTCGAAGATGACGGTCTATCGCCTCGTTCATGCCGGGGATTTGCCCGCTGTTCGATTTGGTCGTTCCTACCGGGTGCCCGAAAACGCCGTCCAGGAATATCTGCGCGCGGCCGGGTACGGACGCGACTCGAGCACCGGTTAGTCCCGGTGCTTTTGGCAAAGTGGTCAGAATCCGCTCCAGAAGCA
Source organism: Micrococcaceae bacterium (assembly GCA_030540695.1). Classification (GTDB taxonomy): domain Bacteria; phylum Actinomycetota; class Actinomycetes; order Actinomycetales; family Micrococcaceae; genus Paeniglutamicibacter. Next base: position 8,539 of record JAUNVO010000016.1, on the reverse strand, counting down.
GGTAATCTGTTAAGGAACGTTTAACGTCAAGTTGGCTATTGTGGTGCTTTGGTGCCGAAGTAGTAGTCGGCAATCGAATCAGTTTGTGAGGAACCACTATGGGCTCTGTTATCAAGAAGCGCCGCAAGCGTATGGCCAAGAAGAAGCATCGTAAATTGCTTCGCAAGACCCGCCACCAGCGTCGTAATAAGAAGTAGGTGCCGGCTCCGGGTGTTCCCGGAACCTAGCGCATAAAAAGGTGTGCTTCCCCCGTGGGGGAAGCACACCTTTTTTGCGTCGTCGGGCCGCTGGCCCGGACCGTTCGAGGAAGGCGGGGCTGCTCAGCGCCGGCGGCGCAGTGCGCCGACACTTCGCCACAAGCCCCACAGGATGCCCGACACCCCCGCTGCCTTCAAGCCAAAGCTTGCTGCCTTGCGGCCCGTCCGGAAATCATAGGTGGGCCAGTCGCGTTCCTTGGCGTGTCGACGCAGCGTCCGATCAGGATTAATCGCCACCGGGTGCCCCACGAGCTCGAGCAATGGGATGTCGTTGGCGGAATCGCTGTACCCCCAGCACTCGGCCAAGACCAGCCCCTGGTTCAGGGCCATTTCCTCCACCGCCGCGGCCTTGGCAGCCCCATGCAGGATTTCGCCCACCAACCGACCGGTGTAAACGCCCTCGATGTGTTCCACGCTCGTGCCAAGGGCCCCACTGAGGCCCAGACGCCTGGCCATGACCTTGGCGACTTCCAGGGGCGTCGCGGTGACGAGCCAGACTTGACGGCCGGCATGCATGTGTTGGTCGGCGATGGCACGGGTGCCGGGCCAGATCTTTGACTCAATGAATTCGTCATAAATTTCATCCCCGAGCGCAACCATGTCGGACACGGAGAACCCTGCCGCGAGCAAAAGAGCTCGATCACGGATGGCGTGGATGTCCCCGAGGCTCTCTCCCCGGGTCACAAAACGCAATTGGTGAACCGCAAACCAGAGGACCTCACGGAGGGTAAAGGCTCGATGTTGGTACATTTTTCGCGCGACCGCATAGAGAGAGGCTCCACGCATCATGGTGTTGTCGACATCGAAAAAGGCGGCAGCGGTACCGGAATTCACCGGCTCTTGCCCACGGAGGGGCTCGGGGACAGGACTGGAGGGCATCCGCCCAGTGTATTGCAATCTTTTTTCGCCGGAGCTGTAGCGTTGGACCATGAGCAGTGTGCGGAGCCCCCGAGAGATATCGTTGTTGGTCCGTTCTGGATGCCACCTGTGCGGCGCCGCGGCAAAGACCCTCGACGAAGTCACCCATCGTTTGGGATACACCTGGCAGAGCGTGGATATCGAGCAGGACCCGGACCTCCTTGCCCGGCACTCGGAGGAAGTGCCGGTGCTACTGGTAGATGGCCGGGTGAGGGATTTTTGGGTGATTGATGCCCAACGTCTTGAGTCCTTGCTCACCGGCTAACGGCAGTTGGTGCCTGGCTGCCGCAACCCAGCGTGAGGCAACATCGCAAAGACCGGCCGGGAGGCCATGAAGCTATTGAATGAATTGAGCCAGAAGTCCATGCCCACAGAACACCGTCCCTCCGATGGCGACGTGACCATCCCCGCCGCCGGCGTCCAGATGGCCTCCGGCGGCGTGCCAGGGACGGGTGCGGCACAGCCGCCGACGGAATCGTTGGGCAGAGTTCTTCCGGAAGCGACCTTGGCACGCATGACGCAGTACCTGCGGGCGCTGAACATCATGCGGGCCAACGGAGCGCTACGGACATCCTCCGGGGTGCTGGCGAGCGAATCAGGGGTCAACCCCGCCATTCTTCGCAAGGATCTGTCCTTGCTAGGCTCCTACGGGACCCGCGGCGTGGGATATGTCGTGACCGAGTTGACGGAGCACATTTCCAAGGCGATGGGGTTGCTGCAACATTGGCGGGTCATCATCGTCGGTGCCGGCAACCTGGGGCGCGCGCTCTCGGGCTACGGAGGGTTCAGAAGCCGCGGCTTTGAAGTCGTTGCTCTCCTGGACTCCGCCCCCGATGTCGTAGGCACGACCGTAGGGGATTTAGAGGTCCAGGACATTGCCGAACTCGACGAGGTGCTCAAGGCCACCAATGCCAACATCGCTGTTCTCTCGGTTCCCGGTGTCGCTGCCCAGGGGTTGTGCGACACGTTGGTGGCGCGCGGCGTGCGAAGCATCCTCAGCTTTGCGCCCGTGGTGTTGCAAGTACCCAGTGGGGTGAATCTTCGCAAGGTTGATCTGGCCACGGAACTGCAAATCCTTGCCTATCATGCACAAAGCCTGGACCCCGGGGGAACCATTGGTGGCTTGGGAGGCGCATAGGCCCGCAAAAAGGAAGGGTCCGGGGATGCCGGCCGTTACGCCTGGCATCCCCGGACCCGTCCTTTGCCCCGCAGTGTCTACCGGTAGCCAGCGGTCCGTGCCGCGCGACGGGCTGCGATGTATTGGCTCGAGGGACGCAACCACGCGAAAACGACCCCAACGACGCCCAGGATGACCGAAAGCGCCAGCAGCAGTCCGCTTCCGAGGCCAAGGAGCGACAAGACGGCAAAGATCGTGGCGAAGATCCGAGCCACGTTGCTCCCCTTGCGGACCATGAAGGCAACCAATACGTATACCAGCAGCAAGATCACCGTAAAGACGATCACGGTGTTTTGGATCGTGGGGAGCATCCCGACCATTTGGTCCAGGCTCAGTCCCGCAGTCTGAAGCTGGCTCTCCAGGTCAGGGACCATGCTGAGTTCACGCCTGAAGGAGGCAACGTCCATGCTGAAAACTGAGCTGATGGTGCCGACGGCGAAGAGGATCCCCGAGGCGATGATGGCCCAGAAGGACGTGTCCAGCTCCTTGGGGCGGTGCGCCGGCATTTGCGGCGGCGCAAAATTACCCTGCTGCGGCATCTGGAAGCCACCGGGGTACGGCTGCTGGCCGGGGGGATAGTTCCCGGGTGCAGGCTGGCCGTATGGATTGTTGTTCGGGGGCACCTGGCCGTATGGGCTCGGGTTTTGACCATAAGGATTGTAGGGCTGCGCTGCGCCGGACTGCGGCTGCTGCCCGTAGGGAGGCTGACCGGCAGCAGGATCCTGTGGTGCACGTTGTCCGTACTGTGGCGGGTTGGGATCGCCAGACGGGGTCTGGGGGTCATTTTCAGGGGTAGACATGATCTCCTCCTAGGGTTGGAAAACTACGGCTCTTCACTCACGATATAGCGTCAGCATTATTTTTTGACCCTCCCAAAGGATGGTATTCCTGCCGTGTCCGCTAGTCCCTTCGTATCGGCTGGTGCCCGCAAGATGGCAGAGTCATGCGCTGAGCGGGGCATCGGATGACGGAGAGCCTGTTCTAGGAACAATGGACGAGGAACCCAGCCGGGGAGAGGACAAAATCACGTCCCCGGTTTAGGTATCGGCCCAAAGATTTGAGACACTTAACCCATGTCGACTGCCACCGTTCACCTGCTGCGCCATGGGGAAGTGTATAACCCGGACAGGGTCCTCTACGGTCGACTACCGGAATTCCACCTCTCGGACTTGGGCCATGAGATGGCCGACCGGGCTGCGGAGTATTTCACCGCGAAGAAAAACGCGGGCGCGAAAATCACTCATCTGGTTTCTTCCCCGCTCGTGCGGGCACAGGAAACGGCAGCCCCTGTCTCCAAGGCCATGGGCCTGGAGATCGTGACCGATGACCGGATCATCGAGGCGGCGAACCGGTTTGAGGGACTTTCAAGGATCAAGAGCCGACTGAAGGAACCGAAGTACTGGTCCTACGTCGTGAACCCCTTTCGTCCATCCTGGGGGGAGCCCTACCGGGACCAGGTGGCACGAATGATGGCCGCAATAGTTGAACACCGCGATCGTGCGGTCGAACTGGGCGGTCCCGGAGCGGAAGCCATCTTGGTCAGCCACCAGCTGCCCATTTGGGTAACGCGCCGTTCCGCCGAGGGCAAGGCCCTCTGGCATGACCCGCGGAAACGCGAGTGCACTCTCACCTCCGTGACTAGCCTGGACTTTGAAGGTGAAAGTCTGGTCGCAGTCCGTTATGCAGAACCTAGCGTGGACCTTTTGGCGAACGCCGCTAACATCCCTGGAGCTTGAGATCATGAGCGATCCCATCTCGTCCCAAGCGCCGCGCTTGGGACGACGTACATTCTTGCGCGCAGCCGTTCTTGGTGCCGCCGTGTTGCCGCTGGCGGCTTGTGTGGGTGAGGAAGATGCCCTGGCCAAGCAGGCACGTGAAGGCAACAACAAGAATTACATTGCCGGCGATGGATCGGTGCAGGAATACGGCCCCGATTCGCGCACGGATCCAGTGAAGATCAACGCCGTGGCCTACGACGGAACCACAATCGACTCGGCCCAATGGGTGGGTCAAGTGACCGTATTGAACTTTTGGTACGCGGCATGCGCCCCGTGCCGGATCGAAGCTCCGCACTTGGTGGAACTCAGCAAGGAATTCAGCGGGAAAGTCGACTTCCTTGGCATCAACGTCCGTGACGAGAAAGAAGCGGCCGAAGCTTTCGAGCGCAGCTTCGGAATCAAGTACCCCTCGGTGCAGGACACCAAGGGCGCGATCCAGCTGGCGATGACCAAGTACGTTCCCCTCAAGGCAGTGCCGACCACGCTGGTCTTGGACAAGCAGGGCCGCGTCTCGGCACGAATCCTGGGGGTCGCCGAAAAGCCAACGCTCAAGGCGTTGATCAACACGGCACTCACAGAGTCGTTGTGATCGCCTCCGTGCTGGCGGGCGTCTTGATGCTGCCGGCCCAAGGCAACCAGTTTGCCGAGATCGTGCAGGACGGTTCGCTGTTGCTGGCCGTTCCCGTGGCGATTCTTGCGGGCCTCGTTTCCTTTCTTTCGCCCTGCGTCCTACCCTTGGTGCCGGGCTATCTGGGCTACGTGACAGGTCTCTCGGGCGCTGATCTTGCAGATCGCAAACGTGGACGGATGGTTGCGGGCATTGGCCTTTTCATCCTCGGGTTTACGGTCGTTTTCGTTTTGGCTGGAGTCGTTTTCTCGCAGATCGCCGGATGGATGATCTACAAGGGGTCTTGGGTCACACAGCTTCTTGGCCTCGTCGTGATCTTCATGGGTGTGGTCTTCATGGGAGGCTTCTCTTTCATGCAGCGAGAGGCAAAGATCCACAGCAAGCCCCCTGCTGGGCTGTGGGGAGCGCCGGTGTTGGGACTGACCTTTGGTTTGGGTTGGGCTCCGTGCATCGGCCCAACGCTCGGGGCAGTGTTGATCATGAGCAGTGGACCGGACGCCAACATGGCCAAGGGCGCGCTGCTGACCTTTTTCTACTGCATGGGATTGGGGCTGCCGTTCCTGTTCATCGCCATGGCCATCCGCCGGGGCATGGGTGCAATGAAGTTCTTCCGTCGCCACCAATTGGCGATCATGCGTTTTGGCGGCGGTATGTTGATACTCCTGGGGATCCTGATGGCGACCGGGCTGTGGGGGTCCTGGGTCACCCAGCTGCAGGACTGGTTCTCCAATGAAGTGCAGTTACCTATCTGATGGAAAAGCTAGCTATGAAAAAAGATGTTGCGGTTCCGGCCCTTGGGTTGGTGGGCATGGTCCGTTGGGCCTGGACTCAACTCACCAGCATGCGCACGGCGCTCTTCCTGTTGCTGCTCTTGGCGGTCGCAGCGGTACCGGGTTCGCTTTTCCCCCAACGCTCGATCAACCCGGAGCAGGTGACCACCTATCTGACCAACAAGCCGACAGCCGGCGCATGGCTTGATCGCTTCCAGCTGTTTGATGTGTACTCCTCGGTGTGGTTCTCGGCGATCTACCTGTTGTTGTTCATTTCCTTGATCGGCTGCATCCTTCCCCGCGTCAAGAAGCATGCCAAGGCACTTCGCACCCCGCCGCCGCGTACCCCGTCGCGTTTGGACCGCTTGCCGCAGAACGGCGTCATTGAAATCCAATCGGCCGCCGAATCCGGGCTCAGTGACGAGCAAGTCATTCGGGACGCGGCCAAGCTCCTGAAGAAGCGCGGCTACCGTTCCGAAGCCCGGCTTGAAGGCCCGAGGCCCTCGGTGGGCGCCGAGCGCGGATACATCCGTGAAATCGGCAACCTCCTGTTCCACATTTCCCTGGTCGGGCTTCTGGCTTCGGTCGGAATCGGCGGCGCCTTTGGATACAACGGTCAACGGGTCCTTGTCGAGGGGGAGACCTTTGTGAACTCCCTGGTTTCGTACGACTCGTTCAAGCCCGGCACCCTGTTCAAGGAAGACTCCCTGGATCCCTACTCGGTCGAGCTTGAGAAGTTCAACATCACCTTCGACCGCGAATCCACCACGCACTTCGGACAACCCATCGATTTCACGGCCGAGGTTGAGACCCGTCGTAGCCCCGAGGCGGAACCCAAGAAGGAAAAGCTCCGGGTCAACCACCCGCTGCGGATCGACGGAGCTGACATGTACCTTGTCGGCAATGGGTACGCGCCGATCGTCACGGTTCGCGACGGGGTTGGAAACATCGCCTTCAGCGGCCCGGTGGTCGCGGTGCCGCAGGACGGCATGTTCACTTCGTTGATGGTTATCAAGGTCCCCGATGCAAAGCCGGAGCAGCTCGGATTCCAGGGATTCCTGCTACCCACTGCCATGACAGACGACACCGGCTTTGCAATATCCGGTGATCCGAACGCCATTAACCCCGAGCTGCAATTGAACTCGTACTACGGAGACCTGGGGCTTGACAACGGCAAGCCGCAGAATGTCTACGTTCTTGATACGGACAAGCTCAAGGACTTGAACAACAGAAAGCTGGACACGGGAGGAATCGTGCTCGGTGCGGGAGAGACCTACGAATTACCCGAGGGCAAGGGAAGCATTTCCTTCGATGGGCTCAAGAGATTTGTTGGCGTGGATATTGCCTACGATCCAAGCAAGCGTCCTGTGGCGATCTTTGCAGCCCTTTCACTCTTGGGGCTGGCTATTTCACTCTTCACCCCGCGGCGTCGTGCCTGGGTGAAAATCAAGACCTCGGTTGACGGATCGGGCCGTGAAGAGCGGATAATCGAATACGGATTGTTGGCCCGTGGTGAAGACCACCGTCTTGAATCCGAAGCCAAGGAGTTGCGCAAGCTCCTTGAGCAGCAGTGGCCCGCCGTTGAGCGAGCCGGAGTCTAGGAGACCCTATGGAAAACGATTTGCCCACAATCAATGTGGCATTGGGACAGTACAGCGACTTGTTTATGCTGCTCGCAGCGGTTGTGTATGCAGCGGCCTTCATCGCCTTTGCCTGGGACCTTGCAAAGTCAAGCAAGCTCATCAGGGAAATCGATGCTGCAACGATAGCCTCGGAACAGAAGATCCTGGTCGCTGCCGGCTCCCAGGAAGCTCCCGCCCCTGATCGGGCGAAGGAAGCGCTGGTCAATGACTCCATGAACTACACGGCAGCCTCTGCCAAGCGCATGGCAGCCAAGGTCGCTGTCTCCTTGACCTGGCTCGGCGTGCTACTTCAGGGTTTCGCCGTGGTCACTCGCGGTATTGCCGCCGGCCGCGTGCCATGGGGCAACATGTACGAGTTCCTGTCCACGGGCTCCTTCCTCGTGGCCTTGGTGTTTTCGCTCGTGCTCCTGAAGAAGGATCTGCGTTTCATGGGCACCTTCGTGATCGGGCTTGTCACGGTGATGCTCTGTGGGGCCACCATGGGGTTCCCGACTCCCGTCGCGCACTTGGTCCCGGCATTGCAGAGCTACTGGCTGATCATCCACGTCTCCATTGCCGTGCTTGCTTCCTCGTTGTTCACCATCACCTTTGCGATGAACGTGCTGCAACTTGTCCAACATCGCAGGATCGAATCACTCGCCGCGGGCAAGCCCGACAACATGCCGTTCATGCGCTTGGTTCCCGGCGCCGCTGCGTTGGAGAACTTCGCCTACCGGATCAACGCCGTTGCATTTGTCATGTGGACTTTCACGGTCATGGCCGGCGCCATCTGGGCCGAGGCCGCGTGGGGACGCTACTGGGGCTGGGACACCAAGGAGGTCTGGAGCTTCGTGATCTGGGTCGTCTACGCCGGATACCTGCACGCACGGGCGACTGGTGGCTGGACCGGTGCCCGCTCGGCATGGCTGAGCATCATCGGCTACCTCTGCATCGTCTTCAACTTCACCGTCGTGAACATCTACTTCAATGGACTTCACTCGTACGCAGGCCTGTAGGACGCCAGCTTGACCCCTGGTGGCCCCACCTCCGTCTAGGCGGGAGTGGGGCCATTCCTGCATTAACCGGAAGCCAGCCGCCCATGGGAGCCAGCGCCAGCTGTGTGTGATGCCCAAGGCCATGGATCGATGTGAAGCGAACCGGGTTTCGACGGCGGAAACGGCATCTCCGTTGCAACGAAGACTTGTCCGCCGGCACACGGGCCGCAAGAAGTGAAATGACATGTGACCCAATGTGTGATGAAGGTTACTCTCACAAATTCAAGTGATCCGCGCTTTTTGTGAAAATTGGCCCCGAAATGGCCCTTCTTCCCGCGCGAATCCTCGGAAAAGTCGGCAAAGATCAACGAATTGATCGATGGATTAGGTGGTT
>JAUNVO010000286.1 GCA_030540695.1 Micrococcaceae bacterium | reverse complement strand
TCCCGCTCCAGGAGTACAAGGCCGGCGGCAACGGGCCCAGGGGCTGGAAGTCGAATTCCGGCTAGGCCGTTATTTTATTACGCGGTTCAGCTGCCGATGCCCGCGTGAGGAAGGGCCTCGTGGCACGGCTGTTCGTTTAGGGTGGAGTGCACCGCAATCGCGGCCGGCATCACGCCCGAACAAAGGAAACGAACCACCATGGCCGTTGACACGCCACCTACCCCGTGCATCCCGAACCCCGTGCGGACATCGGCGTTGGGCCGGTCGGGGGAACGGGCACGGTATGTGCTTTTCATCGTCGCCCTGGCAGCCGTGGTGGTCTACGGGCTCAGCCGGATCACCATCGTGGTTGTCCCCCCGATGCTGGCATTGATCCTGGCAGCCACCATTTCCCCCTTGGTCGCCTTTTTGCGCAAGCGTGCGTGGCCCGCTTCCCTGGCCACGGCGACAGCCTTCGCGCTGCTTGTTTCCACCTTCGGCGCACTGGTGCTGGCTATCGTTGCCGCTACCCGTGCCGAATGGAACTTGCTGGCTTCCAAGGCCGGGGAACGCCTGGACGAACTCTCCGGATGGCTGGTCAACGGTCCGCTGCCGATCGATGAATCCACCCTGGACAAACTTCGGTCCACCGTGATGGATTTCGCCGATTCGAGGGAAGCCTCCGACACCGCGATGGGCGGACTCGCCGTGCTCGGCGAGCTGGCCACCGGGTTCGTGCTGATGGCCGTCATCCTCTTCTTCTTCCTCAAGGACGGTCGACGGATCTGGGACTTCTGGATCCGGCGCCTGTCTGGGGACAAGCTGGCCAAGATGCGCATCACCGGGATCCAGGCCATCTCGATCCTGGGCGGATACGTGCGCGGCACCGCCATCGTTGCCGCGATTGATGCGGTGTTGATCGGCGCGGCCCTGGCGATCCTGCAGGTCCCCCTGGCCTTGCCCCTGGCCGTGCTGGTTTTTGTGGGCGCGTTCATTCCCGTCATCGGGGCCACGGCCAGCGGTGTGCTGGCTGCCGTCGTGGCTTTGGTGGGCAACGGGGTGCTCGAGGGCGTGATCGTCGCCGTGGTGATCGTGGCGGTCAACCAGCTGGAGGGAAACTTGTTGCAGCCGGTGGTGATGGGCCGCACCTTGCAGGTGCACCCGCTGGTGATCCTGTTGGCACTGACGTGTGGCGCGGTGTTGGCCGGGATCCTGGGAGCCATCCTGGCCGTTCCGCTGACCGCCGTGGCATGGGCCATCATCCAGGTGTGGGTACCGGCACAGGGGACCTAGACCACGCGCAGCATCGCTTGGCCATCGCCCCGCCTGCCGGGCAACGGCTAGGGGGTATCCGTTCCGGAGTCGCGCCGGGCCGCGGCGTCCTGAGCGCGCTTGCGCAGCCTGCGGCCCTCCTCGATGTCGGATTGTTCCTTGCGCTGGTCCTTCACCGTCTTGGAATCGTCCCTCGGCGGCAACTGGATCTCTTCCTCGGCCTTGATGCCGCCGAGCAGTTCCCTGGTGCGCTCGAGTTCGGCATCGACCTCTGCCCCGAAAAGCAAGGCAAGGTTGGTGATCCACAGCCACAGCAAAAAGATGATCACCCCGGCGAAGGTGCCGTAGGTGCTGGCGTAGTTTGAGAAGTTGGCAATGTAGAACCCGAAAGCCACGGAGACCAGGATCCACACCACGATGGCAATAATGGCGCCCACGCCCAACCAGCGAAACCTGGGCTGTTTCACGTTCGGGGTGAAGTGGTAGAGGATCGCGACGATCAGGACCACGACCAGCAGGGCCACGGGCCACTTGGCGATCGACCACACTGTCAAGAGCCTTGATCCCAGCCCCAGGGCTTCCCCGATCGCCGAGGCGACGGATCCCGAAAGCACGATCATCAGGGCCAGCAGCACCACCAGGACGATCAGCACCAAAGTGATCAGGAGCATGGCCGGACGCAGCTTCCACACCGGGCGCCCTTCCGGGATCTCATAAACCCGGTTCATGGCCCGGCCGAAGGCCGTCACGAATCCGGAGGCCGACCATAGGGCTGTGGCCAGCCCCAGGACCAAGGCAAGTCCCGCGCCCGGCGCGGTCGCCAAGGAGCTGATCACCGGTTCCAGGGTGCCGGACCCTGAATCACCCAAAACCGACTTCAGGACAGGCAGGACCGCATCGACGGTTTGCTGTCCCTGGCCCACCACCCCCAACAAGGAGAAGATGGCAATCATGGCCGGGAAGATGGCCAGCACCGCGTAGTAGGTCAGTGACGCGGCCAAATCCGTGCAGTGGTCCTTGGAAAACTCCCGAAGGGCCTTGCCCGCCGTATATTTCCATCCGGGGGCCGGAACATCCGTGGGGGACTCGGGCTTCGGGCCGTGTTCCGGATCCGGTGCCGAACCGCGTCCGGTGCGGCTGCTGGAACTGCTCCTCATGCCTTCCTCCTGGCCCGGGCCCTCACCAGGATGATTCCGGCGGCCACCGCCAGCACCGGACCCATGGCCACGGCCCACTGCTTGGCCGTGCGCGTGCGCGCCCAAGCCACAACGAGCCGGGCGTTGGCCGCGGCCAGATCGAGACCGTCGGCAACCATGCCACGGACCTGCGCCGCCTGGCGCTTGGCCTGCCGCGTCACATCCAAGCGCCCGCTGAGCTCATCGATCGTTGCGCCGAGTTCCGCACGGTGCCGTGCGATCTCCTTCTCGATCTGTTCGGGCGCGGCGCCGGAGTCCCCGGAGTTTTCAGCGGTGCTCATGGGTGGCGTTCTCCTTGATCTCGGTAGCGACCTTCTTCACGTTTCCGATGGTTCGCTCCGGCTTCAGCGATCCTGCGGCCTTGACCTTTTTCTTTCCTACCAGTGCCACGACCCCGGCCATGATGAACAGCACCACGGTGACCGCCAACCCGGCCAGCCATGCCGGCCAGATCAGGGCCAAGGCCATGACGGCCGTGGCAATCGCAACAGCCACGCCGAAGAATCCCAGCAACCCGCCGGCGCCGAACATTCCCAGCCCAACCCCGGCGTACTTGGCCTTTTCACCGAACTCCGCCTTGGCCAAGCGCATCTCGTCGCGGATCAAGGTGCTTGATTGCTCACTGAGCCTGGCGATGAGTTCCCCGGTGCTGAGGTGCTCCGGGGCGTGGGGGTTACGTTCATCCATGGGTCTGCGCCTTCGGGGACACGGGCTCCGCGGCCGGGTCAAGGTCGTTGGGTACCGGTGCGGCCTTGACCGGATGCCGCGGATATCCCGGGGCCCCGGAATCGGGGTCCGTGGCGTCTTGGGCCCCGTCGCCTGGTCCTCCCATGAATTCCGGGAGGTGTTCCCGGGCTTCCCGGGCCGCCTCGCGGGCCAGCTTG
>JAUNVO010000285.1 GCA_030540695.1 Micrococcaceae bacterium | reverse complement strand
AAAAAGCGCAAGGCCCGCCGCATCGAAAATCAGCAATGGCCGCATCAGCCGTTGCACCCCGGGGGCGACAAAAAAGACAAGCAGCGTGGCCAGGATCGGGGGAATGAAATAGTACGGGTTGGCGAACGCCGTGGGGATCTCACCCAGGATCACGTCGCGCACAATGCCGCCGCCGATCCCGGTGAGCCCGGCCAGCAGCAACGACCCGATGATGTCGAAGCCCCGCCGGGCGGCCAGCAGCGCCCCGGAGACGCCGAAGAAGAAAACACCCATAAGGTCCAAAAGCAGGGGCATGGTTACCGGCGGATATCCTCAGGTTCATGTGTGGCTGGCGCGAGCGCCCGGAACTCCCATTAGAACACGCACCTCACCGGGACATGGCCTGCATCGCCCCGAGGACCTTGTCGATCGTGTTCATGTTCCGGGTGGTCACCAACGTCTTGGCGGCCGCCTTGGTGAAATGCCTGGATAACTCGGTGCCCAGGCTTTCCCCGCGCGGCACTTCCCAGCAAATGCAGCGCCCCACCGAGGCCACGCGTTCGAACTCCCCGGGGGCGGGGGCGTGCCTGAACACCGTCGCGGCGTCCTGCGGGCTGCCGGTGAGCACCAAGTACCGGTGGCGGGGGACACCGTCCTCCGGGGTGGAGAAGGGGTATGCAGCCACGATTTGTTCCAGTTCCCCGGTGTCCATGACGATCACCGGGATCATTCGCCCGTAGCGTGCCTCCAGCAGCTGCTCGATGCGTCCCTTCAGCGCAACGGAATCCAGCCCAGTGCTGCCGAGGATCACGTTGCCGCTGGCCAACAGGGTCTTGACGGGTGAAAAGCCTGCGTCCCCCAACAACGAAGCGAGGTCCTTCATCAGGATCTTGACGCCACCGACGTTGACGCCACGCAGGAAAACGGCACTGAGGTTCATGTAGGCAATCCTGCTCCGTCCCGCGCCGCGCTGTCCATCGGGATGGCGGCCGAACGCCGCCAACCGCCCGCTCCTCAGCCTCCCCAGAGTGGGGCGGCGGCCTTGTAGAGCTGTTGGACACCGAGCGAAACAAAGAGCAGTGCGGTGAGTCCGAGCAGGATGTTGGTGTGCACCTTATTGGCCCACTTCTTCGGGATCCGCTTGCCGTTGAGCAGGCCCAGCAGCGTCAGGGCGAGGAAAGGCATGAACAGCGAGCCGAGCACTCCGTATGCCAGGATCAAGGCGATGGGCTTGTCCAACAGGAACAGGAGCATCGGGGGGAAGGTAAGCCACAGGACATAGAACTTGAAGTACCGGCCGCCGGTGCGGGTGTCTGGATGCCCGGATTCCTTGCCGCGCATATTGCCCCAGAAATCCGCGAACATCAGAGACACACCGTTCCACACGCCGATGATCGAGGAAAAGGACGCGGCCCAGAATCCCACCAGGAAACCGGTGCCCACCACCTTGCCGTACTTCTCGTTCAGGACGGCGCCCAAGTCCAGCAAACCGGAGTCGTCGGCGCTGAGGGAAATGCCCGCCGCACGTACGACTTCTGCGCCAACGATCAACATGGCGATGACGAAGATGCCGGTGATCACGTAGGCCATGGAGTTGTCGATCCGCATGACCTTCATCCACTTCGGCGTGTGCCAGCCTTTCTCGCGCAACCAGTAGCCGTAGGCCGCCAGCGTGATGGTGCCGCCCACGCCACCGGCCAGGGCCAGGGTGTAGACAAGGCCGCCGGAGGGAATCATCGGGACCAGCCCGGAGAACATTTCGGGGATGTTGGGCACGGCGATCACGGCCAAGCCGACGACGGTGATGAACATGATGCCCACCAGCACCGCGGTGATTTTCTCAAAGATGGAGTAGCGGCCGAACCACACCATGGCGAAACCGGCCAGCCCCATGAGGATGGCCCAGAGCTTCAAATCGATGCCGGGGAACAGCGCGGCCAGCGGCAGCGCTGCCGAGGACATGGCCGTGGCCCCGTACACGAAGCCCCAGATCATGATGTAGGGACCGAAGTACCAGGTGGTCCAGCGGCCCAGCGAGCGCCAGCCCTCGAAAATGGTCTTGCCCGTTGCCAGGGTGAAGCGCCCGGCGCCCTCGACCAAAATGATCTTCAGGATCACGCCGAGGATCACCGCCCACAGCAGGGCATACCCGTATCGGGATCCGGCGACCAGGGTCGCGACCATGTCGGCGGCGCCGACACCGGTGGCGGCGACGACCAAGCCGGGACCGACGACCTTCCACTTGGCCGGTTTGCCGCCATCTTCATCGGTGCGTTGCGCATGCACCGTGGTGCCCACCGGTGGATTCTCATCTGTTGGCATGTGCTTTTCCTAACCGTTTGGGACTGCGTTTCGTGTACGCGGTGTCGCCGGGCGGCCTACCCTCCCATACTGCTGGGGAACGGGCCACCGGATGTCACGTCGTTCGCGCCGCATAGCTGAACACACTAGTGGGGATTGGTCGAAAAAGCCGCCTCCGGGCAGCGCATCCTGGAACGCTTCGGCGCGGGTGGTCGGTGACCGCGCCGTCCGCGGGGACTAGGATCGCACCATGACTTCGCGTTTGCCCTATGGCTCCTGGCCCTCGCCCATTTCCGCAGAACACGTTGCCGTCGGCACCATTCCGGTGGGAGGAGGCGTATTCGCCGGGGAAGAACTGTGGTGGCTCGAGGGCCTGCCCGCGGACGGGGGACGAATGACGATCCTTGCCCGGCACGCGCATACCGATGGACCCACCCGCCAGCTGCTGTCCGCCCCCTACAGCGTGCGTAGCCGCGTCAACGAATACGGCGGTGCTTCCTGGGCCGCCATTGCCGCGGGTGCCGGATACCGGTTGGTGTTCGTGAACTTCTCCGACCAGCGCATGTATCTTGCCGATGCCCAGGGAGGAGCCCCGGTACCGCTGACTCCGCACAGCTCGGGAAGCGACGGGGATCCGCAACTGCGCTTCGCCGAGATCGTCCCGGGACCCACCGAAGGGTACGTCCTGGCCATCTGCGAGGACCACCGCGAGGGCCTGCGCCGCTACATCGCCGCGATCCCGTTGGACGGTTCGGCGGCCAACGATGCGGCCCGGATCATCGAAACCACGGCCTCCTCGCGCTTCGTCGCCGCACCGCGGCTGAATCCCGCCGGCACCCGGATCAGCTGGATTTCCTGGGAGCACCCGCAGATGCCGTGGGACGGAACCGAATTGCACGTGGCGGACCTCGATGGCCTGGTTGCGGCAAACGACACGGTGCTGGCAGGATCCACCACCGAATCGGTGCTGCAACCGGAGTGGGTCTCCGATGGGGGTATCGTGTTCGTCTCGGACCGCAGCGGATGGTGGAACCTGTACCTTCATGACGTGGAAACCTCG
>JAUNVO010000284.1 GCA_030540695.1 Micrococcaceae bacterium | reverse complement strand
GGGCCACGGACGGGATCTGGATAGGGGTGCTTCGCAGGAAACCCCGCGGGAAAGCACGGGGTGACCACGATCGACAAAGACCATCACGTTGTGCTTTGCAGCACAGGAAGCAAGTCGGTAGCACCCTCGAATTTCTTGATCCGGGAGGGATGTGTGCACCATTCGGTCGTGGAAATGGCGGTTTTCATTCGCGTCCAGGTTTTGGCGGCTGATGATTGCCCCGGAGGACTGGATGTGCGCTCCCGGGCCTTGCCCTGGGCGGGAATGCCGCGCACCATTCTTTGCCGGCAACGTGCTGCCTCCGGTCCTGCCCTATTTGGCGTCGATGGGTACCAGCAGGTCCTTGGCCGATGGATCGGTGCGCAGGAACTCCTGCACTGCCGGGTCTTGGAAGGCCTTGACGAGGTTTTTGACGTTCTCGGTGTCTCGGTATTCGGTCCCCACGGTCAGCTGTCCGGCAAACTCGTCGGGTGCCGGTGGGGCGAAGATCTGCTGCTCGAGCGGGACCTTGGCCGCGACGTAGTACTCGGTGTATCCAACTGCGGCATCAAGATCCGGCAAGGAACGGGATTGCGCGGCAAAGTCAAGCAACTTGAATTTGAGGCCCTTGGGGTTCTGGGCCACGTCCTTTTGCGTGGCCTTCCACTTGTCGACCCCGTCGGCGAGCGTGATCAGCCCGGCGCGCTCGAGCAGGTGAAGCCCCTGGGCCTCGTTGGCCGGATCCGAGTAGAGCGAGATGGTGGCGCCGTCGGGGATCTCCTCAACGGACTTGTACTTCTCGCTCCATATGCCGAACCCCCAGCGGAAGACCGGGGCGGCGGCCTCAAGCTTGAAATCGGGGTTGGCCTCAAGGACCTGTGAGAGCCAGAGCTTGTGCTGGTAGATGGTGCCGGCGACCTCGCCGGTGGATACCGCGCGGTTCAACGTTGTTGAATCGGCCAGGCCCTTGAACGCCACCTTGATGCCGTACTTGGGTGCGACTTTCTCGGCCACGAAGTTCACCAACGCCTGCTCGGCGTGGTTTCCCTCGGCGGTGACCACGGTGAGCGTGGCTCCGGCTACGTTGTTCGGCGACTTGGTGCCTGCATTGGCGTTCAACGCGATGGCCGCGGTCAGCGTGACGGCCACGGCCAGTACGCCCACGGCCCAGGGCCACTTCTTTTTCCTGTGCAGGGTGAAACCGTGGGACTCTGGCCACGTCTGGGGTTTGGGATCGGTGATTGTCATGAAGGAGGGTGGCCTTTCGATCGGTAAAGATGCGGTGGTAAAAGTGGATAAGCAATGTTTGGAACGCGCGGGGCAGTCGGGGAACAAGGACCGGATTCTAGGCGCGGCGTCGCAGGTGTGGCGTGGTGGTGCGCACCAGCGCGTCGCCGGTGAGTTGGATAACGGTGACCATCGCGATCAGCAACAACACGGTGGCGAGCATGACCGTCTGGTCGAAACGCTGGTAGCCGTAGGTGACTGCGACATAACCGATACCTCCGGCTCCGATGGTCCCGGCAATGGCCGAGTATTCGATCATGGCAATGGTGTTGATGGTCAGCCCTCCCAGGATCGCTGGCACGGCTTCACCCAGTTGTGCGCTGCGGATGATCTGCAGCCGGGACCCGCCGGAGGCGCGTGCGGCTGCGATGACCGAGCGGGGGACATCGCGCAGGCAGTTCTCCACCAGCCGGGCAAAGAACGGGATCCCGGCCAACGTCATGGGGACCACCGCAGCGGCAATGCCGATGTTGGTGCCCGTGACGAACCGGGTGAACGGGACAATCGCGGCCATCAGTACCAAAAACGGCAACGACCGGCCGATGTTCACGATCCAACTGAGTACCGTGTAAGTACCGGAGTGCTCGAAGAGCCCGCCCGGTGCCATGTTGTGCAAGGCAACCGCGATCGGGGTGCCCAGGACGATTACAATCAACATGACGATCCCGACCATGGCCAGGGTCTCGCCGAGTGCCGGGACGAGCAGGGCCGGCAGTTCGGGAAGGGGAGTGTCGGCAAGGGTTCGGATTGCCACCGTGCAAGGAATGCTCAGGCCCATTGGAGCTCCCCCTGGGCGCGGGGAGCAGGGGTGCACGGGACGCCGGCGATGCCTGTTTCCAAGGGTGTTGCATGCAGGCCGTGGCGGGCGAAGGCAGCCACGGCTTGGTGTGCCGGTGCACCCAGCCCGACGGTGGCGTTTCCGGTGCTGGCGCCGTTGATGCTTTGGATCGTGGCCGCCAACAGGGATACCGGTTCGCCCAGGTCCGCAGAGATGCGTTGCAGCCAGTCGGCGGGAACGGATCGTGAATCGTAGTCCACCTGCCACGCGCGGGTTCCGGCGGCGGGCTGCGCCGAAGCAAGCCGTGGTTGCAGCGCACGACCAAGGATCGAGCCGCGATCGGTGAGCAGGTCCAGCAGGGACCCATGCTCGGCGATGCGGCCGGCCTCGAGCCGGGCTGCTGAATCGGCGACATGCAGCACGGTGTCCATTTCATGGGTGATGAAGACGACCGCGAGGTCCAGGTCGTCGCGTAGCTGGCGAAGCAGTGCGACCACCGAGCTGGTGGTCTCCGGATCCAGCCCGGAGGTGGCCTCGTCGGAGAGCAGCACTGTGGGACGCAAGGCCAAAGCGCGGGCAATGCCCACGCGTTGGAGCTGGCCCCCGGAAAGTTCGAAGGGGTAGTGCTTGGCGCGGTGCGAGAGTCCAACCCGTTCCAGAAGCTCGCCGACCCGCGACTTGGTTTCTGCCGGCGTCACGCCCAGGTACTGCAGGGGCAGGGCGATGTTCTCGGCTGCGGTGCGGCGCGAAAGCAGGCTGGCTGATTGGAAGACGGTGCCGATGCGGCGGCGTGCGACGCGCAGCTTGCGTTCGGGCAGACGCGCCAGGTCTTCGCCATTGACGATGATCTGTCCTGAAGTGGGGCGTTCAAGCAGATTGATGCACTGGGCCAAAGTCGACTTCCCTGCTCCCGAGGGACCCACGACGGCAAGGATCTCGCCGGCAGCGACATCGATGTCCAGGTTGTCCAGGACCGTGAAGGACCCTTCCCCCTGTCCATAGACTTTCGTGAGGTTCTTCAGGCTGATCATTCGTTGGTTCTCCATGCTGGATTGGTGGTCGTCGGTCGTTCCCCTGTGGACTGATCCCGTGGGGTCGGGGCCTGGGATGAACCATTCTGTGTCCGTTGACGCGGCGATTTCCATGAGACGGTCACACGCTGGCATGCGAGGACCTTCTTCGTCATGTGCGCTGCGGCTCCGTCGTCTTTGTTGCGCACGATGAATCCAGACAGGTGCTCAATGACGCCCGGTGACTTTGCGTTGGTAGTGCGCAAGAATGGCGTGCTAAGGAGCCTGAAACAACAAAGGTCGATGGGCGGTCGTGGTGCGCGGACATGGCGCGCGGTTTATTCCTTT
>JAUNVO010000015.1 GCA_030540695.1 Micrococcaceae bacterium | reverse complement strand
TGGGTTCCCCAGACGCCGAAACAGGCCCATGTCTCACGGAAATCGCTTGGCGCGCTCAAGGGGCAAATCGAGGTGTGGGTGTGGGTGTGGGTTTCCACCTATACGGCGATGGCTTCCGGTTCCGTGGCTAACTTCAGTGCGGTCATCGAAAAGATCGCCGAGGCCGGTCGTGGGATTGAGGTGTTCATGGCCTCAACGAACCAGCTCAATCCAGCCGATCTGGCGGTGACGATCGACTTTATCCGCGACTGTCTCACGAAGATGCGGCTGCGGGTCCGGCTGCTTGGCCACGGAATGATCCCACAAGGAGGCCGCCGTTTCCCAGGGCTCTACGATCGACTATTAGCTAGAATACTTTTTCCACAGTAGTGTCAAAAATCTCCAAACTATCGGATTCAAATTCTATAATTGAAGTATGGAAACGACATCAGGCAGTCGCGACTCCGGCGGTATTGCCCATTACGCAACCGGTGAAGATACGTCTTATGCGGCGCTTCTGGACCGTGGGCTGGACATGGGCTTGCTGATATCTGAATACGTCGTCCGCACCGGAATTCAAGGTATTCGGACGCTTACTAGGGCACTGAGCCTCGCTCCAGCTGAAGTGCACGCCCACGAATCCGTCGAAGCAATCAACGCTTACGAGTGCCTGAAATCAACGGCCAGCGCGAAGCAGGCCGAACAGGCGTGCACACTTGAGGATGCTCTTACTACTGAACGCATTGCCAACGGAATCCGGGAGAAGCACCCCGCATGGGGGATCGGCGCTGATGTAGCGCTGGCCCGCCATGAGTCTCCGCGCACCGGGGTCCAGTTCCTCAACTATTCCCGCATTCTCACTGTAGATCTGCCCTATGCCACACAGGGGTTGAAGGACGGGACTATCACCGAAGACGAAGCACAACTGATCGTGCGAGAGGTCCGTAACCTCAGAGGCGAAAACAGGAACCTTATAGACCAGATGCTATTCTGCGAAACGCATAATGCCTTTGGTGGAGGAGGCGCGATCCTACGTGAAATGATCCGAGGCTGGGCGGCAATTCTGGAACCCGTCACCGAGACAGACCTCGAAGAAAAGGCAATGAAAGGCCGCTACGTCGATCTTTACCAGATCGATGCACATCGGATGAAGATCACCGGACTTTTGCCCTTGGAATACGGGGTTGCGTTGTGCCAAGTCTTGGCCAGGGAATCGGGCCATGCCCAAGCTGCCGGGGACACGCGAAACCGCGGCCAGATTGCAGCAGATTTTCTTATGGGATCCCTCACCGGAATCCGAGAATCCAACGGCGTCCCTCTGCAAATTTCCTTGATCATGACCGATCGAACGCTGATTCAGGGCCACCAAGAGCCGGCACTGATCCCGGGTTACGGATTCATCAGCGCCAAGAAGGCCCGGAACCTCTTCAACGGGAAGCCCGAGAACCCTCTGGACACCTGGATCCGGCGACTGTACACGGCGCCGGGGACCGGAGACCTGGTAGCCATGGATTCTAAGGCGCGACTCTTCAAAGGCAGCCTTAAGCGATTCATCACGCTGCGGGACCAACACTGCCGCACGCCGTACTGCAACGGACGCATTGAACACCTTGACCACGTAGTGCAAGTTCGGCGAGGTGGTTCTACCACCGCAGAAAACTCCAGTTCACGATGCAAATGGTGCAACGCAACGAAGGAGGCCCCCGACTGGGAGGAATGCACCGTCTCCGGGGATAGACACACCATCCGAGTCACGACGTCAAGCGGACACAGTTATAGTTCCACCGCGCCACCCCTGCCCGGTACACATAGTCTGCCGCAGCACCCCCAGATGGAATGAGCCTGCTCTTGTAAAACCCCGATAGACTCAGCGAGCTCCATGGAATTCCGGATCAGGCGCCAACGGTCGTATCGGTAGCAAGTTCCTGTGTCGGATCGGAATCTGAAATGAATTCACCCTTTACTACGCGCAAGAGCACTTCCGAGAGCAGCTCAACGCCGGCAATCATGTCTTCATTTCGTGTCAGCTCGCGCTCATTGTGGCTAATGCCTTCGACGCTCGGGACGAACAACATGATGGTAGGGACAACGTCCTTCATGTTCGTCGAATCATGGCCAGCGAGGGTTCGCACGACTCCGTGACTTAGGCCCAACGAATCGGCCGCTTCGCCGGCCAACTTCAAACCTGCCCGGTCGTAGGACTTAGCGCCCCAAACATGCTCGGCGCCACGCTCGATCCGAACATTGGCCATCCTCTCTATCTGCCCGACACGGGCATGTAGGTCCGCATCCGCGGCTGCTAGCACGCCGGGGTCGGTGGAGCGTACATCCACCAACAGGTTCACACGGCTAGCAACCACCACGGGAGAATTCGGGAAGACGTTGAACTCGCCGCAGGAGGTAATAACCATATGTTCCGCGGTCGAATGTTTCAGCGCGATCTCGCGGGCGGCAACCACGAGTGCGGAAGCGCCGAGTAGGGCATCCTGACGATCTGCGATGATCGTGGCACCGGTGTGCGCCTGATCGCCGTTGACTACGAACTCGTATTTATTGGCTCCCCAAGTGGATTCGACGAGTCCAATGTTCAGCGCGCGGTCCTCGAGCGAGCGGCCCTGCTCGATGTGTATCTCCACGTAGGCGGAAACGGACAACTCGAAGTCACCTATGGTGCCGATGGCTTCCAATGCCTCGCGGACGGTAATGCCGTGAGGGTCTGTTGTCTCAAGTACCTGGGCTGCGGAGATCTTTCCGGCATAGACGGAGCTGCCCATCATGGAAGGCTTGAACCTACAGCCCTCTTCGTTGAACCAGTTGATAACGACGATGTTGAACCTCGCCGTTTCCTTGGCAAATACTAGGGCTGCTTCGACTCGCTTCGCCGCATGGGCGCCGGCCAAGACGCCGTAGGCACCGTCAAAGCGGCCCCCGAGCGGCTGCGAATCCAAATGCGATCCCACTGCGATCCATGGAGCACCTGGGACCAGCTCGAGCATCGCGTATTGGTTCCCCACGGAATCGTAACGCACAGAAAAACCGTGGCCCTCGACTAACCCTCGGAACCAGTTGCGATTCTGCCCGTCTGCGACCGTAGCTGCTTGGCGGTCCACCCCGCCCCCGGCAGTGGACCCGATGCTGCTCATCGAGCTGAAGTCGGAAAGGAAAGCCTCGTTAATGGAAGTCATGGTTTCTCCTGGAATCTAATGAAACAGCGTAGTGGGTCAAACAGTGGTGGCTAAGCCGGTTTTGATCCCTGTATAGCTCTGTTTACCGCCGACAAAGGTGCCTATCAGCCTGAGGGCCGCGATGTCCTTGGCAATCAGGGGGGACTCCGAGAGAACAACGAAGTCTGCGAGCTTTCCGCGGCTCAGGGACCCGCGATCGGCGAACAAACCCGTGGCCTTTGCTGCGTTGACGGTGTACAAACGCAGGGCTTCGAGTGCGGAGAGTCCTTCGGCGGCCCCGCCGAGCACCTTGCCGTTCTCCGTCTTTCGGTCTACGGCTGAGGCCATGGCCCTGCGCACGTTGTTGTCCGCCACCGGCAGGTCCGAGCTTCCGGCTGCCAACACGCCGGCTTCGAGCAATGATTTGCCTCGATAGAGCCATCCTTCCCGTTCAGGGCCGACGAGCGCGGCGAACTGGTCGCCGAGCGGGCCGATGAAGGAGGCCTGCGGAGTCACTGCGATGCCATGCCGGGCGACGGAAGCGACTTGGTCTGGCCTCGCGATGCCGAAGTGTTCGATGCGATTGGGCAGTGCGTTGGGGCCGTGGAGCTCCTGCAAACCGGAAATGATCTCAATGGCAAGGTCGATTGCTGCGTCCCCAATGGCGTGGAGGGCCACCGGCCAGCCGGAGCGGTAGGCTGCTGAAACCCGGTTTCGATACGCCTGGGGGTCATCGAGAAGGTATCCGGTGTTGTGCTGGTGTCCGCAAAAATCCTCAGTCATCGCCGCGGTGGCGCCAAGCAGTGATCCATCCATGAATACCTTGACCGGCCCCAGAGAAAGGCTTTCGTTTCCAAATCCGGCCACGATGCCGAGTCCGAGTCCGAGCCCGTTGCCGGTGCCGTCAGCGTCCTCGGGGTGGGATACCTGTTCCACCAGGGCGTCGAGCGCTGGCATGAGCTGCGCACGGGCGTGGAGCTTTCCGCTAGCCAACGCTCGCTGGTAGGCAGTGACTTCTACGTTGGAGTGACCGATCCAGCCGCCGCCAATGCCGGCCTCGGTGAATGAAGTTATGCCCTCGGCTGCATAGCGCGCGGTAGCCGCATCCAGGGCACCGATGATCTGATCCACCGAATAGGGCAGCAAGAGGTCCTGGATGAGTCCTTGCGCAGCTTCCTCGACCAGACCGGTGGGAGCGCCGTTGGCGTCTTGGACCACAGCACCTCCCACAGGGTTCGTAAAGCCGGGTTCCAGTGCGCCGGCAAGGCGCAGTGTGGCGGTGTTGGTGATGGAAGCGTGCCCAGAGACGTGACGCAGATACAGGGGCCGGCCACCGGTAATATCGTCGAGTCGATTGATGTCAGGGAACAACCCCTCGTGGTGCTTGTGATTAAAACCCGTGCCCATAAGCCACTCTCCCGGGCTGTGGGCCAGTTGCCTCATGCCTTCCTCGAGCAGGGCGTATAGTTCTTCAAGCCCGCGGGCTGCCGACAGGTCCAAGGCAGATAGGCCCAGCCCCCACCACGTGGTGTGGCAATGGGCATCAATGAATCCCGGGGTGATTGCCGCCTCGCCGAAGTTCTCGGTGTGCTCGGCAGTGCAGCCGTCTAACTCTTCGTCGAACCCGACAATCCGCCCGCCGATGATTCCCATTTCCCGGGCCGTGGGACGGGAATCGTCCATGGTGATAATCGTGGCTGCGCGAACGATCAAATCGAGTCTCATGCGGAGACCTGTTCCTTGTGCGCAGTCGTGCCGGGCCCCATGGTGGCGGGGTCGGTTTTCAGGTGCAACACCGAGGGCAGGCCACTGGCAAGGGCGCGTTCCAGCGCGGGTAGGAAGTCGCCCGTGGAGGCGACCAATTCACCGTGGCCGCCGAAAGCGCTGATCCACTGCGCGAAATCGGGGTTGATCATCGCCGTTCCCGATGGTCGGTTCGGGTAGTGGCTCTGCTGGTGGGAAACGATGGTCCCGAAGATGCCGTTGTCTGCAATGATGATCAACGGGGTGCCGCCATGGGCAAATGAGACGGCGAGCTCCTGTGCGTTCATGAAGAAGTCCCCATCCCCGCAGATCGCCACCACGTGGCGTCCCGGATTCATGATGCTGGCGGCCACAGCAGCTGGAACGGAGAGCCCCATCGCGCCGTTGCGCGGTCCCACCAGGGATTTGGGGCCGTGGTGGCTGAGATAGCGGTGCCCCCACAGCGTGGCGTTACCTGCTCCGTAGGTGATGATCCTGTCGGCATCGAGTAAGGCTTCGAGCGTCTCGAACGCCACACCGAGATCCACGCCAGTGCCGCCGTCGGGCCCCGTGACGGAAAAGTCGAGCTGCTGGCTGCGCAGTGTGTTCATCCACGTCGCGTCCCGTGTGCCACGGAGTTCTCCTGCCGGGGGAAGAGCCGCGACCAGTTCTGCTGGGCTGATGCCCAGGTGCACATCGATGCGTCCGGCGTGTCCGGTCAATTGTGGATCCGTGCTCACCAGCACCGTCGGCGTCTGCAACGCAGCGGTGTAACCCTCGGAGAGTACGTCACCGCGGGTGCAACCGAGGAAGACCAAGAGATCGGCGTCGTTCAGTGCCTGCACCGTGCGTTCGGCCCTGCCGTAGCCAAGCCAGCCCGCGTAGGCGGGGGAATCATGGTCGATGGCGTCATAGGCGCGCCAATCGGCCAGCACTGGTACATGAGCTTCGGCCGCCAACCGTGCAAGCTCCGTAGAGGTTGCCGTGTCCCAACCATCCCCGCCTACGATGATTGCCGGAGCGGTCGCGTCGCGGAGCATGGCAGTGAGTCGCTTCAGACCAGCGATGCCGGGGGAAGCATCGGGCAGCGGCAGCGCCGCAGGGATATCGGCGGAAGTCATGCGGACCAAGACGTCCTCAGGCAGGCCGATGACGACTGGACCGGGACGTCCGGTGGAGGCCATGCGCATGGCGCGGGCTACAAGATCCCCGGCCTGATGTTCGTCGTCGAGCACGTATACGGCTTTTGAAGTGGTCGAGAACCAGCCCTCAAGACTGAATTCCTGAAAGGCGTCTCTGCCGCGGTCGGCCACGGGGATAAGCCCGACGAACAGCACCATGGCCGTTGCGTCCTGCCACGCAGTGTGGACAGCGATCATCGCGTTAGCAGCACCTGGCCCGCGGGTAACCATGGCAATGCCCGGCACTGTTCCCAGCCTTCCCTCGGTCAGAGCCATGAAGCCGGCTCCTCCCTCGTGACGCGCCACCACTGTGTGGATCGAGGAATCGTGCAGGCCGTCGAGTACATCGAGATAGCTTTCCCCCGGGACGGCGTAGACGCGGGAGACACCGTGTGCCTCGAGTGTCTTGACGATGAGGTGTCCAGCTGACATGGTCATGGGCTGTTGTTGTCCTTTGCGGTGAAACGTGGTCAAGAGGTCATGGGGTCCGCCGGTATCCGCGGGAACCAGATTCCTGCTGGACACCGGCGGCAGACGTGCTAGTGCTTGAAGCCGGGCAGATCGACGCTGAGGCGAGGTGCGATGATCCCTGCTGCTGCTGTGAACAGTGAGAGGAAGATGAGCATTGCTGCTGCCGGCCACCAGTGGTTGGCAGCAGACGCAACGAGGCCGATGGCGGCAAGGGGGATGAACCCGGAGATCATTCCAGCGGTGTTCTGCGCGAAGCCCACACCGGTGTAACGCGTCTTTGCAGGGAACAAGCCTGTCAGTACGGTGCCCGAGGCTGCGTATGGCAGCGAGAGCGCCGCGACCGCCAGAGTCATACCGAGGATTACCATCACGTCGTTGCCCGAATCGATGAGCAGGAACGCTGGCCAAGCGATGAGCGCGGAGAAGATCCCGCCATATGTGATGACCTTGGATGCACCGAAGCGCTCGCCGAGTCGGCCGCCAAAGATCAGCACGGGAATCTCCACGACGGCTGCAATGATTGTCCCAAGCAGCATCAGGGAAGGGGAATAGTCCAGAACGTTCACTCCGTACCAGACGACAAATGCCGTGACGAGGTAGAAACCGCCGATTCCTAGCAGCCCGGCAGCCATGCCGACGATGATCTGTTTCCAGGATTCAGCAAGCGTGGTGCGAATGGGCGTCTTTTCGGTTTCGCCCTTTTCCATCAGTTCCGCAAAGACGGGTGATTCGTCGAGCCGGCTGCGGATGTAGAGGGCAACAAGAAGCATGGGGATTGCCGCGAGGAACGGGATACGCCAGCCCCAGTTATCGAAGCTTCCCTGTGAGAAGAACACCGTCATCAGGAAGAATCCGCCCGACGACAGGATGGTGCCGATCGGTGAGCCGATCTGCGGCAGGGCAGCATATCGGGCACGACGGTGCAACGGGGCGTTCTCGACCACGATGGTCATGGCCCCGGACCATTCGCCGCCCACGAACAAACCTTGGGCGATGCGGAGCATAACCAGCAGGATCGGAGCAGCTATCCCGATGGCGGCGTAGGTCGGCAGCATACCGATCAAGCCGGTGATAAGACCGATACCGACGATCGTGACCATCAGGGTTTTGCGACGTCCGATCTTGTCACCCATCAGCCCGAACATCATGCCGCCGATGGGCCGTGCCACCAGTCCAACGCCGAACGTAGCAAAAGCAGCCATTGCCGCGGCCGTGGGGTTTTGGCTTTCAAAGAATTGGACGTTGAATACCAAGGCGGCGGCAGCACTGAAGAGGAAGAAGTCGTACCACTCCATGGCTGTTCCAATGAGAGCGCCGACGGCGACCTTGGTGGCCTCCTTGTCGGAGATGTGCCGTGTCGCACCGGCTTCGAGTGTTCCAGTGTGGGTCATGGGGTATTTCTGCCTGATCTCCAGTGGAAGGCTACTGCGCCGTGGCACGCCGTCCGGGTTATGTGGTCGAAGACAATCCTGCCAAACTTCCACTATGACGTGGCGCACGATTTATAACGAGTTCCGGCGCACATTATGTGCAAAAGCACACGTTGTGGTCGAATGTGATGCATGAGAGACCGTGGAAGCGTGCCAAATACACAAGTCGAAGGTGCAGAGCGCTGGAGCTTGATCCTTGATGGGTTGGACGTCGGGAACCTGACGGACGAGTTCATTGCGCGCCTGGAGGGCATTCCTGTTTACGCTGGCTCACCGCTGCCGCAAAGTGAGATCAGGCGCACCGGGAGTGCTTCCTTTGAGGCGCTGATCATGGCCATGAAGAGGGACGATGATGCGCCCGGCGACCTTCGCAAACGTGATGCCATAGCCTTGGATGTGGGAGTCTCCAGGGCGAGGGCGGGTGTTCCCATTGAGGCCCTGATGACAGCGATCCGGTTGGACTTCTCGGTGATCTGGGAAGCGATCATCGCCATAGCCGCCCCGGCGGACGCTCAACTGTTGGTGGAACACACTGCCCGGGTCTGGGAGGTGGTTGACGGCTATGCAGGGCAGACGCAGCGTTTCTATGTTGCTGAACTGGCCAGGATCCAGGCCGAAGCAGCGAACCTCCGACAGGGATACCTCGCAACGCTCTTTAGCGAGAAAAGTATGACACGTGCAGCTTTGGAGCAGATTGCGGCTGGACTTGGGCAGGACCCGGATCAGGAATACGTGGTCGCGGTGGCACAGTGGGACCATATTCCTGCCCTGCGCGTTGCAATAGCAGATGCACATGCCAGCCACCAAGTGTTCACTCATTCGCTTGCAGGTGACTTGGTGGTGTTTTATCCGCTGCTGAAACGGCCCGGTTCCGGGGCGAAGATGTTGTACTCAAGGCTTGAGAAACTGACCTGCGGGCTGCTTGGAGATGGATGCTTGCTGGAGCGGGTTCCGCATGCTGCCGCTGTGGCAGCCACCTTGTCGAGGCTTCTTGAACCGAACGAGCAAGGCGCCATGACGTGGTCTAGGGGATGGGCCCGAATGGCTCGGCGAGAGCTGGACCGTGCTGGCGCGCCTGGGCTGGAAGAGGTGGAGCGTGCCCTGGAACATTGCGGGATTACCGAAAGGAGAAGGTTGGGCGAAGCCGTCCAGGAGTACCTGTTGACAGGCAGTGTCTCATTGGCCGCCGAGAGCCTGTATTGCCACCGCAACACGCTGATGAACCGGCTCAAGCGATTCGCCAACCTTACCGGCTTGGACCCGACGGTTCCGGTCCAGGCGGCGAGACTTGTCGTGGCTTGGTCGTAGGAACCCTTAGACGTTAGATTATGGGGATGCCACAAGCTACCCCCATCACCGTCTCCATCACCAGGACGGTCTTGCCCCAACACCACCGCCGATTCAACGCCTGGGTCCAGGCCGGCCAAGAACTCGCCCGAGAATGGGACGGATACCTGGGATCCGGCTGGATCCGTACCGCACCTGATTCCAACCAGTGGCATGTGCTCTACCGCTTCTCCTCGGCCAAGGCACTTGCTGCGTGGGATGGATCCGAAGAACGCAGCTGGTGGATTGACAGTGCTTCGGAGTTGGTGGAAAACACCAAGGTTGAACATCGGACGGGGATCGAGGGCTGGTTCGAACAGCGTGGGGACACGACCCTGACCATCCCCGAAACAGTGGTGCCGCCACGCTGGAAGCAGGCGGTCAGCATCTTCCTGCCCTTCTTCCCGCTCAGCTTGCTCTCCAACGTGCTGCTCATGCCTTTTCTGGGGGACTGGCCGGTGGTGCTTGCGGTGCTGCTGAACATCTGCATCATGACTCCGTTGATGACTTACATCTTCCTGCCGGTCACGACCAGGCTGTTGCGGCCATGGCTACAGAAGCCGCGCCGCAAGTAGCTCACGGAAAAAGTGTGTGGGTGCAGACCAAAGGTCTGCACCCACACACATTCCTTGTGCTGAGGCTACCTAGAGTTCTTCGGCTCGCAACTGTTCCGGGGACCGGGGAGACAACAACCCAGGGGCGACGTCAAAGACGGTCTTGGCGCCAACCTGGCCGGCCTGGTTCATCTTATGTACGGCCCTGGCGTACGCTACCAACACGCTGGAGGTGAACTCCGGGTTCGATCCCAGGGTCAGCGAGTATTCGATGACTTGGGCATGCTCGTCGGTGGTGTTTCCGCTGCGGAAGACAAAACCTCCGTGCGGCATTGAGGAGTGCTCGGAAGCCAGCGTGGCGGCATCAATGAAGTTCACCGTGGTGTCGTACTGGTCGAAGTAGTGCTCCATGGTCACAATGGACTCGCGTACGTTCTCGGCGTTGGCACCGTCTTCGAGGACCACGAAGCATTCACGCACGTGCTTCTCGCGGGTGCTCAGTGTCGGACGTTCCCCGGCGCGTACCTTGGCGATGGCCTCGGTGCTGGGAATCGTGTACTGCACACCGGCGGCAACCCCGGGTACGCGACGGATGGCATCCGAATGCCCCTGGCTCAGGCCGCGGCCCCAGAATGTGTAGGTTTGTCCATCAGGCACCAAGGCTTCGCCATAGACGCGATTGATGGAGAACATACCCGGATCCCAGCCGGCGGAAATCAGTGCCGTCTTGCCCGCCGCGGTGGCCGGGGCATCCACTGCGGCGAAGTGCTCGGGGATCTTGGCGTGGGTGTCGAAACTGTCCACGGTGTTGAACTGGGAAGCCAGCAAGGGCCCCTGTTCGGGGAGGTCTGTTTTGGACCCCCCGCAGAGGATCAGCACGTCGATGTCGTCGGTATGCCTGGCCAGCTCATCCATGTGGAAGGCCGATGCGCCGCCGGAAAGGGACAACGTCGCCGGGTCGCGTCGGGTGAATACCCCCACCAGTTCCATGTCGGGGTTCTTGGCGATTGCTGCCTGCACCCCGCGTCCCAGATTCCCATAGCCGGCAATGCCAATGCGGATTGTTGCTCCCACGAAATTCCTCACTTCAGATGATTCTTACGACCTCTCACGCTAGTACCTGCGTAGGCCGATCACCTAGAACGGTGACGTGGTGACGAACACGGAAGGAGGCCGGTTTCGCACGGAGCGCTCCCAAGAGGAGGACTCGGGGCGCGGGTGGTGCAGGCCTTGTATCGGGCCTGAACCACCCGCGCCCTCGGAGTGGATGGCTAACCGCGCAGGTGGCGGCGGTTTCGAAGCATGATCAGTCCCGGAATCAGCAAGAGGACCACAGGCACCAGGAGCACAAAGGCGCTGGGTCCACTACTGATCTTTGCCGCCGAGACTGCCTGCGTGCTGGCCTCCAACCTCGAAGTGCCGCTGGCCAGCTCGGTTGAGCCGTCCGACAATGTTGACAAGCCGGTGGCGAGCTCCGAGTTGCCGTCCGCTAGCTTGGTTGCCCCTTCTGTGAGCCGGGTGGCACCGGCGAACAGGTCCCCGGAACCCACACGCAATGCATCGAGCCCGAACCCTAGGACATCGGTTCCGCTTGCAAGCTTCGCTGCTCCGCTATCCAGATCCCCGGCACCGCGTGCGAGCTTGGCGTTGCCCGCTCCAAGTTCGGTGGCACCACGGTGGATCTTGGCCGCGCCCAAGGCTGCAGCCTCTGCGCCGTCGGCCAGTGCAGGGGTGTTGGCTGCCAGAATGGCGGTTCCCGTCTTGAGGTCATTGGAACCAGCAGCCAGCTTGTCTGTTCCTGCTGCGAGTTTTTGTCCGCCCACGGCGAGTTCGCTGGCTCCGGAGTTCAGCTTGCCGGCACCTGCATCAAGTGTCCTGGTGCCTTTGGCAAGCTTGGTGCCGCCCTCTGCCAGAGTGGCTGCTCCGGTGCCGAGTTGGTCGGTGCCTTCCTCCAAGGATGCGGTTCCGTGTGCCAGGGCGCCCGCCCCAGCACTGAGTGCGGTGGTTCCTGCGGCCAAGGCGTCCGTGCCGTCGGCAAGTTTCGTGGCGCCGTTGTTCAGGGCCCCGAGGCCCATCAGCAGTCCATTTTCAGCATCGTTGAATCCTGAGTCCAGCTGCCCGAGTCCCGCGTTGAGATTCTTGGCTCCGGCATTGAGATCGGTTGCACCTGTCTTCAGCGTGCCGATGCCGGCTTCCAGGTCTTTGGACCCCTTGCTGAGTTCCCCCAATCCTCTATCGAGCGTCGCCGCGCCAGATTTCAGGGCTTGCGCCCCACTGTTAATGGCTTTGGCCTGGGTGGGAAGTTCCTTCGTCTTCTTGTTCAGGTTCCCCATTCCGGTTGACATTTCCCGGGCACCAACGGCAAGGTCCTTGGCCCCTGTGCTGAGACCGGCGGTTCCGGAATGCAGGCCGTTGATCCCCGTCTTGAGATTCAGGGCTCCGGAGTTCAGCGTGCTGATTTGAGCAAGCAATAGGCTAGCCGGCATTTCCGGGTTCTTTTTGATGGCAGCAGCCAGGTCCTCGAGCCCGCCGGAGATCTGTCCGGCACCGGTTGCCAACTCCGTGGACTTGGAGTTGACCACGGTCAGCCCGTCCGCGAGTTCCTTGGCACCGGTCTTGAGGGTCGCGGCGCCTTCATCCGCAGCCAAGATGCCGTCGCGAAGCCCCGGGATCGCGGCGGAGAAAGCCTTGGTTCCGGCTGCCAACTCCGTGCTGCCCGAAGCGAGGCGTCCCGAACCATCCATCAGCGCGGTTACACCGTGAAGCAGTGCCGGTGCCTTGGCAGCGAGTTCTTCGACGCCGCCAAGCAGTTTGCCGCTACCGCTAGCCAGGGCGTCAGATCCGGCCGTGGCACTGGCGGTACCTGCGGCGAGCTTCTGTGCCCCGGCATTGGCTGTGTGTGTACCGGCAGCGAGCCGTTGTGCACCTTGATGGACCGCACCGGCTCCGGCCACTAGGTCTTGGGACCCCGCGTCGAGGTCCTGGGCGCCGGCGTTTGCCTGGCCCACCCCCATGCCGAGTCTTGAGACGCCTTCGGAGAGTTCAGTCGAACCGGCCTCGAGCGACTGTGCTCCTGCATCCACGGCGGCTGCCCCGCTCGCCAAGGAACCCGCGCCGGCGGCCAATTTATTTGATCCCGCGCTCAGGGCGCCAGCGCCGGCATTTGCATCATTGGCGCCAGCCGAGAGCTTGCCGGCTCCCGCGTCGAGCTTTCCGGCTGCGGCGTTGACCGAACCGGTGCCCGTGGCAAGCTTGTCGGTTCCGGTGGCCAGATCCGCGGCCCCGTGGCTCAGCCTGGAGGAACCAACGGACGCGTCCTGAGCTCCGCGGTGGAGCTTGGAGGTGCCTGCATGCAGGGTGGTGGCGCCATCGCCAAGCTTTGTGGCACCTTCGGCAGCGGTCTTTGCTCCCTCGGCCAGCTTGTGTGCGCCGGTGCTGAGTGCCCCGCTTCCCGCGGCCAGCTCAGCGGCGCCGGAGGCAGCCGAGGACGACCCGTCGGCTAACTTGGTGACACCGTCGTTGGCCTTGCCCATGCCCTCGTTCAGGTCGGAGGCGCCGGTAGCCACCTGGGATGAAAACATGGCGTAGAACGCGACGAGGGCTATGAGGAAAAGACCAAGCAAAACGGTGATGACGGCATGGAGCAGCGTATGCCGTTTGGCTGCGATATGTGCGTTCAAAGGGACTCCTTGTGGCGAAATGGTCGGAGGTGCATTGGAGAGCCACATGGGATTTCGGGCGCACTGAAGTGCGCCACGCACTGTGGCTCGGTGGAGCGGGAGAGAGCGACGGCAACTGGCCGGCAGCCCCGTGATGCGGATCACGCGAGGGGCTAGATCCATTGAACTTACTCGCCGGTAAGTTTGCAAGCTTTTTGACCGAAAAACTTACTCAGCAGTAGGTTGTGACGCGTTCCAGCCGGTCCCGAAGCGCTTTGTGTCCACGAACGTGCCCAAACGGCGTGCGGAAGTTGTAAGCTCGCACACATGGTGAGATTTCTGATTATTGCGCTGCTGTCCTTGCTGGGATTCATCACCATCGTCGCGGCGTCTTTCGGGCCCGACGGTTGGTGGGCGGTCGCCGTGCTGGCGGTCCTGCTGCTGGCCCTGGGGATCCATGATGTCCTGCAGACAAAACATGCGATTCTGCGCAACTACCCGGTGCTGGGACGGATGCGGTTCCTGTTCGAGTCAATCCGCCCCGAAATCCAGCAGTATTTCATCGAGCGGAACACCGACGGGCGGCCTTTTGACCGCGACACCCGCTCGTTGGTTTATTCGCGTGCCAAGGGGGCTGACAGCCATAAGGCCTTTGGCACTGAACGCGACGTCAATGAGGTCGGCTACGAATTCCTTCTCCATTCCACGGCGCCTGTCGCGGTGGCCACCGAACAGCACCGCGTGCGTATCGGCGGACCGGATTGCACGCAGCCCTACGACATGTCACTGATGAACGTGTCCTCGATGAGTTTTGGTGCGCTGTCGCAGAATGCCGTGCTGGCGATGAACAAGGGCGCGGCGATGGGCGGCTTCGCCCAGGAAAC
Organism: Micrococcaceae bacterium; assembly: GCA_030540695.1. Taxonomy (GTDB): domain Bacteria; phylum Actinomycetota; class Actinomycetes; order Actinomycetales; family Micrococcaceae; genus Paeniglutamicibacter. Next base: position 11,869 of record JAUNVO010000015.1, on the reverse strand, counting down.
GGGCGAGGGAGGGCTTTCCCCGTACCACTTGGAGTATGGCGCAGACATTTTCTGGGAGATTGGCTCCGGTTACTTCGGCTGCCGCGACGAGGAAGGAAACTTCGATTCCGAGCAGTTCGCCCAGAAGTCGGCAAACGAGCATGTCAAGGGCATCACGATCAAACTCTCACAGGGTGCAAAGCCTGGGCTCGGAGGCGTGCTTCCAGCGGCCAAGATCACCGAGGAGATAGCCAAGACCCGTGGCGTGCCCATGGGCATCGACTGTATTTCACCGGCCTCGCACTCCGCCTTCGGCACACCCCGGGAACTGATGGGGTTCATCGCCGAACTACGCGCATTGGCCCAGGGCAAACCGGTGGGATTCAAGCTCTGCGTGGGCTTGCGAACCGACGTGCTGGCGATGTGCAAGGCGATGCTGGAAACCGGAATCACCCCCGACTTCATTACGGTCGACGGTTCGGAGGGGGGCACGGGAGCGGCCCCGCTGGAATATGAGGACCATGTGGGTACTCCACTGACCGAGGGCCTGATGCTGGTGCACAACGCTTTGGTCGGTTGCGGGCTTCGCCATAAGATCCGGCTTGGTGCTGCGGGAAAGGTTGCCACGGGCTCGGACGTGGTCAAACGGCTGATCCAGGGTGCGGACTTCACCTTCAGCGCCCGCGCCATGATGATGGCCACCGGATGCATCCAGGCGCAAAAGTGCCACACCAACCACTGCCCCGTCGGGGTGACGACCCAGGATCCAAGGCGCTACCGGGCACTGGACGTGATGGACAAGGGAAACCGCGTCCACAATTACCACAAGCTCACGGTGCAGGAAGCCGCCCAGCTGATGGCCTCGATGGGAGTGAGCTCCCCGGAACAGCTGAATACCAGGATGCTGCGTCGGAGGGTCGACCACCTGACTACCCGGAGCTATGCAAAGCTGCACAATTGGCTCAAGCCCGGCCAGCTGCTGGGTAAGCCACCCCGCGGCTGGGCCGTGGACTGGGAAGAAGCCGATGCCGATACCTTCGGCCAGTACGCACCGATGCCCTGGCCGACCCCTCGTGAACCGGCGCCGGAAGTAGCCGGGAGCGTGGCCCCCAAACGCGTCGAGCCCAAGGACTCCACCCACCGCACCGTTGCCCCGGTACAGACTAGTGCCGGGCGTCCGGAGGGTCGGCCGGCGACCAAGGCAGCGTCCAAGAAGGGCTGAACCCGCCGTCATGAATGCCGCGTGCCGGCGGCGTTCTGGGGATAATCGTGCCCATGGAGCAGACCGGACGTACAGCGAAAGTCGGCTTTCCCTCGGTGCTTGCACATGCCTTCTTCCTGCAAGGTGCTGTCTACCTGGTTCGCCCCGCAACCTCCTACAAGGCATTGGAACTGGGCGTGGACCCCGGTCTGTTGGGCTTGGTGGTGGCAAGCTTTTCCATCCTTCCGGTGTTCCTCGCCATTGCCATTGGCCGGGCCACCGATCTTGGCAAGGAAAGGCACGTCCTGCTTGGCGGAGCGGTGCTGATGATTGCTTCGGGGGCGGGGCTGTTGCTTGCCGCCAACTCGCTGGCTGCATTGTTGGCCTGGAACCTGGTGCTGGGGGTAGGGCACCTGATGAGTCTCATCGGGGAACAAAGCCGCCTGGCCTCGGCAAAAAACAGGAACATGGACAGGATCTTTGGTTTCTACACCATGGTCACGGCTCTGGCACAGGCGGCGGCCCCATTGGTCCTGGGATTCCTCGGCGGGGCGGCGGTGCTCCCGGACACCGACGTACTGTTGCGGGCCTACCTGCTGGCCGCGGTTGCGATGTTGCTCGCGACGCTATTCATGCTCAGGCATGCCGTTCAGGCCAACGGAAGCGGGGCGCAGGATCCGGTGAAGTTGAAAACTGCGCTGAGGGTGGGGCCAGCGGCGCGAAACACCCTGGTTGCTTCGATCGGGCTGAGCATGCTGGTGCTGTGCACCATCGACCTGTTGCAGGTTTACCTTCCGGCACTGGGTGTGGAGCGGGGAATCCCGGCGCAGACCATCGGCAACCTGCTGGCCCTGCGGGCCGCGGCGACGGTACTCTCCAGGCTGGGAATGGACAGGTTGGTGCGCTCCGTGGGCAGGGCCCGGCTGCTGCTTGGCTCCACCGGTATCTCGGCGCTCATGGTTGTGCTGTTGATGCTTCAGCTGCCGGTTGGAGCCATGGCGATGGTGCTGGTGTTTGCCGGGTTGGGGCTGGGCCTTGGCCAGCCGTTGAGCATGACGGTGGTGACGATGCTTGCCACCGAGGGAACACGTGGGACCTGGATGTCGATCCGGCTGCTGGGCAACAGGCTGGGACAGGCAGTGATCCCCGTGGGAGTGGGTGTATTCGCTACGGCGTTGGGAGCAGGAGGCGTGTTCCTCGTGCTTGGGTCAACGATGGCGGCGGCGACGATCGGGGCGATTGTGCCGCTGCGCTCGATGAAGGACTAGTTCTCCCCGGCCACGATCGCGGCTATTGCTGCCCGATCAACCTGCTCGATCCGGGCAGGGCTCCACGCGGGATTGCGGTCCTTGTCGATGACCTGGGCGCGAATCCCCTCGGCCAAATCGGGGCGGTGCATCAGATAGCCGGCCAAGCGCAACTCGCGGTCAAGGGCCGAGCGCAAGTGGTCCTCCTCGCGGGCCGCACGCACGGCGGCAAGTGCGCTCTCCAGGGATGTGGGGCAGTTGGCGCGGATGGCGGCCGCAGCCTCGGCTGCGCCGGAATGGGTCATTGCGTCAAGCCGTGAGAGGATTCCGGCAAGGTCGGGTGCACCGAAGGCCTCGTCGATCCAGGGCTGCTCCGCCGTCAGCGGTGAAGGGGAGACTGAACCGAAGAGGACCTCGAGGCCCGCTGCGACCTGCGGAGCCGGCATCGATTCGAAGTCAGCCAGCGCATCAATGACTTCCTCAAAACGTTCAGGGTCGACAAGCATGTCGGCGAAGCCCAGTTCCACCGCATCGGCACCGGTGAATGTGGCGGCGGTAAGCACCAGGTATTCGCCCACGTGCCCCGGTGCCCTGGCCATCAGGTGGGTGCCGCCCACATCGGGACTGTACCCAATGCGGGTTTCCGGCATGGCGAAGCGTGCCTCGGGGGCAGTGATACGGATCGAAGCATGGGAGGCCAAACCGATTCCGCCGCCCATGCAGAGTCCGTGGACGAGGGTGATGAACGGTTTGGGGTAGGTCGCGATCATGGCGTCAAGGTCGAACTCGAGTGACAACAACCCCAGGAACGCGACGTGGTCGTCCTCGATGATCGCACGGTGAAAGTCCTTGATGTCTCCACCGGCGCAGAAGCCGCGTTCACCGGCCCCGCGAAGCACCACCATGGAGACCTGCGGGTCGTCCTTCCACGCGGTAAGGATGTCGGTGAGCTGTTGAAGCATCCCAAGGGTCAGCGCATTGATGCTGGCCGGGCGCCTTAGCTCGATGAGCCCAAGCGAGGCGTTGACGGTGGAATGGATGTGGGTAGTGATGGTGTTTGTCCTGTCGTTGCCAGATCGTAGGTGCTCGGTTCTGCTATGTGCCAAGGTATCGCCGAAACCGCGGGGAAGCGAACCCCGCGCGCGGCTAGGCCACCGGATGGATGACTCATATGCGGGACGTGGCCGGTATTCTGGGAAGGACTTTTCACCGTCCGCCTAGTCCGGTTCGCCGCTAGTCGGGAAACTCAGCATGAGGGAGCACGCCTGCAGATGGCATCCACCGACGAAAACCAGGGACGCGGGTCCATTGCCAGGCGTGTGCTGCCCGGGGGCAAGGAACCTGATCCGCGGTTCACGCTGGCCAACGAACGCACCTTCCTGGCTTGGATCCGCACCGCGCTGGCCTTTCTCGCTGGCGGAATCGCTTTGGAAGCGTTCGCCATCGAGGCGTTCCCCGGTCCGCTGCGCACCGGAATCTCCGTCTTGCTGATCATCATCGGAATGCTGATCAGCGCGGGTGCCGCCGTGCGCTGGCGCAGCGTCGAGATGTCCATGCGCAACTCCAGACCGTTGCCGCTTCCGCTTATCATCCCCATACTGGGCCTGGGAGGCGCCGTGGCAGCCGCTGTCGTTGCGGTGCTGATCGCCCTGAAAATTTGAGCTCGGCACGGCCGGGTCCCAAGCACCAGGATCCCGGGCTGCAGCCCGAACGAACGGTGATGTCCTGGGGCCGGACGACGCTCTCGCTAAGCGTCGCATCGTTGGTGTTCCTGCGCTGGCTGCCGCACTACGGCGTGGGGATCTTGTTGATGGTCGCGTTGGCGTTGCTGGTCGCAGGAAGCATCTACGGGACCCAGCGGTACCGCTATGCGCGTTCGTCGCTCGGTATCTCTGCGGAGCAGCTGCACGCCGACGTGGTGGCGATTTTCGCGATGAGCGGCTCGGTGCTGGGTTTGGGTGTGCTCGGAATCCTGGTGGTTCTGGTCTTCTAGCGCCATTGGGAGTCCAGGCTCAGTTCGGCCATCACCTTGGTCAGCAGGTCCATGAACACGCCGACCTTGGGGTTGTCCCGGCCCTCGGGATGCAAGGCAAAGACGCTGCGCGCCAACCTGATCTCCGGGGCATCAATGACCTGGATCCCCTCCGGAGCCCGCCGCATGGCAAGTTCAGGAACCAAGGCTGCCCCAAGCCCGGCGGCAACCATGTGCAGTGATGCGTTGAAATCATCGCTATGGGCAACAACGCGCGGATGGATGTTGAAAGCGGAGAACAACCGGGAGATCACTGTTGCGTCGCTGGTTCCGGGATGGTGCATGATCCATGGCATGTCCGCCAGTTGGGTGGCACTGAATACCGAGGTGCCACCGAGCTTCCAGGTTGCCGGGACGACCACGCGAAAGGGATCGTCCCCCAGCCACTGGCGTTCAACCTGTGCTGGCCACGCAAGCCCCGCCTGGCCCACTTGGAAGATCAGGGATAGATCAAGGTCGCCGTCCCGACGCAGCCCGGTGATTGTCTGATGCGGTTCGCCAACATTCACCCGCAGTGCGATGCCTAATTTTCCCCAGCCGGGCGAGGCAAGAAGTCGCGGCACGGCGAAAGTGGCCAGTGACGGGAATATCCCGATGCGCAGTTCCTTCAGCGGATTGCCGCCGGAATCCAGGTCTGGGGTCGACGTCGCGGCCATTAAGGCATCGATGTCAGTGAGCACGCGCTGGGCGTGCCGGACCATCGTCAATGCAGCGGGCGTCGGTTCGATGCTTTTGGCGCTTCGGGCGAAAAGGGTGGTGCCCGTGTCGCGCTCCAGAGAGGACATCTGCTGCGACACCGCGGAAGGGGTGTACCCCAGGGCCAGCGCGGCGGCGGCAAAGGAGTTGCGCGCCACCACTTCAAGAAGTGTGCGCAAATGAACCGGATTGACCACGGGAACTCCTGAGCCTCGAATGATTTGAGGGCGTAGTCCAACTAAGGCTCACGCTTGTTCCATCCTAAGCGGGCGAGCGGCCTATCGGTTCTCCTCCTCGAGGGCTTCGTCCTCGGTCCACTCCTGCTCAACGCTTTCCTCGTCCTGCTCATTGTCTTCGGCGGCGAGGTCGTCGTCCAAGAGGTAGAGATGCTTGCGCAACGGGTCGAGGGCCGTCATGGACTCCGGGCTGTCGGACGAGCCGTCATAGGGCTGGCCGTCGCGGCCGTCGTCTGGCTCGTACATGTCATCGTCAATCGGCTCATCAAAGATGGTGTCATCAAAGCTGTTGCCCATCATGTCCCTCTTTTCCGTGGGTGCCGGGATTTACTCCTGAACCCGGATTGATTACAGCCTATGTCCCATCGCCACGTATGGGAATGGGCACTTTTTCATAGGCCGATACCGGCGCCCAACGGGGGTAGGGTCAAGATATGGACAGCGATACCTCCCCGAGATTCTTCACTCCCGCCATCAGCCGCCAGGCACTTCTGGCCGCCGCCGGGAGGATCCTGGTACCTGCCCTGTGGCTGGGAATGTTAATCGGGATTTCCTTCATCGAGACACCGCTAAAGTTCCTGGCCCCGGGAATGACCCTGGGCCTGGGATTGGGGATCGGACAGCTGGTGTTTACTGCCATGAACATCGTCGAGGTGGTGTTCTTCCTGGTGCTTGCCGCTTCCTGCGTCAAGCGCGGATTGGACAAGGCGTTCCTTGGTGTGGTCTGGGGGCTGGGCCTTGTCTTACTAGCCAAAGTGGCGCTGATCAGACCTTTTCTGTCCAAACGAACGGACTCCGTACTGGCGGGTGTTGAAGCGGGCGGATCCAGCTGGCATTATTTCTACATTGCCGCGGACGGGTTGCTGACGATCTTGCTGATTACTGCATTGGTGATGGCTGTGCGCCGTTGGGTGCTGCCGGGACGCTAGGCGGGCATAAGCGAAAGGCCAGGGCCGCACCGGAAATCATTCCGGTGCGGCCCTGGCCTTTGTCGTGTGGGATCAGTTGCCCAATCCCATGGCCGAAGCCGTGATCTTCACGGATTCCAGGCGTTGGCCCGGGTCACTTGAATGATGCGCCGTGATCAGTTCATCCGCTTGGGCGACGCGGGCGAATTCGTTCAGGTAATCCGAGACCGTCGTGGCATCCCCGATCGCGGTGTACTTGAGCATCTTCATGATCGACTCACCGTGAGAGGAATCCAGCAACATCTCCACCTCAGCATCGGTGAACTCGGTTGGACGGTTGCGTCCCAGGAAGAGCCTGATACGGTCGCGCCGGACCTTTTCGAAGGTTGCCTGCGCCTCCGCATTGGTGGGTGCTGCAACCACGCCGACCGCCGCAATGACGTGGGGTTCGGCCAAGAACTCGGACGGGCGGAACTCGTTGCGGTATGCGGTGGTCGCCTGGACCAATGCATCGGGTGCGAAATGCGAGGCGAACGAGTATGGCAGGCCCAACTGCGCGGCAAGCTTGGCGCCAAAAAGGCTGGAACCCAGGATGTAAAGAGGGACGTTGGTGCCTTGGCCCGGGTAGGCGTTGACTCCTTCGATGCGGGAGGTTGTGCCAAGATAGCCCTGCAACTCCAGCACGTCGTGCGGGAAGGCATCGGATGCCGCAGGGTCCCGGCGCAGGGCGCGGAACGTCGTCTGGTCGGTTCCCGGAGCACGGCCCAGACCGAGATCGATGCGGCCGGGAAAGAGCGTCTCCAAGGTCCCGAATTGCTCAGCGATGACCAGAGGGGAGTGGTTGGGGAGCATGACACCGCCGGCGCCCAGCCGAATGGTATTGGTGTGATGGGCGATGTGGCCGATCAGCACCGACGTGGCGCTGGAGGCGATCGAGTTCATGTTGTGGTGCTCGGCGTACCAGACGCGTTTATACCCGGAGGTCTCCGCGGTCTGGGCAAGTTCAACGCTCTGGGCGAAGGTCTCGGCGGCGTTGCTGCCACGGCGGATGGGTGCTAGATCAAGGATCGACAAAGGAATGCTCACATACGCGGCAACCAGCGACCGGCTGGTTTCATTCCCGTCTGTGTCCAGGCGCACTTCGTCTCACCGGGTGTTTCGGGTTTAACGCAGTCAGGGCGTCACTCCCGAAGGAATAACGCCCTGACTAATCAGCTAGAAGCTGCAGGTGATGATCCGAAGCTTAGACAGCGCGGATATCGGTGGCCTGCAGGCCCTTCTGGCCCTGAGTAACTTCGAACTCAACGCGCTGGCCCTCTTCGAGTGAACGGAAACCGTTCGACTGGATGGCGGAGTAGTGTGCGAAAACATCATCCGAGTTGTCGTCCGGAGCAATGAAGCCGAAGCCCTTTTCGGCGTTGAACCACTTAACGGTACCTGTTGCCATGATGGGTGTGTCCTTTCGAGACTGTCCTGATGGGACGTAGGGGAGTGAAGTCCACTGTGGAATCCACTTGCAGCTACGTGATTCAACGCGGTTCAGAAAGGTACTCGCCCCGGCAACGGGGTGTTTGCACTGAAATTACTGCGAGAAAAACTAGAACTACGAGTTATACGTTACCTTACTTCTCGCCCAGATGCCACCACGGTGTTCCGTCGGGTCCAAAACGTAGCCCCCAAATGGCACCTACGCATGGGTGCGGTGGGAGTGCCGGTGCCGTATCCCTGCCCGTGCGTCACAAGCGCGCCTCCGGTTTTTCGTGCTCGGTACTGGGTTCGTCGGTGACCGAGCGCAGGGCGAACGTGACGATCACCGCGGAAACAACGGTCAAAACCATGGCAATCGCGGAGGTGTACAGGACTCCCTTGTCGAAGGCGTGCGCAGCGGATTCCATCAATCGGGCCGCGACGGGGTCACTGAGTGTTGCGGCCGCTTCGTGGGCACCTCCAAGGGTCTGCCTGGCATTCTCTGCGGCTTCTCCGCGCAACTGCCCGGGGATCGCGACATTGCTGCGGTACACGGCATTGAGGATCGACCCCAACACCGCGGTGCCGAGCACCGAGCCCACCTCGTAGGCGGTTTCGGAAATCGCGGACGCGGCGCCGGCCTGGGCCGGCGGCACCGCGGAGAGGGCCATGTCGTTGGATAGCGTCTCACTCAATCCCACGCCCGCTCCCAGCACGCTGAAGGCGACCATGAGCATCAATACCGAGCCGGACTGGCCGGTGAGCATCACGATGCCGTAGGCCAACGCGTTCAGGCCCAGCCCCCACACCATGACGTGCTTCACGGCAAAGCGACGGGTCAGGCTTACTGCCAGGAATCCGGTGGACACCGTCAGCACGAGCCCGGGGATCAACAGCACCCCGGCCATCATTGGGGTGTAGCCGGCGACCAGCTGCAGATGCTGGGAAATGAAGTAGATGAAACCGACGAGGGCGAAAATGCTCAGCAGGTTGACCATCAGTGCCGAGGAGAAACTGGGATTGGCAAACAGGCGGACATCCAGCATCGGGTGGCGGCGCTTGAGCTGGCGCCGGGTGAATGTCACCCCGGCGGTGATGCCCACGGCAATGGCGATGAAGGGAACCAGTGGCGATCCCGCAGTGGTGAGCTCCTTGATCGCGTAAACGATCGGAAGGAGGGTCATGATGACCAGCCCGATGGAAATCGGGTCGATGGGACCTGGCTTCGGGTCACGGGATTCGGGGACCAGCACGGGTGCGAGGACAACCAATGGAATCAGCATCGGAACGGCCATCAGGAAGACGGAACCCCACCAAAAGTGCTCCAGCAGGAAGCCGCCGACGATTGGGCCCAGCGCCGCTCCGCCGGAGAAGCCGGCAGCCCAAATGGCGATGGCCTTGCGGCGTTCGATCGGATCGCTGAAGATATTGCGGATCAGCGAGAGCGTCGCCGGCATGAGCATGGCACCAAAGATGCCAAGCCCGGCGCGTGCGGCAATGAGCTGTTCGGCACTGCTGGCGAATGCCGCCGCGGCGGAGACCGCGGCAAACCCGATGGAGCCGATCAGCAGCAGCCGGCGGCGTCCAAAACGGTCGCCCAGTGATCCCATGGGGACCAGTAGCCCGGCAAGCACCAATGGGTAGATGTCGATGACCCACAACAGCTGGTTGCCGGTGGGGGTCAGTGCCGCGGAGAGTGCGGGGACTGCGAAGCTCAGGACCGTGTTGTCGACCGAGATCAGCAGCACCGGGAACATGAGCACTACAAGTGCTGCCCAGCGGTGGCGATACAGCGTGCCGGTGACTGGGTTCAGCGTGGGGCCGGTTAGGCGTGAAGCGCTCATGGTGATCTGTTTCCTGAGAGAAGGCGGGTGCTGGTTAATATCAGTAACTGTACCGTCCAGACGGTACAGTTACAATGTGACGATGCCTACAGGAAGGGGATAGGGTTCACTACATGTCTCGACCGCCATTAGCCAAGGAAAAAATCATCGACGCCTACGCCTCGATGCTTTGCGACGAGGGCGACCGCGCGGCGACCATCGAAGCCACCGCCGCCCTTGCGGGGGTTTCCAAGGGAGGCCTGCTCTACCATTTTGCCTCCAAGGAAGCCTTGGCACAGGCCGTCATCGAACGGCTCCTGCTGGTACAGCAAGAAGACCTGGAGCGCATGGCTGCGTCACCCGAGGGTGCTTCGCGGTATTTCGTTCGCACCTCCACCGTCATTGGCAGCGAGTTGGACCGCTACTTCCTGGCCGTGCTGCGTTTGGCCCAAGCCGGGCTGGAAGCTTCCATAGAGGCCTTGGATACGGTGCACGCGGGATGGCTGGACTTGATCCGCACCGAGGTCAAGGACAAGTACGTAGCCGAAACCATCATGCTGATCGGTGAGGGGCTGTACTACCAAACGTCCATGCCCGGGCCGTGGTCCCAAGGGACGTTCGCCCCCGACCTGGAGCACCTGCTGGACCAAGTGGAACGACTCAAGAACGGTAACTAGGCTTCATGGTTTTGACCCCTCCACGGCAAAAAATGGCGGGCCGGATCGGGGCGCTGCTGGGCATTCTCCTGATGGCCCTCTCGCTGCGTGCCGCTGTCGTTTCGGTTCCGCCGTTGCTGGGAAGCATCGGCCCGGAACTTGGATTCAACTCGTTTTCCACCGGGCTGCTGGCCATGTTGGCGCCCGTGGTGTTCGCCGGGTTCGGGCTCCTGACCCCGCGCCTGATCCGATGGTGGGGACTGGAAAAGGTCTTGGTCAGTGCCGTCTTGTTGGCCGTGCTCGGGCAGTTGGTCCGTGCCGTGGTCGGGGACGTCACGACGTTTCTGCTGCTCTCGGTCATCACCCTGGCTGGGTATGGCATGGGGAATGTGGTGTTGCCGCCACTGGTCAAGAAATACTTCCCCGACTACGTGGGGCTGATGACCTCCGGGTATGTCACGATGCTCGCGGTGGGCACCTGGATGAGCCCGCAATTCTCCGTGCCGCTTGCCAACGCCAGCACGTGGCGGACCTCCATCGCCGCCTGGGCGCTGCTCTCGGCAGTGGTGCTGGTTCCCTGGGGCATCCAGCTCTTCAAGGACCGCAAGAGCCCACGGCCGGACAATCCGCTGGTCAACGGGCTCGTCGCCGCGCCCCCGGTGCGGATCAATCCGTGGAAGTCACCTGTCGCGTGGGGCCTGGCGATATTCCTGGCCGGCAACTCGGCGCAAACCTATGTCTACTTCACCTGGTTGCCGCCCTACCTCTCGGCGCAGGGGCTCGATACGATGACCGCCGGTTCGATGCTTGCGCTGTTTGCGATCCTCGGGTTGCCGGTGGCACTGCTGGTGCCCCTGTGGGTGCCGCGGCTGCGCAACCCGATCGTTGCCGTGCTGGTTTTCACCGCTTGCTGGATCACCGGGCACCTTGGCCTGTATCTGTCCCCGACCGAACACACCGCGTTGTGGGTGGTGTTCGCCGGCCTGGGCCAGGGGACCTTCGCCATCGCGTTGCTGATGATGAACCTGCGTTCACGCACCACCTACGGTTCCGGGGTGCTTTCCGGGTTCAGCCAGGGCCTGGGCTATGGGGGAGCGGCGATAGCACCGTTGCTCTTCGGCATCGTCAAGGATGCAACCGGCGGATGGAGCGCATCGTTCGCGATGCTCGCGATCTGCATCCTGGTGATGCTCACCGGTGCGGTGATGATCAATGGGCCGCGAAAGATCGAGGACAGCCACGGCGAACCCGAACCGTTCAGCCTGCTCGAGCGAATCGACTAAGGGAGGGTTCTAGCGCAGTTCGGTGTCCTGGTGCCACGGGCCAACAGCCTTGGGCACATGCCAGCGGAACTTCAACGAGAGCACCCGCAGGACGAAGACCACCGAGGCCACGACCAACTCCCAGACCCAGCCCTGGACCCCCACAACCCACAGCCCTGCCATGAGGCCGGCGCCCAACATCGCCGGAACGGCGTAGAGATCGCGGGGATCAAAGATCGAGGGGGTCTTGTTGGCCACGACGTCGCGCAGCAAGCCGCCACCCACGGCGGAAGTCACCCCCAGCAAGGTGGCGGCAAAGGGGTTCATCCCCGCTTCCAACGCCATGATGGTGCCCGAGGTGC
>JAUNVO010000283.1 GCA_030540695.1 Micrococcaceae bacterium | reverse complement strand
TATCGAAGCTCGAATCTGAACTGCGCGCCCGTCCGATGTCCCTGCAGCACGGTCCCCTGGGAGCCGCGGTGCTTGCACGCACCGCGGATGAGACCTGGGTACTGATACTGGCCATGCACCACCTGCTCGCCGATGGTTGGTCCACTTCCTTGCTCACCGGGGAACTACAAGACCTGCTCGCCGGGAAGAGCCTGTCCCCTACGGCGGACATGACCGGATATCTGGGCTGGCTCCACGAGCTGGAAGCCGAACACGAATCACTCGAATCTGCTTGGCGCAACGAAGTCGCCGGCTTTGCGCAGCCTACGCTGCTGGCTACGCTGGCAGCGCCGCAGGGTGGGGATAAACGGGCTGTGAAGGCAACCGCGGTACTCGATGCCGCAACCACCACGGCCCTTGAGGCGCAGCTGCGCACCGGCGGACACACGCTGGCGGATGCCGCGCAGGGCGCGTGGGCCACCGTGTTGGCCGCACTGACCGGACGCAACGATGTATCCCTGGGAGCGACCCGGTCCGGCCGCGATGCCGAGGTGGGGGATATCGCCAACACCGTGGGCATGTTCATCACCACTGCTCCGGTCCGGCTTCAGCCACGCCCCGGCGCACCGTTTACCGAGTTGTTGGACTCTGCCAGACGCCAAGGAACGGTGCTGGCCCGGGCCGCACACCTTGGCATGGGTCGGATCAAGCAGGTGCTGGGAAACGAGCCCTTTGACACACTGCTGGTGGTAGAAAACCATCCGCCCTCGCTCGCTGTGCCAACGATTGAAGCACCTCGGATCACGGCGCTGGGCGGATCCGATGCCACCAACTACCCGGTCTGCTTCACGCTCTACCCGGGTGCCGAACTGCGCCTGGAGGTGGAGCTGGCAGGCCAACAGGAACCTGGGACCTGCCGGACGCTGGTTGAGGCCGCAGCGCGTGCCTTGGCTGAAATAGTGCACGGAATCCAGCCCGATCCCAGACTCCTGGAACTAGGAACCCTGCCGGGGTTGACGACACCCACCCCGCCGCGAACACCCCCTGCCCAGAGACAGGAAACACGAGTAGGTCCTGGTGCTGCCCCGGCCGCAGCCGCAGCCGCACTCATTGCCGCGGCGATCGGCCAAGTGCTGGGAACGTCGCCGGTGGATGCCAACGCAGATATTTTCGCCCTAGGTGCGGATTCAATGAGTGCCATGGCCTTGGTCGGTGCCGTGAGGTCACGCGGCCTGGCAGTGAAGCTTTCAGACATCTACGCCCACCCCACGGCCCGAGGTCTGGCCGAACGTGCCGTGCGGGGCGGTAATTCCTCGGACTCCGCCGTGGAAGACCACGGCGAGTTGGAACCGACCCCCGCATTACGCTGGTATTCGCAAATGCTGCGTGACGCCATTCCCGGGGCTGGGCGCGGGTTCCAACAATTACGGGTGCTCGAGGTGCCCGAATCGCTCGAGGCCACGGCGCTGCAAGGGTCCTTGGAACAGCTCGTGGCCAGGCACCCCGCGCTTCGCCTTGGGTTGGATGGCGAGGCGCCGCGCATCAGTGAACGAGGCGCCGTGGAGTTGGTGGTGCTTGATCCAGACGCCGGATCAGAGGCCTTCTCCACGGCGCTGGGGGTCCTCTGCCGGGGCCTGGACGAGCGGCAAGGCAAGGTATTCGGGGCGCTCTTCCGCCCCGGGAACGGTGCCCCGGGGACCTTGGCCCTGGCGATCCATCATGTGGCGGTGGACATCTACTCCTGGAGCGTGATTGTCGATGAGCTCAAGGAGCTTGCCTCCGGGGGACGTCCGGGCGCACCGACCGGCACCAACTTGCGGACCTGGGCGGCCGCACAGCACCGGGCCGCGGCCAGCCTGCAGTCCAACAGCTCGCTGGTGGAGCGCTGGGTAGCGGTGCTGGAACCCGGGCTGGAACTCGCCGACGGAAGACAACGCGGACTCATCGGCGATTCGGTGGAGGAGGTCCGGGTCTTGCCGGTGTCAACCACCGGCAAGCTCCTGGACCTGGGCGCGTTGTATGGAATGGACACGGTGCTCAACGCCGGACTCATCGGCCTCTTGCCGCGGCTCAACCCAGGGCCGGGAAACTCCGGCGGGCTGGTGATAGAGGCCGAAGGGCACGGCCGGCCCACGGGTGAGGCACTGGATGATGCGCGTGAACACTTGGAGGTCTCCAACACTGTTGGCTGGTTCACTGCCACCTGGCCCGTCCGGCTTGCGCAGGTTCCCGGCTCCTCCGGACCCGCCGCGTGGATCACCGCGGCCCGGGCAGCCAAGGCCGCGCTTCCCTCCGACACCGTTTCCTACGGTTTGCTGCGCCACCTGGCGCCGGAAGCGGGACCGGTGTTGGCCGCAGCAGAGGCCGCCGCCAGCCCCCAGCTGCTGTTGAACTACCTGGGCAGGGAAAACCGTCGTTCGGGCCCCTGGCAACAGGCGGCCGACGCGGCACAGCTAGAATCGGACCTGGGCATCCACCGGGACCTGCCTGCGAGCCACCCCGTGGAACTCAACGCCCACGTGGCCCAGGGCGAGCACGGAGCGCAGCTGGTGTTGCGTTGGCAGTTTGCCTCGGTCAACTCGGCAGCCAGGGCCCTGCCCGGGCACATGACCGATGCCCTTGAAGCCTTGGCGTCTTCGCCAGGGGCAAGCTCTCCGGCAGCCGGGGTTCGCAATGGGCTGCACAACACCGTGGCGCTGGACGCCGGGGAAATCGGCAGGCTGCTGGGCAGGTTGCCCGATGCCGAAGTCATTTGGCCACTCACCGGCGTACAACGGGCGATGGCCGTGCATGCCAGAAGCTCTGTGTCCGACACCTACCACTCACTCGCCGGTCTGGAGATGCGCGGACCCTTTGACCCGGCCGTGCTGCAACGCGCCGTGCGTGCACTGTTTGAGTCACACCCGCAATTGCGTACCACTGTGCATTGGCCGCACGGATCGGATCCCGTGCTGGTCGGACGACGCGGACTGCATCCTTCGGTGGTCGTGCGCGAGGCCCACGGCCTGGAACTTCCTGCGCGGGAGGAACTGGTACGCCGGGTGCACGCAGAACACATGCGTAAACCATTCGATTTGGGGAACGGACCGATGCTGCGCCTGGAACTGATCGATTTCGGTTTGCATCCGGTGGAAGAGGAGGAACACCACCACCTGGTGCTCGCAAACCACCACCTGCTCCTTGATGGGTGGTCCATTCCGCCGTTGGTCACGGAATTGCTCGAAGCCTACGCCGCGGACGCCCGCCGGCCCGCGGCGCCTGCAGAGGTTGCTCCGGCCCACAGCCCGTACGACGGTTTTGCCCTTAGCCTGCTGGCACAAAAGAACGGGACAGCGCTCCGGGGTTGGAAGCGGGCGCTGGCAGGAGCCGGGGAGGGACACGTGCTGCGCAACCGCGACGCCTCAAACACCACGCAGCCAGTGGTGATCGCCCACCAGGTCGGGGAACACGTCCATGAC
>JAUNVO010000282.1 GCA_030540695.1 Micrococcaceae bacterium | reverse complement strand
TCGTACTGCAGCTCAGGCAAGGTATAAATAGCCAAAACGACTCCTCATTCTCTTGTTGTGTCAGTTCCCGGAGCTCGGGCGTTCCCCGAGATCCGGTCATGCGATGAGACGTGAGTGCTCACCAATGCTGTGGTAATCACGCCGGTGGTACACGAGCGGAGCGGCAACGGATTCTCCGCCGATGACATCGAGCACGGAGGCAACAACAACGGTCGCGGGCCCGGCCTTCACTCTCGACTCGATGGAGCAGCGCATTGCCACCCCAACACCGTGGATGAGGGGTTCGCCCGTGGGGATCTTTTCCCAGCCGGCGAGCCTGGCAAATCGTTCTTCGGTGGGGCCGGCGAACAGCGCAGCCACGTCGGCGTTACGTGCTGTCAGCAGATGCACGAGGATCGATTCCGATTCCAGGATCGCCTGGGCAGCGCCGGAACGCCTCGCAATGTTGAAGGCCAGGTAGGCGGGATCCGCCGAGACCGAAATGAGGGAGGACGCGGTGATGCCAACCGGTCCACGCGATCCGCTGGCCGTCACCACGGCCACGCCGGCAGGATGGTTGCCAAAGGCGAGACGGAATCGCTCCGCAATGGCAGAAGCCGGAATTTTGGTGTGCACGACGGGTGACGGTTCCTCTCATCAGTTGGCACTCGGCGTTGCTCCGCGAGTTACCCTTGAGTCCCACGCTAGAACCTCAACCTAGGTTGAGGTCAAGTTATGTTTCTTCCCGCAGAAGTCTGGCGCCGCCCTTGTCATCCGCCAACTGGTCGTTGGGGTTCACGAATCCGCATTCGGCCAAGGACAGGCAGCCGCAGCCAATGCACCCGCCTAGACCGTCACGCAGCGATTGCAGCTGATGGATCCGTTCCTGCAGGTCTTCACGCCATGCTGCCGAGACCGCCTGCCAATCCTCCTTGCGCGGTGTTTCAGCCGCCGGGAGCCCGGCGAAGAGTTCGGCAATCGAGTTCAGCGGGATTCCTGCGCGCTGTGCAGCCCTGATCACCGCGACACGCCTCAGCACACTACGGTCGAAGCGGCGTTGGTTTCCGGTGGTGCGCCATGATGAGATCAGCCCCTCGCGCTCATAATAGTGCAACGCCGAGACAGCGACGCCCGAACGGGCTGCCACCTGCCCCACACTAAGATCCTGCGAAGCGGCGTCACCAGTATCCATGGATCCATCATGCCCCCTTTTGGCAGGGGGGCGCACTAACGGCGTCAAGGTGGGATGATCATCTAAAGCTGGCTCCCCGCACCATCCACGACCACGTAACCTCCACCACGAAGATATGCCGGCACCCGGCAAAGAAGGAGCACCGGTCCCATGAAATTTAATTTCAGGTCGGGATTCATCGTCACCCTGGGGGTCTTGACCGCTTTGGCGTTGGGCGCCGCCGTCCTGTCGCTGAGATACGCGCTGACCTTGGTCTTTGTCGCGTTCTTCGTGGCACTGGGACTCGACCCCGTGGTTCGAAGGCTCGAAAAGTTCGGCATGGGGCGGGTCCGTGCCGTACTCTGCGTTGCCGCGATCATTATGCTTTTTGCCGCACTTGTCCTCAGCCTGGTCATCCCCCTACTGGTCACCGAGGGCAGCCGCCTGCTGGTCTCGCTGCCCACCAGGCTCGAAGGGGTTGAGACCCAACACTGGTTCATGAGCCTCGACGACACCTTGAGCGGGGCCTTGCTACCGGGAATCGAATGGCTGGAACGCTCCGTGGCCGATCCCGCGGTTTGGCTGTTTGTGGGCAACGGTGCGCTGAAGGCAGGGTTCGGTGTGGCCAACGGTGTTTTCGGCGTGCTCTTCGTTTCCATCCTGACCTTGTACTTCGTCGTCGGCCTGGAACAGATCAAGACCGGGTTCTACAATCTGGTTGCCGCCTCAAAGCGGGAGAAGGTACGCGAAATCAGCGAGGAGATCGCCGCTTCCGTGGGCAGCTATCTCAGTGGCATGGCGATACTTGCCGCAATGAACGCCACCTTCACCTTCGTCTTGCTGACAGTGATGCAAGTGCCCTTTGCGGCGTTGCTCGCGGTCTTGGCACTGCCCATCACGATGATCCCACTGGTGGGTTCGGTGATCAGTACGGGCATCGTCACCGTTGTCTCACTGTTCCACTCCCCCTCAACGGCGCTGGTGGTATTGATCGTCCTGGTTGCCTACATGCAGGTTGAGGCCTATGTGCTGACCCCGCGCATTGTCGGCAAGGCCATCCAGATCCCGGCCGCGTTGGTCCTCATCGGGGCAATGGTCGGCGGAACCCTTGCCGGGCTCCTCGGCGCACTGGTTGCCTGCCCGGCCAGCGCCGCCATCCTGCTGGTGCTCAAGAAGGTCGTCGTTCCGGCACAGGCACAGCGATGAGCAACGCCGGCAGTGGTGCATGAGCGACCTGGATATCTGGGCGCTGGCGTTGGGATCGGCGCACGTGCTGCTGGGGTTGCTGGCAGCGATACTCGTTTCCCACAACCGCAAGCCGGCGGAGGCAATTGCCTGGGTCATGGCGATCGTGTTCATCCCCTTCCTGGGGGCCGCCGTTTTCCTGCTCGTGGGCTTCGGACGGCTGCCGGCCCACCGGCGTACGAAGCAACGGGAGGTCAACCAGCTGATGCTGGGGCGCACGCGAGGCCCCTGGCTCACCAGCCACGAACCCCAATGGCCAGCCTGGCTTGGCTCGGCCGCGAAACTGAACGAATCCCTGGCTTCCTTGCCCATGGTGGGCGGAAACCGCGTAACCCTCAACGAGCATTGCCACGGCACCATCGGGGAGATGGCATTCGCCGTCGATCAAGCTGCACACCAGGTTCACGTGCAGTTCTATATCGGAGTCCTTGACGACGCGACGGCCCCGTTCTTCGAGGCACTGGAACGGGCACGGGCGCGCGGGGTCGAAGGTCCGGGTGCTGCTGGACCGATTGGCTTCACTGATGCACCCACGGCGTCGGCAGACAACAGCTTTCCTGGACTCAATCGGTGCGCAGGTGCATCACATGTTGCCCCTGCGGCCCTGGCGTGGCCAGTGGCAGCGTCCGGACCTGCGCAACCACCGCAAGATCCTGGTCATCGATTCGGCGGTGGGCTTCACCGGGCCGATGAACCTCATCGACCCGCGGTAACACAAGGCTAAGAACATCCGTCGTGGCCTGATGTGGCACGAGTTGATGATGCGGATCGAGGGACCCGCAGTGCGCGAGCTCGATGCGGTGTTCATTACCGATTGGTACAGCGAGACCGGCGAGCTGCTTGAGCTGGACACCAAAGCCATCGAACTTGGCGGACCGGCCGAGCCCATCGACGCACAGGTCCTGCCCAGCGGCCCGAGTTTCGACAACGACAACAGCCTCAAGCTGTTCACCTGAATGATCGGCCAGGTGACCAAACGCATCTCGATCACCGCGGCACGCGGGGTTCCGGTGGAGCTGTTCGTCTCGGAAATCGGGGACCAG
>JAUNVO010000281.1 GCA_030540695.1 Micrococcaceae bacterium | reverse complement strand
TCACCCTGCCGGAAGGCACGGAAATGGTTATGCCTGGCGACAACACCGAAATGTCAGTCGTGCTGATCCAGCCGATCGCCATGGAAGAGGGCCTCGGCTTCGCAATTCGCGAAGGCGGCCGCACCGTTGGTTCGGGCAAGGTCACCAAGATCATCAAGTAGTCTTTTCCACTCAATGATCTTGGCCTAACGGTCCAGGAAAAGCCCCCGTCGCACTGTTTTGACAGTGCGACGGGGGCTTTTTCACATCTCATCGGACATGTTTATCAAACGAATGTTCTGACTGGGGTACGCTGGAGTCCGGCATCCTCCCGAGGTGGGACGGTATGGCTACGACCACGGAGGAAGCGGAATACCCGTATGAGCGAGTCAAGCGTGACCTTGTTGGCCCTAGTTGTCTTTGTTGCCGGGATATTCCTCGGCAGATTTATCGCAAACAGGAAGTTCCGTGACGCCGGGTCCGCCCACAACCGCGAAGCGGACCGAGCGGCACTGGCCGAGGCCTGGCAGAGCGGCTTTGCTGCCGGGACCCGGGAGGCTACCCGGAGCCCTCAGGCCCGCCTGCTGGGGATGCCCCGCCCCGCCGGCTACGAGGGTCCGCCCCATGACAGTGGCGCGCAAACGCACGGCCCGAGAGCCGTGCCACTTCACGAACCTTCCGGAATCCGGCCGGCCGTCGCCGGTGGTGAGCGGATCCAGGGCCAAGGACCCGCACCGGCCTGGATGGCCACCGACGGTTCGCCCAAGCCGGTCGTGCCCGCTCCAGAACCCATTGATCCACGGGTCCGTGCGCTGCGCAACATCAACATCACCTTGTACGTCGCTGCCTTGCTGATGGTTGCCGCCTCTTCCTTGTTCATCGCCTTGGCACTGCCGGCAACAGCCAAAGTGGTGGGCCTCGGCATTGTCACCGCGGGCTTCTATGTCGTTGGCCTGGTGATGCACGCACGCAGCGAACGCCTGCGCCCGGCGGCCGCCGCTTTCGCGGCCACGGGGCTTGCCCTGATCCCGATGACGGGACTTGCCCACTACATACTGCTCTCGGATTCCTCCGGAGCCAGCTGGTTCGTGACCTCGTTGGTGGGCACGGCGGCGTTTGTCTACGCCGCGGGGAAACTGCAATCCCGGATCGTTGCCGCACTGGGCCTCACCTTCCTTGTCTCCACCGCCTATGCCGGTGGTGCCGTGTTGAACCGCGGCCTGATCTTCTACTTCATCTTTTCCATGATCCTGGCCACCGCGATCTCGCTTGTCGGATTCAAGAAGCCGGGCTGGATCACCAACGTGTACGTGCAATCCTTCACCGTGGCACACCGCTATCTGGTCCCTGCCACACTGGCCGCCGCAATCTTCTCCGTCTCGGTGCTCGAGGCCAAGGACTACGCCTGGCTCTTTGCCGCAGCCGCGATCTACTACGTAGTTTCCTTGGTGAGTGCCCCGCGGTCCGAACGCTTCGTCCAACTTGCTGCGGCCCGGCTATCGGCGATGATCAGTATCGGCACCTTCCTGCATGTCGCGGAGATGTCGGTGACGGACATCTTCCGCATCATGGCCCTGATCTTGGTGCTGCAAATGGTGGTGGTGGCAAACTATTCCGATGGCTACATGAAGTGGTTGAGCCTCAAGGAAAAGCTCGTGGCAGCCGAAACCTGGACGCTGCTGGCGGCGGCTTCGCTGTCGACGGTGTTGGGTGCCGAGGGGCTGCTGCGTGATCCGTTCATGACCGGGGGCGGCGGCGCGCTGGATCTGAACTGGTCCTTGGCATTCTTGCTCATGGCTGGCATCTTCCTTGCCGTCAGGCGCGCCGGCAATTTCCTGTGGATCCCGTTGGGCATAGCGCTGCTGGGACTGTTCGAACCCATGGGCGGCAACATGGGCAGGCAGGGAATGGTGATGACGGTCGCAGTCATCGCCACCTGGCTGCTTTCACGCTCCGCAAACGGGGTGCCGGCCCTCTTCCTGCGCTGGGCAGCACGTATCGGCTCCGTGGTGGCGATCGGTCAGATGTTCTCCTTTGCCGCCTCCGGCTGGCTACTGAAGATGCGCGGCGGAGGTGGCCCGGATCGAATCACGGGCTCCGGCCGGGGTGATGCGCTGGCACTGGGCAACGCGATCGAGATCGCCACCTTCACGGGCGTCGGGTTGGCCGTGCTGGTGCAGCTGGTCATCGCCACCGTCGTGCTGCACCGCCTCCAGGGATTTGGGGCCGCTGGCGGTGATCCAGGCTTGCACCGGATCAAGGCTTCAGGTGAATCGCTGGTCTTCGCCGGCGGAGTGTTGGGCGCCGCCGTGGTCACCTGGGTGCTTGGATCTGCGTCCACCGCGATGCAGGGTCTCCTGGGCGGAGTGGATCCCGCCTCCTCCGGATGGAGCACGGGGCTGTGGCTGGGTTATCAGTGGGACACGATCCTGCTGTGGTTACTTCTCTTGGTTGGCCTGGCCGGGGCGACGATGGTCCTTGGGCACCGTCGGGTGCAGGGGCGGAACGGCACCGATGGGCCCATGGCGGGGTTGGACCGGATCCCGATGGCGTTGGTGCACATCGGTGGGTTGCTGGCACTCGGTGCAGCGCTTGTCCTGGCCTCGATGAAGGAACCCTCATGGCTGGTGGAACTCGTGGCCGTGATCGGATTGGTCCATGTCGGGGTTCGCATCGTGGCCGGCACGGATCTGCCTACGAAGATCGGTTACATGGTCCTGGCCCAATTGCTTTTCTCGGGAACCGCGTGGCACTTTGCGGACCGCTTCGACATTGATGGCCACGGTCAGTTCGCGCTCCTTGCCTTCACCCTCGCCCTGCCCCAGTCCATTCGCGTGATGGCGGGCGCGAACGCGCCCGCGCGCAAGACCGGCGACCTGCGCACCGTGCTGAGCATGACGGTCCTTGCGCTGCAGCTTCTTGTTCCGCTGTCCTATCTGGGCTTTTATGCCGGGGAATATGACCAGGCCGGCTTATTGGTCCAATTCATGTGCCTGCTGGTGCTTGGGGGGATCATTGCGGTATTCCGTGGCGCACGTGAACTGCCTTTGGTCTACGCATCGATTCCGGCGGCCATCGGGGCCCTCGGGCTGGTCGTTGTGCCGGCACTCGGAGGGGGGCTGCGTGCTGGAGGATGGCTGCCGGCCCCGCTCTGGGACGAGGACGTCGCCGGCATCGTGGTGCTCCTGCTGCTCATCGGCATCATGGTTGCCGAGCAAAGAAATCTGCTGGGCCGGCGCTACCGCTGGGTGAGAGTGGCCGTTGCCGTGCTGTACTGGGGCGCGCTCTTTGCGCTTCATGAGGGTTTCGAACACGGATGGCAGCTTGTTGCGGGACTGGTTGGAGCAGCCGGTTTCTTCGTTTTCTCAGCAACATGGGGAATTCCGCTGCTGTTGCTGGCAAGCTGGGCCTTCGCTTTCCTTTCCTCCCTGCAAGGACTGGTGCTACTTCACGAAATGGCGGGAGGCCGTGGCAGTGAACCGCTGGACACGATGCTCGGAC
>JAUNVO010000280.1 GCA_030540695.1 Micrococcaceae bacterium | reverse complement strand
GTTGGGAATGTATTGCCTTGTCAGGTGTTGGTTGGGGTTGTCCACATACCAACACGGACACCTTGACAAAACGGCATGCAAACGAGCTGCTTGCGCTGGTGGAAGACGCGAAAGGCCCCGGGTTGGAGGTCCCTGAACGAACCACTGAAGGATATTGCACCGTCAACGGCCTGCTGTCGCCAGGAAAGCGCTGTTCGGATGGACCGTGTAATCGGGGTTTTCCGACGCCTCCGCAGACTGCCGTAGCGCAGCCGGCTGCAGTGCGGTGGTCTTGAGGGGGGGGGCCTGCCGCCTTCGGCAGCCTAAAGCTCCAGCTTCATGCCCTCGTGACTCGCTTCGAACCCCAACCGCGCATAGAAGCGCTGGGCATCGACGCGTGACTTGTCGGTGGTCAGCTGGACCAACGTGCAGCCGTTAGCCCGTGCATGGTTGATGGCCCAGGAAATGAAACCGCTGCCGACCCCTCGTCCCCTATGGTCCGCCGCGGTCCGTACCGCCTCGATCTGGGCTCTCAGGGAGCCGCGGCGTGAGAGCCCGGGAATGAAGGAGAGTTGCAACATGGCAATGATGTTTCCTGCGTGCTCGCACACCAGCAAGCGGTGGGCGGGATCCCGATCGATCGCCTCGAAGGCGACGCGATATGGGCAGGGGTCCGTGTGTAATGGGGCATCGCGCACCGCACCGTGGGGATCATCGGCCAGCAATCTCAGGAGCCCCGGCAGATCCGCGGCCGTGGCGTCGCGGACCACCACGTCGATCCCGGGGATGTCCAGCAGCTCGGTTTGTTCCACGAACATTTCCTTTGTCTTGGGGGAGGGGCCGGATTAGATGAGTCCGAGGGACCTGACCATCTCGCGTTCCTCAACAAGCTCGTTGACCGAGATCTCCAGGCGTTCGCGGACATCGACGCCCATCGCCAGTTGCTGCTCAATTGCCCAGGAACCCTGCTGCGAGGTGACGGGGAAGGAGCAGACCAGTCCCCGCGGTACACCGTAGGAGCCATCGGAGACCACGGCGGCAGAGGTCCAGGAACTGCCGGTTCCCAGCACCCAGTCGTGGACGTGGTCGATAGCTGCGGCCGCGGCGGAGGCAGCCGAGGACGAACCCCGGACCTCGATGATCTCCGCCCCGCGTTGGGCCACCCGGGGGATGAACGTGGCGGCGAACCATTTCGCCATCTCCTGGGCACTGCCGATCGCCTTGGCCAGGGCACCGACAAGGGAACCCTGGGTGCCGTCGGGTCCGGTGAGGATGCCGTGGGAGATATCCGGTACCTGGGTGGCCGAGTGGTTTCCCCAGATGGTGACATTGCTGATCGAGGCCACCGGGACATCGAGCACTTGGGCCAGCTGGGCCAGTGCGCGGTTGTGGTCCAGGCGCGTCATGGCGTTGAAGCGCTCCGGCGGGACATCCGGTGCATGGGCCGAGGCGATCAGCGCGTTGGTGTTCGCGGGGTTGCCCACCACCAGCACCTTCACGTCCCCGGCGGCATGCGCGTTGATGGCGGCGCCCTGGGGCCCGAAAATCGCGCCGTTGGCCTTGAGCAGATCCGAGCGTTCCATGCCAGGGCCCCTGGGCCGGGCCCCAACCAACAGTGCAACATTGGTGCCGTCGAATGCACGGGCCGGATCATCGGTCACTTCCACGGATTCAAGGGCGGGAAAGGCGCAATCCTGCAGTTCCAGTGCGCTGCCCTCGGCGGATTTCAACCCGGCCGGGATTTCCAGCAGCCTGAGTCGAACGGGGGTCCCGGAGCCGAGCATGGCTCCCGAAGCGATGCGGAACAGCAGTGCATAGCCGATCTGTCCGCCGGCACCGGTCACGGTCACTGTTACAGGTTTTTGTGAGCTCATGTTCTCATGCAACCACCCCGGCGGGGGCAAAGTCACGAAGTGACTCGCCAACCGGTTACTTGGCCGGGCGCGGGGATCGGACCGGCAGCAGCAGCAGCAGTCCCAGAAGGAGCACCACCAGGATGCCCAGGATGCCGTAGCGCTGGGCCTGGGCCACATGCGGGGCTGCCAGGGCAATGGATGCGGCAAAGAGCGCGGGAGCGAGGAAACTGACGGCGCGGCCCGTGGTGGCGTAGAGACCGAAAAGTTCCCCCTCCTGCCCGGCGGGGGCCAACCGAGCCAGGAACGCCCTGCTCGAGGACTGGGCCGGGCCAACGAAGAGGCACAGCAACAACCCGAACACCCAGAATCCCGAGGCGTCCGGGGACAGGAACACCCCGGTGCCGGCAATGAGCAAACCGATCAGCGACCCGAGGATGACCCGCTTGGGACCGATTCGGTCATCGAGCCATCCACCGACCATCGCCCCGGCAGCGGCGACGACGTTGCCCACAATGGCGAAGATGATGACCTGGGTCAGCGGGAAACCGAAGGTCCCGGCGGCAATGATCCCGCCGAAGGTGAACACCGCGGCCAGCCCGTCGCGGAAAACCGCGCTGGCAAAAAGGAAGTAGACGGTATGCCGGTCCGCACGGGCCAGGGCGACGACCCGGCGCCACAATTCTTTGTAGGACGCCAGGATCGTGAAGCGCGGTCCGCCGGCGGTTCCGGGGATCTCGGGGACGGCGAAGAGCACCGGCAAACCGAACCCCATGAACCACACGGCGGAGAACACCGCGACCAAGCGCAGGTTCAACGAGTCGGCTTCGGAAGCACCGGCCCAGGGGAAAATTGGTGTGACCAAGGTGAAGAGCACGATGGCCAAGGCCGCGATTCCACCGATGTAGCCCATGCCCCAACCGAACCCGGAGACCTTGCCGATGGTCTGGGGAGTGGAGATCTGCGGAAGCATGGCGTTGTAGTTGACCGTGGCGAACTCCGAGAAGACCGAAGCCGCGGCGATCAACGTCACCCCGAGGATGAGGAAGCGCGGTTCGGGGAAGACGAAGAAACAGGCCGCGGTGAGCAGCGCAACGATCACGGTGTTGACCCCAAGCCAGAAACGGCGCCTTCCGCCGGCATCCGAGCGCAGGCCGGTTACCGGTGCCAGCAAGGCGATGGCCAGTCCGGCGATGGCCAGCCCATTGCCCAGCACGACCGAGTTGGCGTCCTTGTCGCCGAACAGGTCGCTCGTCAAATATACGGTGAAGACGAAGGTGGTCATCACCGCGTTGATGGCAGCGGCTCCCCAATCCCAGGAAGCCCAAGCCAAAACGGTTTTAGTGATGATTCTCTGCCGCTTCACCGGCGCAGAGGGTGCCGCAGGTAACTCGCTCATGGCAAGTAGCGTAGCGCCCGGCGCGGGGCAACGGGGGACACCCGGGGGTTTTCTTTATTCGCGTCGAATAAATGTGCTTTGCGAAGAGCCTCTTTAACGATGCGGAAACACTTTTCGTTGCGTGAAGTTTCCCCTCCATGATTGTGCGTCAGAAAGCGGGCAGGCAAGCCATGGATGTTAGGCTGGAGGCTGCGTTTTGACCATTTCCATACCTCAACGCCCCCTGCCGATCATTGGAGAAATGAGTGCTGTTTGTCCTGATTGCGCTTTTTGCC
>JAUNVO010000279.1 GCA_030540695.1 Micrococcaceae bacterium | reverse complement strand
ACTGATATACAACAGACTTTAGATGTGACGTGCCTCGCATGTCAATGCTTTGGCCAAAAGGGATTTCGGGCACGAAATATCCAAGCCATAGCCGGGGGCTTCCGACCCGTCACCCGGCGGAGGCACGCGAACACCACCCCACCCCCACGGAACCCAGACACGCCCCGGCAGCAACAAGACGCCAACAAGTGAAACGCCGGCCCATGCGCCACGGCTAAACGGCGGGCGCCACCTAGTCCCGGCCGTCCTCCCCGTCCGGATCCTCGATCACCTGCGGGATCATGCCGGTCGGGGGACGCGGCGGGGTCAGCATCGAGGACACGTCCCGCTGTGAGGTGTAGGCCAGGAACGAGAGATGCGCCTCGTAGCGATCGAGCACGTCGTTGATGACCTGTTGCTTGCTCAACCCCATCAGGTCATAGCCCTCGGTGCCGGTCTGGGTGAAGACCTCGAGGCGGAAGTACACATCGGTTTCCCGCGACATGCTGCGCGCACCGAACATCGGCGCCGGCGCCTCCACGGCCGCCACCTGGTAGTGGAAGTCGCGGTGATCCTCCATGTGGACCATCAGGGTGTGCTCGTCGATGCCGGTTTCGGCATTGGGTGCCGAGGTCAGCCCGGCGTCGTAGCCCAGCTCCTTGAACTCCCCGACCACATCGAGCAGCGCCGGATGGATGACCTTGTCCATGAACTGGGCGACGGCCTTGTTGGACGGGTAGGCACGCAACTGGCCCAAGCGCTGGCGCCAGGTCTTCTCCGGAGCCTGCCCGCCGTGCGCCGCCACCGTGCGGCGGCGCAGGACCTGGCCCTCGCGTTCGGCCCGCTCCATCCGCAACACCTTGGAGAAGGAGGCCATGACGAGGTACGCAATGATCGTCACCGGCAGGGCGAAGATCAACGTCGCGTATTCCATCGTGGTCACCCCGCCGGCCACCAGCATCGAGACGGTGAGCACCGCGGTGAGCAGCGCCCAGAAGATGCGCAGCCACTTGGCCCCGTCCACCGTGGGATCCGGGATCGAGGAGGAGAAATTGGACATCACCATGGCGCCGGAGTTGGCGCTGGTCAAATAGAAGAGCAACCCGGACAAGGTGGCCAGGCCGATCAGGAACGGGGCGCCGGGAAACATTTCCAGCAGCGCGTACCAGCCGTGCTCGGGGCTCTCCACGGCCAGCTGGGCGAACTCCTCATTTCCGCCCAACACCTCGCCCAGCGCGCTGTTGCCGAAGATCGAGACAATGAAGAAGTCGCACAGCACCGGTGCGGAGATCGCCGCAATGACGAACTCACGCAGCGTGCGGCCCCGGGAAATACGGGCCAGGAACAGCCCGACGAACGGACCCCAAGCCAACCAGAACGCCCAGAAGAACAGCGTCCAGCCGGCCATCCATTCCGATCCGTCCGGTTCGTAGGCGAAGGTCTGCAGCGTGCGCTCGGGCAGCGTGAAGATGAACCGCCCGATGTTCTCCACGATGGCGGTGAGCAGGAACGAGGTGTTGCCGGTGATCAGGATGTAAAGCATCATCGCCGCGGCGGACCAGAGGTTCAGCTCGGAGATCAACCGGATGCCCTTGTCCACCCCGGAGGTGCACGCCGCGATGGTCATGATCACCGCGACCAGCACCAGCGCGATCTGCAGCGCCAGGCCCTCGGGCAGGCCAAAAAGCCAGGAGAAGCCGACGTTCAGCAGCACCACTCCGATGCCCATCGAGGTGGCTACCCCGAACACGGTGCCGACCAGCGCGAAGACATCGATGACATCGCCGGTCACCCCGCGCACGCGTTTGCCCAGCAACGGGTACAGGACGGCGCGGATGGAAAGCGGCATGCCCCAGCGGTAGGCGAAGTAGCCCATCGCCATGCCCAGCAGCGCATACATCGACCAGCCGGCAATGCCGTAGTGGAACATCGTCCACACCACCGCGTCCTGGACCGCGGCGGCGGAGCGCGGATCGGCCGCGGGCGGGGAGATGTACTGGCTGATCGGCCCGGTCACCGAGTAGAAGAGCATGTCGATGCCCACCCCGGCGGCAAAGAGCATCGCGACCCAGGTGAAGAGGTTGTATTGCGGGCGCGAATGGTCCGGGCCCAGCCTGACGCTGCCCTCCTTGGAGAACGCGACCCACAAAACGAAGGCCACCACCAGGGTGATGGTCACGACGTAGAACCACCCCAGGTTGATGGAGATCCAGGAGACCGCGGTGCGCATCGTGGACTCGGCACCCTCGGGCATCAGGATGGCCCAGAGGGAGAAGCCGAGGATGATCAGCGCCGCGGTGATGAACACGCGCCAATTCACGGTGGGGGTCGGGTGGCTGGTGAGTTCGGCCGGTCCCTTGCTCAGTTCACTGCTGGTGATCGGGGGACGGTATTCCTCGGCCACCGGATCCTTGCGGCGTTCGGAGACACCGAACCGGCTGCGCTCCACCATCGGCTGGGGGTGTTCCTTGCCCGGGTTGTGTGGATCTTCCGGCTCAGCCACGTGGTTCTCCTTACGTTCCATGGACCGCAGGCCATCCGGACGCGCCGCCCGCGGGGTCCGGTACCACGTGCCAAACCCCGGGAACGGACCAAGAAGCACCGGCGGGCCTGGTTTCGTTGCTTCCCCATCGTAGGCGTTGCTCCCGCGGTTCCAGTAGTTTTCCTCGGCGGTTTCGCTGGCTTGCGGCCCGGCCCGCGAAGCCTTTGCGTGCTGCCCTAGAGTGGATCCATGGCCAACTCTCCCAGCGGGGACTCGATGCTGGACCGCCTCGTGCGGATCCTGGACGCCTTCGATGCCCAAAACACCTCGTTGAGTGTCCAGTCCCTGGCCCATCGTGCCGATGTCCCCCGGGCCACCGCTTACCGCTTGCTCGATGAGCTGGTGTCCCATGGCCTGCTGGCGCGCGATCCCGACGGGCAGGTCCGGCTGGGCCTGCGGTTGTGGGAACTGGCCAACCGCAGCGCCTCCACGCTTGACCTGCGCCAGGCCGCGTTGCCCTTCATGGAAGACATCAACCAGCTGCTGGGGCAGAACACCCAGCTGGCCGTGCTGCACGAGGACGACGTGCTGGTCATCGAGCGGCTCTCGCGCCCGGGTTCGGTCATCAACCAGGCCAATGTGGCAGGGCGCATGCCGGTGCACCTGACCTCCATGGGCATGGCGTTGCTGGCATACTCCCGGCCCGACGTGCTCGAGGGATACCTCGAACGCCACGGTGAAAGGATGCTCGCCCAGCACCCGAAACTACGCCACGAACTGGCCGAGATCCGACGCAACGGGTACGCCACATTCGACGGCTTCATCGATCCGGAATCCACCGGTGCTGCGGCACCGATCCTTGATTCCACCGGCTACGCCGTAGCGGTGCTGGCCGTGGTGGTTCCGCGTGGATCGGAGCAGCTTCCCACCGCGGTCGTGGCCCTGCAAACCGCGGCACGCGCCATCTCACGCACCCTGGGCAGACTCGTGGAGGGGTGAACACCCAAGCCTCTTCATGGCCCGTGATCTTCGAAACAGATCAAGAATCAC
>JAUNVO010000278.1 GCA_030540695.1 Micrococcaceae bacterium | reverse complement strand
CTTCAGGGTGCCCTCGACGTTGATGGCCATGGTCTTGAATGGCTTCAGGGACAGCGACTGGGTTGCCATGACGTGTTCGACCTCGGAGGTGCCAATGCCGAAGGCCAAGGCGCCGAAGGCTCCGTGGGTGGAGGTGTGCGAGTCGCCGCAGACTACGGTCATGCCCGGCTGGGTCAGCCCGAGCTGGGGTCCGACGACGTGGACGATGCCTTGTTCCTTGTCGCCAAGCGAGTGCAGGCGGACACCGAACTCTTCGCAGTTTTTGCGCAGCGTCATGATCTGCGTGCGGCTGGTCAAATCGGCAATGGGCTTGTCGATGTCCAGCGTAGGGGTGTTGTGGTCTTCGGTGGCGATCGTCAGGTCCGGGCGACGCAACTGGCGGCCCGCCAGCCGAAGGCCTTCAAAGGCCTGCGGGGACGTCACCTCGTGGACCAAGTGGAGGTCGATATAGATCAGGTCGGGCTGGCGCGCTCCGCCGGTTCCCTCGCCCTTGCGCACCACGTGTGCGTTCCATACTTTTTCTGCCAGCGTCTGTGCTGCCTGGTGTGCGGCCATAACCGACTCCCTCACTTGATAAAAATCCTATGATCCAACTGTTCCACCGCTAGCCCCGTAATATCCAGTGCGCGGACTTGCATCTCAAATGGTGAGACTGCAATATCAAAGTATGGACACTTCAAGTGGCGTTGGCGTCATCGACAAAGCGGCCCTCATCCTCAATGCACTTGAGGCGGGCCCCACTTCGCTGGCACAACTTGTGGCGCTGACCAAGATCTCCCGGCCTACCGTGCACCGCCTGGCCCAGGCGCTGGTGCACCATCGGCTGGTTGGCAAGGACATCCACGGACGCTTCGTTTTGGGTGGACGGCTGGTGGAGCTGGCGTCCGCAGCGGGCGAGGACCGCCTGATTGCCGCCGCCGGTCCGCTGCTTCTCCAATTGCGCGACACCACCGGTGAAAGCACCCAGGTGTTCCGCCGGCAAGGGGACTTCCGCGTATGCGTCGCCTCCGCGGAGCGGCCCGTTGGATTACGAGACACCATACCGGTGGGAACCCAGCTTTCCATGAAGGCCGGCTCCGCGGCACAGGTGCTGCTTGCGTGGGAAGACCACGAACGACTCCTTGACGGGCTGCACGCTGCGAGGTTCACCCCAACGATCCTCGCTGGGGTCCGAAGGCGCGGCTGGGCCCAGTCCCTGGGCGAACGCGAACCGGGTGTCGCTTCCGTCTCGGCCCCCGTACGCGGGCCTTCGGGACGGGTCATCGCCGCAGTGTCCATGTCCGGACCCATCGAACGGCTGTCCCGCCAGCCAGGACGGACGCACCAGGAAGTCGTGGTGCAAACCGCCAACGCGCTGAGCGAAGCCTTGCGCAAGACCGGGGACTGAGTCAGCCCGCGAAATGGTCGAACCCCTCGGCCGATCCCGGGATCACCCCATCCACGGAGATTTTCCGCTCCCGTGCCGCATCGCCGGCTTCCAGAACAATACCAACCACCCGGAATCCCTCCGGCAATTCTTCCGCGCTGGAGAAGGTTGCCAGTAGCCCATGGTCCTCACCGCCGCCCAGAACCC
Organism: Micrococcaceae bacterium; assembly: GCA_030540695.1. Lineage (GTDB taxonomy): Bacteria > Actinomycetota > Actinomycetes > Actinomycetales > Micrococcaceae > Paeniglutamicibacter. The sequence goes on along the minus strand of JAUNVO010000278.1, from coordinate 1,939 downwards.
AGTCAAGCGGATCAGTCCCCAGGCGTTGGGCTGCCGGGGACAGCCTTTGCAGGTCCCGCGCGAGAGTGCTCACCTGGAAGTCGATATCAACTCCACTTGCCATGGCCAGTCGGCGCCCGTCCTTGAGCAGCCCGTCGGACAAATCCATCATCGCGGTGGCTCCGGCCCTGGCTGCTTCGGGGCCTAACTCGAGGGGAGGCGAGGGGCAACGCTGCCCAAAAACCAGAACCCTCTCCGCCTCGGACCATTCCAGGTGGGAAACAGTGGAATCAAGCAATGCCAGCCCTGCTGCGGCAACACCGAGGACACCGCAAACGGCCACCACATCCCCGGCCTTGGCTCCGCTGCGCAGGATCGGCCTATCGGTTGCCAAGGTTCCCGTCAGTGCCGCGGTGATCGAAAGTTCGGCGCCCTGCCCGAGGTCTCCCCCGCCAATGGCGCAATAGCCGGCACCGAGTTCCCGCATGGCGGCGCTGAACCCCTCGGCAAGATCTTCAACCCACGACACCGGGGTGTGGTGCGGCAGTGTCAGCGAAATCACTGCCGAGGTGGCGATGGCACCCATAGCGTTGATATCGGAAAGGTTTTGGGCTGCGGACTTCCACCCGACATCGAACCCGCTGGTTTCAAAACCGCTGGGCCAGTGCAGCCTGAAGTCCTGGTTTTCAACCAGCGTGTCCACGGTGATCACGAATTTGCCATCCGGTGCGGCAATCAGCGCAGCGTCATCCCCCGGGCCCAGCAGGGGCTTGGCCCCCCGAAGCCGCGGAAGGATCCGTGAGAGCAAGCCGCTCTCGCCGAGTTTTCCGACGGTCAAGACGTTATTTTCGGGCACGTGCCAAGGCTCCAATGAAGTGGTTGTGTCGTGTGAGTTCGGCGTTCACCGGCTCAACGACGGAACGGATTGCCACGGCCCCCACGGACGCGTGGAGTGCTTTTCTGGCCTTTCGGGCCCTGCCCGCGGAACCGATGCGTGCGACAAGGCCGGTGGCAAGGCCCAAGATGATGCCCAGCAATATGCCGATGAACACCATCAGGGTGGGGACGGGGAAGCCCTCCACCTTGGGCACCTCGGGAAGGGTGAACTGGAAGTATTGGGCGGCGAACAAGGCACCGAGCCACAGCGCACCAGCAAGGGCCGTGACCAGCGAGATCCATTGGATCACCGAGACGACCGGCCACCACCAAGCTCCCTTGCGGGCCCCGATGTCGGTATTGGCGATGGCTTGGTCCAATTCATCGGGCAGCGTCTCCCCGCTGGCGCGGGCTGCACGCCTGATGGCACCCTGCCAGGCTTCGGGCGCGCCATCGCTGGCCTCTTCGGCGAATCGCCGGACGGCGGAATCCGCTTGGGCTTTTTGCGCTGCGCCGGAGGCGGGCAGGGAAGTGCGGTTCAATGCCGGATTCACGTCCCGGCTTTTGAGGTTCAGCCGGCGCAGTGGATCCGGACGCACCTTGGCAAGCCACCGTGTCAGGGGCCAGCCGGTCTTCTTGTGGGCGTCGAGCCTGTAGGAACGGCGAACGGCACCCACGACCGTGTCCACTCCCGCAGCGCTTGCAAGCTCTCCGGTGAGCGCCTTCGTTGCCACTTGACCCGGCAGCTTCAGTTCCCCAAGGGAGGCTCCCTCGGCCATTCGCTCGGCAATGCTTGCCACGTCGGCGCCCAACCGCCGTGTGGTCGCTCCGCGTTCGGTCACCACCTGGATGATCTCCCGCGCCAAGATTTCCAGCCCTTCACCGGTCAGTGCCGATACCCCGAGCAGTTTCGGGCGCTCCAGGCCGTCAGCCATGAGGATGGAACGCAACGACTCCATGACCGGTTCGCGTTCCTCGTCCCTGAGCTTGTCGATCTGGTTCAGCACCACCAGCGTGACCGATCCATGGGTGGCCAATGGCCGGATGAAATCGTGGTGGACGGCAGCGTCCGCGTATTTTTGTG
>JAUNVO010000014.1:10964-27554 GCA_030540695.1 Micrococcaceae bacterium | reverse complement strand
GGATCTCATATCTTTTGATGGCACCCGCATTCCCGGTCATGAGGGTCGTTGACGCTTATATTTGCCTCGCAACCCTTATCAAGGCATATACGTCGACCTCCTCCGGGGTGTGGGTCAGCCCTATCCGCCGGCCCATTGAGACGCAAACAGCGGGCAACGCACGCTAGAAAATGGCTGACGGGCACACTTCCGCCCAAGGCATGTCAGATTCTTCCCCGTTCCAGTCGGCACCGGCAACCGCGGTTGCCGGAAATTCACAATAGAACATTTTCAAATCTTTTCTTCCATAGAGAGAAGTAATTCGGTAGTCTTTAGTCGCGGACCGGGACATCGCGGGAACCCTTCTTGGGGAAGGTTTTCCATGAATATTGATGATCGGCGGTTCCGACTAGTCAGATAGCTCATTTTGGGGAGGAGCTAAGGATGACCTTAGCCATTGGCGCCGCTTACAAAGCGCAATATTTCGACATTCAGGCAACCGGATACTTGCTTAACGCGAGCCCTCACGAAACGGGGTTCGATCGTGGGTAGCCAGAGTGAAATCGTTGAAGCATTACTAAGAGTCGCCGCCAGCAGCAGAGAATCAGCAGTGATCCTCCGCGGCATCGAAGGAATCGGAAAATCCACGATCCTCGAGAAGGTCTCGGAAGCACTCGGCAATCGTCCGCACCGATTGCTTCGGGCTAATCCAAGCGAGTCGACATGGCCATTGTCTGGGCTCATGGCGATGCTTGCCTCGGTTCAGCTTGCTGATCCATTCAACATCACCCAACGAATTCCTGCGGACCGTACCTGCGCAGTTGATCAATACGCCTTGGCGCGTGAAATTCAGGAGAAGCTCCTAGATGGGTTGTCCGTCGGCACTGTCATCATGATTGACGATGCCGACCACTTGGACGCGGACAGTCAAGCAGTCATCGGTTACCTCGGCGCCCGGCTTGGCGGCACGGGAATCTCACTCATTGCCACCGTCACCGATCCGCACGCCAACTCGGCATGGGCTGCAATCAAGCTTATGGAGATTGGTCCGTTGACCATTGCGGAATCGTTGGAAGTTGCCGCCAGGCATGCGGGCACCGAAGCCAGCGCCGCGGTGCTCAAGAGCGCCATCGGATTTTCTGATGGCCGACCAGGCACGATCGTTGACGTGCTCGACAGGCTGACCCCCCGGCAATTGTCAGGCACGGAACCGCTGGAGATGCCGTTGAAGCCGGGTGACGCAGCGAAAAAACGCGTCGAACGCGAGTTTCTAGCGCTCAGCGATGCGCAACAACAGATCATGAATTTGAGTGCCATGGCTCCGCTGGCCGAAGCCCGGGCCGTCACCGAGGTGAGCCCTGAAAGCCGCGATGCCCTGGATGATTTGCTGGCGGACGGTCGGCTTCGGCACAACGGCCCCTATATCGAAGTGTCATCCGCTTTAGAGCGATCAGCGCTGTATTGGAACGGGAGCGCCGCACAGCGCAGGATGCGTCATGAGCGCCTCGCCGAAAATACCTCGTCGCTGCCGCTGGCGACGTACCACCGGAGCTTTGCCGAAACGGAAAGCACTGCTGCCCAGGGTCTGCTTAAGTCCGCCTCGGAACTGACGAGTCACGGGTATTTCGACTTCGGAATCGAAACGATGGAACGGGCGATGCGTTTGGGAATGTTTGGACCCGATAATCTCACCCATTTCGTAGGTGCCGTCGAAACGCTGGTAGATACGCTCGAGCTGGAGCAAGCATCCCGCATTGTCCGTATGGCCATGGCACAAACCGATAGTGTGACGACAGTCCTTGACTTGGCGTTGCTGAACCTGAAATTGGATTTGCTGCTCTCAAACTCGGCCCAACATGCCGCAGCTGAACCTCTGGCCCAGAAGTACCGTACCGTCGAACCCGTCCGGTGCGCCGGCCTACTGTGTTTTGCAGCCGTGTCCCACGGTCTCAACGGCGATCTCCAGTCCGCCCGCAGAGACCTTCTACTGGCTGAAGAAATTTCTCCCGCCCTGGGAGAGGGGACCAGTTCATTTCACGCCCAGGCTTGCCTCATCGTTGCCGCCTTGGAGCAACGTATCGACCCGGTCCTTGCCGTTTATCGCAATCCTCCCGCCACCGGAGACCACTTCCAGTCCTTGGCCTTAGGCTTTGCGCTTAGCGAAGTGGGTCGGCCTGAAGAATCGGGAAAGGTTTTCGCTGGCCTCTTGGCAGGGCACAGCAACATCAGCCCGCTGGTGCGTTGCCTGGCCCAGCTTTTCAATGCCAAGAATGAGCTGCGGGCCAATACCTTCAGCGGCGCTCTCACAGCGATTGATGCGTGGCGCAAGACACCCCCTCCAGTCTTGCTTGCTCCCCTGCCACAGATCTTGCACTCCTGGTACTGGTTATCCAAGGACAAACCCGAGCGGGCCCTGCCTCACATAGCCTCCGCCCACGAAACGGTGGCCGCCCAACCGCATTCAAGGCATGCCGCGTTGATTGCGGCGATCGAGGGCGAGTATGCACTGATGAGAGATAACCTCGATACCGCGATCGCCCATTTCCGCCGGGCGCAGCTAACATTTGTGGGTTCCGCGGACGGGGACTATGTCAGGATGCTCACTAACCTCATCGAGGCCTTGGTGCTTAACGGAAAGTTCGAGGAGGCAGCGAACGAGTACCGCGCTGCACAGAGCCTTATGGCAACCGCACCCGGACGCCGGAACCGACTGGTCACACGCAGGGCACACGCTATGGCCAGACCAGGTGCGACATCGCTCAAACTCTTCCAGAGTCTCCTGGATGAATGGGCCACCGGTGACAGCCGATTCGAATATGCGCGGCTCTTGCACGCCTATGCCACCCGGCTCGCACATCTGGGGCAGATAGACGAAGCCAGAATCCACTTCCTGGCCGCCCGTTCCTTGTTTGTGGGAATGCAGGCCAAGGGATGGGCCCAGCGCATCGACGCCCAACTGACGCAATGCGCCGTGGCGCCAAAGCCCGGACTGACGTCGTTGAGCCTGAGCCGAGACGAGATGCACATCATCGAGCTGCTGAAGCGTGGACGCACCAACAAGGAAATTTGCAACGAGCTGTTCGTGGCCTTGAGCACCGTGGAGGTTCGGCTGAGCAAGTTGTTCAAGAAGACAGGTGCGTCGAACCGCCACCACTTGGTGTCACTCTTCGCCGCATAATCGCTGGAGCTACCCCGTCACGGGGTAGCCGCGTGAATATTTGTCATTCCCCTTCCCCGGCAACGGCACTGACTCCCGCTCCACGGGCGCAGAAAACCTATCTCGACAAACGATTCGCCCATGACCCCATGACGTATACATGCCAAATAGGGCTTGAGAGGGACGTGAACGCGCACCTCCGCTACATCCGGCGATCAGCTATTCGGAAGTGATGATCCTGCGTTGTGCTCGTCCCAGATATCCCTCCACGGCGGCACGTAGGCATTTTCCTGCCCGGCCGCGTAGAGTCCGCACGCCCTGGCATTGCGAAGCAGCCGGCGGCGGAGCCGACTGTCGGTGGGCATCGCCCCGAAGGTGGCGATTTCCTCATCCGTGAAGGGGATGGCGCGTGGTTCTTCCACCTTCTTGCGTTCCCAGTCGCGGTTCCAGCGCGGAGTCGCCCACAGCGGCCACCAGAAGAACGACAGGATTCCCACCAGCCAGGGGCCCCAGAAAATCGGCAGGGTCCACCACAGGTGGCGCATGTGCTCGTCATTGGCCGCTTCGAAGTAGATGGTCGGCAGCATCGTCGTCAGTGCTACAGCGAAGCACAGCAACATATAGGGCCACTTATGTCGGCGCTGGAACCACGTCAGCGGAATGTTGACGATTCCGGGAGCCAAAACCCAGGAACGCCAGTGACCTCGCAGCGCCTTCACCGCAGGGTAACCGAGTCCGAAAATAATGAGCAGGATCATGACCGTTCCGATGATCAGGTTCGGCGTGTAGATGAAATTTTCCCAGACTTCTATCGGATTGGTGATTTTTTCCATGGTTCCTGTCGTTTGGGGATTATTTGGCATACGACCGTTTCGGAACGTATCCACCGGTTCATCTGCTGTGTCATGCAGGACGGTAAGATACTCCGGAAACCAAGGCGCTATGTTTTGTGCCGAAACCCTTTGCGCCACCTTCAACACCGAAGGACACGCACCGCAAAACCGGGGCTTGGCTTGTTTGGATGGCTCTTCACATGAGCAGGTGCAGCTGGTCCCCTAGCGGCACGTGCTCGAGTTGGACTCTTCGGGTCACGCGACGCGTCTTCAGATGGACGAAAGGGACTCCGCTCGCGACCAAGGGCCTATCCTGCCCGGGTGGGCACTTGCTAGTGGACGGATTCGCGGAAGTGGTCCTGCAGCCGCCGCACATCCACATGCAGGGACTCCCCATTGCGCAGTATGGTGCTCTTCGCTCCCCCGGTGATCACGTCCAGGGCCAAGCGGATCAAGGTTCCGTGTGCGACGGCAATGATCCGTCGGCCCTCGTGTCGCTGGACCAGGTCATGCAGCACAAAAAGTGCGCGGCGCGCCACCTGGTCCTCGGGCTCACCGGATCCCAGCAGCGCATCGATCTGCGGTCGCGGGAGGTCCCTGACCACTTCGCCTTCGGCATCGCCGTAGTTGCGCTCCTGAAGACCGGTTATCCTTTCGGTCAATGCCAGGCCAAGGTTCTGCCCGATCAACTCCGCGGTCTCCACTGCCCGCCCCAGCGTGGACGAGACCAGGATGTCCCAGGGATCGGCGCCGAGCCGCTGGCCGGCCGCGTGGGCTTGCGCGCGTCCCAGGTCGTTGAGCGGAATATCCGTTTGCCCCTGAAGTCGGCCTTCGGCGTTCCACGCCGTTTCTCCGTGCCGAACCAAAACCAATGCTGCACTCATGGTTCCAAGCCTACCCGGCGGTGGGCGTCACGACTTCTGCCGCAGAATCTTCGACACCTTAGGCCCCGGGCGCAATGTGGGATCACAATCTTTGGCCAACCGCGGTTTTATTGCCACAATGGAATGACGATGACCATCCCGAGCGGCCGAGAGATCTGGTTCAGTGACGCCGCAGCAACCTTCCACACTCCGGTGGACAAGGTGCTACCGCCAGAAACGATGGAGAATGCGCAAGCAATCTTTGGCACCGCCGTGACACATGGCGGCACCGCATTAGACCCGGGAAAAGGTTAAGCAACCAGCCCCATACCTGGGCTCCGCCACTGCACCTCTAGTGGAGAACCGGGCCCGCACACGCAAGGAGTCAGCCACCGACCATGACAGAACACGTTTTTGGGTTCCGTACACGCGCCCTGCATGCCGGCGGCACCCCGGACGCCGAGCACGGTTCCCGTGCCGTCCCGATCTACCAAACCACCTCGTTCGTCTTCAAGGACTCCGACGATGCCGCGAACCTCTTTGCGCTGCAAAAGTATGGCAACATCTACTCCCGCATCGGCAACCCGACAGTCGCCGCGTTCGAGGAACGCATCGCGTCCCTCGAAGGCGGGATCGGCGCAGTTGCCACCGGCTCGGGCATGGCCGCGGAGTTCATCACCTTCGCCGCGTTGGCCGGGGCCGGGGACCACATCGTGGCTTCCTCCAAGCTCTACGGCGGCACCATCACCCAGCTGGATGTGACGCTGCGCCGCTTCGGCGTGGAAACCACGTTCATCGACTCCACCGACCCGGCGGAGTTCGCCGCGGCCATCCGGGAAAACACCAAGGCCCTGTACACCGAGGTGGTGGCCAACCCATCCGGTGCCATCGCCGATCTCAGGGGCTTGGCCGAGGTGGCCCACGCCGCCGGAATCCCGCTGGTCGTCGACTCCACGCTGACCCCTCCCTACCTGTTGCGGCCCATCGAACACGGCGCGGACATCGTGATCCACTCCGCCACCAAGTTCCTTGGCGGCCACGGGACCACCCTGGGCGGTGTCGTGGTGGAGGCCGGGACGTTCAACTGGGGCAACGGCAACTTCCCCACGATGACCGAGCCGGTTCCCGCATACGGGAACGTCTCCTGGTGGGACAACTTCGGCGAGTACGGTTTCCTGACCAAGCTGCGTAGCGAGCAGCTGCGCGACATCGGCCCGGCATTGCCGGCCCAATCAGCCTTCCAGCTGCTGCAGGGAGTCGAGACCCTGCCACAGCGCATGGACTCACACCTGGCCAATGCCAAGGCGGTGGCCACATGGCTCGAGGCCGATGAGCGCATCAGCTACGTGAATTTCGCCGGACTGGAATCGCACCCGGATCATGACCGCGCCAAGGAACTCCTGCCCCTGGGTGTCGGCTCGGTCTTCAGTTTCGGGGTCAAGGGCGGACGCGCCGCCGGAACCGCCTTCATCGAGTCGCTGCAGTTGGCCAGCCACCTGGCCAACATCGGGGACGTTCGCACCCTGGTGCTTCACCCCGCATCCACCACGCACCAACAGCTGAGCACCGAACAGCTCGCTGCCGCCGGAGTCGCCGAGGACCTCATCCGCCTCTCGGTGGGCCTGGAGGACATCGAAGACATCCTCTGGGACCTTGACCAGGCGCTGGCCGCCTCGCAAAAGGTGGCAGATGCCTCGGTGCCCGAAACCTACGACGGGACGGCATGCTCCATTGATTCCGCCCGCGCATCGGCCATGACGGGAGCCAAATAATGTCCACCTCCGTCCAGACCCGCAACTGGGTCGGCCCCAACGCGGCCGAACGCCTGGAACTGTTGCGCAACACCACCTCGATAGCCATCGTTGGCGCATCAAACAAGCCCTCGCGCGCCAGCTACTTCGTGGCCACCTACCTGCTGTCCTCCTCGAAGTACAAGGTCTACTTCGTGAACCCGGTGCTCGAGGAGATCCTGGGCCAACCGGTCTACAAATCCCTTGCCGACCTGCCGGAGGTCCCGGACCTCGTCGAGGTGTTCCGCAAGCATGACGACCTTCCCGGCGTGCTGGAGGAGTCTTTGGCGGTGGGGGCCAAGACCCTGTGGCTGCAGCTGGGCTCCTGGCACGAGGAGGTTGCGGCCACGGCCGAGGCCAACGGCATGAACGTGGTCATGGACCGCTGCGTGAAGATCGAGCACGCCCGCTTCCACGGCGGTCTGCGCCTGGCCGGTTTCAACACCGGGGTCATTTCATCCAAGCGGCAGCTGTTGGCCTGAGCCCGCGATCCTCATGCACGAAGGGCCGGTGCTCATACACCGGCCCTTCGTGTTCCCTCGGCGGGTGCCAGGAGACACCGGGCGGTTAGCAGTCCGGGTGCCCTACCACTCGGCGTCCTCGTCGTCATCGGCCTCGGATACCCCAAGGTCCGGTTGCTGGTTCGAGTCGAACTCGGCCCAGGCCTCAGCGAAGCCCAGGATATCCTCGAGCGATTCCTCTTCCTCGTCATCGAGCAGCTCCACGGCCCCACGGGTGTCCAGGACCAGGGCGATGGCGACTGCCGGGTGCTCCTCGAAGTAGTCGGTGGGCGAGTGTTCGGAGTTGAACGTCAGGGTCTTACTCCGCGAGTAGAGCTCGATGAACGCCCGCACGGCCGCTGGAACCCGGGAAAGCTCCAGTCCGGTCAACGAGTCGTTGTAGGCCTGGGCCGTTACATTGGCCCAAGCCTCGATGATCTCTTCGGTCATTTGTGTGTCGGGATTTCCCACTGCTCATCCTGCCTCTTGACGGTTGTTTCGGGAATCAACACTAGTGCGCCCGATCCATCGCGTACATGCGGAAAAGTGTGAAATTGGCCCGCTTTGCAGCCATCATCCGCACGCACGGAATCCCGTGCCGATGCGTGGAAGGCACCAGCCCGGGCTCCCGGGGCAAAATCCGGGGGCTAGAGCCGGCGGTTGGCCAAGACCGGCAGGTACTCGCGCACCTCTTCGATGCGACGCCGGGTGACATCTGCGGTAACCAGCCCCTCGGCATCGTCACCAAGATATTCGATGGGAACACCCATGGGATCGAGGATCGCGGAGTGGCCGATGGTATGGCTGGAGCTGGTGCCGGCCGCGGCAACCCACACCGTGTTTTCAATGGCACGGGCCCGCAACAGCGTTTCCCAGTGTTCGATCTTGTGCTCGCCCTTGAACCAGGCAGCGGGAACCAGCAAGACCTCGGCGCCGGCGTTCACCAGCCTCCGGGCAACTTCCGGGAAACGCAGGTCGTAGCAGGTCAGTACTCCGACCTGCAGTCCTGCAATCTCAAAGACCGGAACCTGGCCGACGTCTCCGGCCTTGATCGACCGCGACTCCTGGTAGGAAAAAGCGTCATAGAGGTGGATCTTGCGGTAGGTGCCCATGATTGCGCCGTCCGCCGCCAGCACCGCCAGGGTGTTGTAGGGCAGGTTGTCGTTGCTTTGCTCGTATCCGCCGGCCACGATGGCAACGCCGTATTCGGCGGCCAGGAAGGAAAGCTTCTGGACGAACTTGGTCCAGTTTCCCTCGATGGCCGCATTCAGGGGACCGGTGACCTTGGAAACCGCAAGCATCGCTTCCTCGGGGAACAACACCAGGTCGGCGTCCTCGGCCTTCGCCTTGGCCACCAAGCGCTCGATGGTTTCCAAGTTGTCGGTGACGGAGCCGGTGGGCGCGAACTGACCAACGCTGACCTTCATGGCGATTCCCTTCGTTGCGGAGTGCTTTGAACCAGCCTAACGACAATCCCCCATCCGGTGGATCCCTGGCCGCCGTTTTCGCCGTAGCCTGAGGATTGTGACGGGAAAATTCGAGAAAAAGTGGTTGGCCCTGGCTGTTCTGGCCGGTGCCCTGGCGATGATCGTGCTCGATGGCACCATCGTCGGGGTTTCACTGCCGAGCATGATCCAGGATCTGGACATGGACCTGACACAGGCCCAATGGATCAATTCGCTCTATTCCGTGGTCTTGGCGGCATTGCTGATGACCGCCGGGCGGCTCGGGGACCGGGTGGGCCGGCGCCGGCTGTTGGCCCTGGGGGTAGGCCTCTTTGTCCTCGGGAGCCTCAGTGCCGCATTGGCCTCCGGTCCGGGGACGCTGATCGCCTCTCGAGCGATCCAGGGCATCGGCGGGGCCGCGGTCCTTCCCTCGACGCTCTCAAGCATGAATTCCATCTTTCGCGGCAAGGAACGGGCGGCAGCCTTTGGTGTCTGGGGTGCCGTGATGTCCGGCGCCGCGGCCATCGGCCCGCTGGCGGGCGGGGCCTTCACCACCTATCTCGATTGGCGTTGGATCTTCTGGGTGAACCTGCCCCTTGGCGTGTTGGTCATCCTGGGTATCTGGCGCTACGTCCCGGAAACACGCGAGGCGCAAGTCGATCGCGGAGCGGACATGCTCGGCGTGCTGCTCAGCGCGGTGGGGTTCGGGCTGCTGGTGTTCGTGCTCATCGAGGGCCCGAGCTGGGGTTGGCTCAGACCTCGCACCGGGGTCGATGTCGGCCCGTTGCATTGGCCGGCCGATGCCGCCGTGTCATTGATCCCGGTCCTGGGCGTGATGGCTCTGGCCTGTCTGGGTGCATTCATCGGCTGGGAGCTGCGACGGGCGAGGAAGAACCAAAGCACGCTGCTTGACCTATCGCTCTTCTCCTATTCGACATTCTCTTGGGGCAATGCCACGGCCACCTTGGTGGCCATGGGCGAGTTCGGGCTGCTGCTGGTCCTGCCGCTGTATCTGATCAACGTCCTGGGCACCGATCCCATGGGTGCGGGTTTGATCCTGGCGGGCATGGCGGCCGGCGCGTTCCTCTCCGGTGCGATGGCCCGGCACCTGGCCGAACGGCTGGGCGCCGACCGCGTCGTGGTACTCGGGTTGGGCCTGGAGATCGTGGGCGTCGTGGCTCTCGTGGTGGTTTTGGGAGCCGGGGCGCCGCTGCTGGGGATGGTGGCGTTCCTGGTCCTCTACGGGCTGGGGCTCGGCTTGGCATCCGCGCAACTGACCAGCACGGTGCTACGCGACATCCCCACCGGCGCCTCGGGGCAGGGCTCGGCAACCCAAAGCACCGTGCGGCAGCTGGGCGCCGGGTTGGGCACCGCGATTGCCGGCAGCGTGCTTGCCATCGCCACCACCCATGCCGCGGTGACGAACCTGGGTGCGCTGGCCCTGCCGGGGATCAACGCCACCGACTGGGCGCAACGACTCAGCGATTCCGCCGGGGGGCTGATCCCGGCGGTGCTGCACACCGATGCCGGCGCGGCCTTCGGGCAGCATGCCGCACAGGTCGCCGGGGTCATGTCGGACGCATTCACCACCGGGGTGCAGGCAGCCATGGTTGCCGCCGCCGTTTGCCTGGCCATCGGCTGGCTGGGTTCGCTCGAGGTCAGCCGGGCCGCCCGGCGCCGGGTGACCCCGACCGCTTGGCGCTGAAAACGCCAAGGGCGTGGTGGCGATACCAGCGGACATCCGTCCATCTCGTATCGGCACCACGCCCTTGGCGCGCGCTGGTGTCAGTCGTTGATCAGGTCGTGGCGGACGATCGTCTGCTCGCGGTCCGGGCCGACACCGATCGCCGAGATCCGGGTTCCGCTCATCGCTTCGAGTGCCAGCACATAGTTGCGTGCGTTTTCCGGCAGGTCATCCATCGTGCGGGCGGAAGTGATGTCCTCGGTCCAACCATCGAAGTACTCGAAGATCGGCTTGGCGTGGTGGAAGTCGGTCTGCGTCATCGGCATTTCGTCGTGGCGCACCCCGTCCACGTCGTAGGCCACGCATACCGGGATCTTCTCGATGTCCGAGAGCACGTCGAGCTTGGTGACGAAGTAGTCGGTGAACCCGTTTACGCGCGAGGCGTGGCGGGCCAGGACCGCGTCGTACCAGCCGCAGCGACGCGGGCGTCCGGTGTTCACGCCGAATTCCCCGCCGGTCTTCTGCAGGTACTCACCCATGTCGTCGAACAATTCGGTGGGGAAGGGCCCGGCGCCAACACGCGTGGTGTAGGCCTTGATGATGCCGATCGAGCGGCTGATGCGGGTCGGGCCGATGCCCGATCCCACGGAGGCTCCGCCTGCGGTCGGGTTCGAGGAGGTGACGAATGGGTAGGTGCCGTGGTCCACGTCCAGGAACGTGGCCTGGCCGCCTTCCATGAGCACAACCTTGCCGGCGTCCAGGGCATTGTTCAGCTCAAGGGTGGCGTCGATGACCATCGGGCGCAAGCGCTCGGCGAAAGACAGGAAGTAGTCGACGATCTCGTCGATCTCGACACTGCGGCGGTTGTAGACCTTGACAAGGAGTTCGTTCTTCTGGCGCAGCGCGCCCTCGACCTTTTGGCGCAGGATGGATTCATCGAAGACGTCCTGGACACGGATGCCCAGACGTCCGATCTTGTCCATGTAGGCGGGGCCGATGCCGCGGCCCGTGGTGCCGATGGCACGCTTGCCCAGGAAGCGTTCGGTGACCTTGTCCATGGTCTGGTGGTACGGGGCAACCAGGTGCGCGTTAGCGGAGACCCGCAACTTGGAGGTGTCCGCCCCGCGTGCTTCGAGCCCGTCGACCTCTTCGAAGAGCGCCTCAAGGTTCACGACGCAGCCGTTGCCGATGATCGGGATCGCGTTGGGCGAAAGAATTCCGGCGGGAAGGAGCTTGAGCTCATACTTTTCACCGCCAACGACGACCGTATGTCCGGCGTTGTTGCCGCCGTTTGGCTTGACTACGTAGTCAACCTGGCCACCCAAAAGGTCTGTGGCCTTGCCCTTGCCTTCGTCGCCCCATTGGGCTCCGACGATCACGATTGCTGGCATGGGATCCTCCCCCTTGCTCGATTCAGCGCGGCCGGCTAAATGCCGGGTCCCGGCGGTGCCGGGCGCAGAAATGCCCCTCGCTCTTCGATTGGCCCAAGCATGGATCAGGAAGAACAATAAGGGGCTCTTACCTCACGAGTTTACCCGATGAAGCATCGATGGGAGGATTCAGGCCTCTTGCGGCTCGTCTTCTGCCTGGATCGCCGTATTTAGTGCGGCCCGCATGAGTGTCTCCCAGTGTTCCAACGAACTATCGGGAACCGACACCCAGTCACGGTACGGCCGGCCCTGTCCGGAGAGATCGAAAAGGGTCGCTCCGGGGTAGTTCAAGGCGGTGGCCATGGCCTTGCTGTCACGCCCGACCTTGAACCCCATGGAGTCTTCGAGCAGGCAGGCAATCGCCTTGGATCCGTACTTCAAGGCATCCTTGCCAAACATCTTTCCGGCTTCCACGTCCTCGCCGAGCAAGGCGCGGGCGAGCCGCTGGAACTCGTTCATGGCCTCGGGCGTCGGGAATTTCATACTCATGACCCCATCAAACTCCCCTTTGGCCGTTTCGTCGAGGGCTTCGGGGGAGGTGCCGCCCCCAATGACGTCGGGATCCGGGCCCACCCGTCTAGGCCGCGGCGGGAGCTCGCCGCTCCTGGCGGCGGTTGCGCAGCCACCAAAACGGGAGCAGGAACGTTGCCACCGCACTGATCAACCACACCAACATCGCCCCCAGCACCCACATGCTCGTACCCGAAATGTTCAGGCCGCCGGGAAAAAGCTGGGCAACGAAGAGGGCCAAAGCCGTGGCCAACAGGCCCACGCCACCCAAGAATGCCGAAGCGTAGCGTTTCGCCATGGTCGCGACGAACGGAGCGATTATCGACTGCACGATGGTGAATACCACCACGGCAACGACGAACCCGGAGACCTGGAGGTTGAAGCCGTCAAGAATCCAGCTTGTGGCCAACAGGCCCAGCGCGGAAGAGACGATAAAAATCGCCACTCGAATCAGAAAGCGGATCATGTTCGCGAGTGTAAGGCAGTATCGCGACCCGGGATAGCCGCGCCGGGGACAGTAATCTCCGTTGCCCCCATAGACTGGGTTTCATGGCCCTGACCCGAGAGCAACTCATTGATACCGCCGTGGGTGTGCTGTCGGAATTCGGCTTGGCGGACCTCTCGATGCGTCGGCTCGCGCGGGAACTCAATGTGCAGGTCGGTGCCCTCTACTGGCACGTTAAATCCAAACAGGAGCTACTGGTCGACGTGGCGGCGAAGTTGTTGGGAAGGGTGCCGCGGCCGCCGACCCCGGCGGCAGGTACGGTCCCGATGGCCATCGCCTCCTTGCTCCAGCAACTGCGTACCGCGTTGATCACCGTCCCGGACTCTGCCGAAGTGATCCAGCTGGCACAGTCCATGCGACCCGAAGCCCTCGCGCCGCTGGGATGGTTGATGGAGTTCCTGGAACTGGCCGGCGTCCCGCGGCAAGAGGCCCCTTACGCACGGCACCTGCTGCTCAACCACTTGTTGGGTTCCATTGCCGCGCACCAGGAATTCCAGGCGCTGGCCGGCGGTTCCGGCACGGGATCGGGCCCCGCCGAACTGGGCCAGGAGGCATTCGAATACGGCATGCGCGTGATCCTTCACGGGTTGGCCATCGAGCATCCCGCCAACGTGGGCTAGCCTCCCAGGTGTCCGCCGGAAGCTTCCAGGTAGCAGGACCCGCATAGGGATTCGTACCAGACTTCGTCGCCGTCGATTGCTACCTGGTCGCCATCAAAGATGATCTGTTCACCGGACCTGCGGGTGTTGAACACGGCCTTGCGACCGCAGCGGCAAATCGTCTTGAGCTCTTCGAGGGAATGGGCAATTTCCAGCAGACGGGCGGAACCCGGGAACGCATGGGTTCGGAAGTCGGAGCGGATCCCGTAGGCAAGGACCGGTACGTTGTCCAACACGGCAATGCGGAACAGGTCATCGATCTGTCCGGGGGCCAGGAACTGGGCCTCGTCCACCAGCACGCAAGCCACCGGGGGTGCATCGACGTGTTGCAGCAACGCATCGGGATCGTCCCCCGCAGCCATGCGGGCAAAAAGTTCACGCACATTTGCGGTGGGCGGGATCAGGAAATCAACATCGCGGCTCATGCCCAGTCGGGACGTGATGCGTGAATCGCCCTTGGTGTCGATCCCGGGTTTAACCAACAGGACGCGTTGGCCGCGCTCTTCGTAGTTGAACGCGGTCTGGAGCAATCCGGTGGACTTGCCGGAATTCATTGCTCCGTAACGGAAGTACAGCTTCGCCACATCGTTCCTTTCGAGTTGGGCACCGGGAAAGATTCTATGCGCTGAACCGTTCCCCGCATCCACCCTCCGGAGTGGCCGCGCGCCCCGCAACGGCGTTCCGGTCCCGAACCTTCGAGGTCCGGGACCGGAATGCCAAACGCCTTGGCTGCCTTAGGTCACAGCGTGGCGCGTGCGATACGCGGGAACATCCCAGCCCTGGGTCTCGAGGATTTCACGCAAGATTTCCACGGCATCCCAGATATCGGTGAAGGAAAGGTACAACGGTGTGAGGCCGAAGCGCAGTACCTCCGGTTCCCGGTAGTCCCCGATGACGCCCCGGGCAGTCAGGGCCTGGATGATCGCGTAACCCTCGGGGTGGCGGAAGCTGACGTGGCTGCCGCGCCCGGCGTGGTTCTCCGGCGTAACCAGTTCGAGGCCAAACCCACCGCAGCGTTGGCGCACCAGGGCAATGAAGAGATCCGCCAAGGCGAGGGACTTGGCGCGTACAGCCTCGATGTCTGCCTCCAGCGCAACGTCCAACCCGCATTCGATCATGGCCATGGAGGTGATGGGCTGCGTCCCGCACAGGAAGCGGCGTACGTCGTTGGCTGCCGTGTAGCTGTCTTCCATCTCGAACGGCGAGGCATGGGACCACCAGCCTGTCAGTGGCTGCCAGAATCGTGCCTGGTGGCGGGCGTTGACCCAGATGAATGCCGGGGAGCCCGGGCCGCCGTTGAGGTACTTGTACGTGCAACCCACCGCATAGTCGGCGTTGGCCTTGTTCAGGTCCACCGGTACCGCCCCGGCCGCGTGTGCGAGGTCCCAGACCACCAGCGCTCCGGCCTTGTGCGCCGCATCGGTGACGGCGTCCATGTCCCACATCGCCCCGGTGCGGTAGTTGACATGCGAGAGTGAGAGTACGGCCACCGCATCATCCAGGGCCTGCTCCAGCGAAAGATCCTCATCGATCAGGCGGATCTCGTAATGGGCACCGGTTTCAGCGTTAACCGAGTTCAGGAAGTCGCTAATGCCTTCGGCAATGTAGATGTCGGTGGGGAAGTTGTCGCGTTCGGTCAAGATGACGCGCCGGGTCGGGGCGTCCTGCTGCTGGATGCGAACGGCGGAGGCAAGTGCCTTGAACAAATTCAGGCTGGTGGTGTCCGTGACCACTGTTTCGCCGTCGTTTCCGCCAATGAGCTTGGAGAGCTTGTCCCCGAGTCGCGTTGGCAGATCGAACCATCCGGCCGTGTTCCACGAACGGATGAGCCCCTGGGCCCATTCGTCATTGATGACCTCGGCTGCACGTTCGGCAGCGCCGATCGGCAGCGGGCCCAGTGAGTTTCCGTCGAGGTAGATCAAGCCGTCCGGGAGCGAGAATCGGTCGCGAAAGGAAGCCAACGGATCCGTTGCATCCTTTGCCTGGAGACTGCCGCGGTCCAGCTGGGTGGATGTACTCATGTTCGGAATCGATGACCTTTCTGGAATGTGTCGAGGGGTTCGTTGGCTGATTTCAGCGAACGCAACCGGACTCTCATCATAGAATTATTGATGGTCATGTAGGTACACTTCTGAACAAGTGCTCAATATCCAAGGAGTTTATCGTGCTGAATTCTGCTTTGATCAAAAATCATGACACTGGGCAGAATAGTATTCGGCTCGACGACGTCGATTTGAGGATCCTCGGAGAGCTCAGCGCAGATGCGCGCATGCCCAACAACATCCTGGCTTCGCGTGCCGGGGTGGCGCCTTCCACTTGCTTGGGCCGGGTCAGGGCGCTTCAGGATGCCGGGGTGATCCGGGGGTTCCACGCGGATGTCGATCCGGCGAAGTTGGGGCTGCGCATCGCGGCCATGGTCTCGGTCGTGGTGCGTTCCGAAGCCCGCAACGCAATGCTTGAGGCGGCGCGGATCCTGCGTGGGCTTCCCGAGGTCCAAGGTGTCTTTGTGCTTGGCGGGACACCGGACATCATGGTCCATGTGATCACCGAGTCCATCGAGGCCCTACGGGATTTCGTGGCCGCGCACCTGGGCGCAAATCCCGCATTTTCCTCAACGCAAACCAATATCGTCTTCGAGCACCTCTTCGCGGCCGGCAAGGATGAGTCGCGGTCGGCGAAGCGCTGACTGTTCCTACGGCGCGGCTTCGGCATATGTCCGCAACGCCTTCAAGGTGTTCGCCTCGGAATCGGCGATTGCCGAGAGCAAGCCACCCACCTCGTCCCGAAGTCCCTCGGCTGCCTGGACGCTGATGGTCAGGCGCACGCGAGTCTGTTCCGAGTCCTCGGTGAGCAGATACGTGTAAAGCACGGTGATGTCCCCGCCGCCGGAGGACAGGGTGATGGAGTCCTCCTCGCGCACATCGGTTATGAGCAATTGGCGTTCGTGGGGGCCGCAGCGGTAGTCAAGCACGGTCCCTGGGCCGGTGAGCTGCTCGGCTTCCATCGAATCGACCCCGGGCATCCACTCGGGGGCCGCGGCCCAATCCGTGAGCAGTTCCCACACCCGTGGCACCGAGAGGTGAATCAGCTCCTGAATATCCAAAGCCTGAAACTGTGTCATAGCCGAATCGTGTCACGCCGCGACGCAAAATGAAACGTTTGGCAGCCGCACACCCCAAGCCTGCCGGGTGGCGGAACCCGGGTTGTTTTCACCAAGGCCCTGCTATGCGGGTCC